>NZ_JBICKL010000077.1:0-358019 GCF_043104195.1 Pseudomonas sp. xss_2
GCGCCGCTTTTGGTTGGCGGTGACTCGTGGGAGCGGGCTTGCCCCGCGATGACGGCCGACTATCCACCACACCTGGCACTATCGCCAGATAACGCCAGCCCGGGCGCCGCCACTAACTTCGCGACTTCAGGAGGCCGAGCGCAGCCTTTTTTGGTTACTTTTGGCTGGGCCGGCACACCGGGCGTTTGCCAAAAAGTGACCCGCCGTAAGGGCGGAAGGGGCCAGTGGCACCGCCACATCCAATGGATAAGCTCGCAGTCCAAGAGTCCAAGACCCGTATCCCAAAAGTCTAACTAAAGAGGATGCTTTTAAATATTTACTGCGAAAGTGAGAATTATTCCGCCACCTACTTTGGTCGTATTGAGTTGCACGCTTAGTTACAGGGTTGAGTCGTTTCTTGATCTAGATCAATACAGACAGCAATTATTTTAGCTAATCAGGCTAGTTGATCGATAAAACTTATCAAATGATCGAATCGGTCAATTGGCTCACTTGTTGTAGGGTCATTACAATGGCGGGCGCGTGTTGATTTGACGCATGGGCTGTGTAGAAATTTAGCCGGCCTCTTCGCGGGCAAGCCTGCTCCTACAAGGGTTGCAGTGTCTATGAACGCCGCGCGACCTGTGTGGGAGCAGGCCGGCCCGCGAAAAATATAGCGCCGACTTCCACAACTAACGCCGCGTCGGCCTGACAACCCGTCCACGCACTTTTTCACACTTCATAACAGAGTGGCCCACGCCACCGCGCCTACTTGCCTGTGATTAACCCGGGCCTGCATGAGGAGAAATTCATGGCACTTGGCAGACGACAGTTCTTCAAACTTTGTACCGCCGGTGCGGCGGCAGCCACCACTGTGTCGCTCGGCTTCGGCCCGGCAGTGGCCAATGCCAGCCAATCTCGCCAGTACAAACTGTTGCGCGCCAAGGAAACCCGCAACAACTGCACCTATTGCTCGGTCGGTTGCGGCATCCTGATGTACAGCCTGGGCGATGGTGCAAAAAACGCCAAGGCGCGGATCTTCCACATTGAAGGCGACCCCGATCATCCCGTAAGCCGCGGCTCGCTATGCCCAAAAGGCGCTGGCCTGGTCGACTACATCCACAGCGAGCAACGCCTGCTGTACCCCGAGTACCGCGCCCCAGGCTCGGACAAATGGCAGCGGATCAGCTGGGACTATGCCATCGACCGCATAGCCCGGCTGATGAAGGATGACCGCGACGCCAACTTCATCGAGAAGAACGCCAAGGGCGTCACGGTCAACCGTTGGCTGTCGACCGGCATGCTCTGCTCCTCGGCGGCCAGCAGCGAAACCGGCTCGCTCGACCAGCGCTTCACCCGTGCCCTGGGCATCCTCGGCACCGATAGCCAGGCGCGGGTGTGTCACGCGCCGACCGTTTCCGCCCTGGCGCCGACCTTCGGCCGTGGCGCGATGACCAACAACTGGGTCGACATCAAGAACGCCAACGTGGTGCTGATCATGGGTGGCAATCCGGCCGAGGCGCACCCGGTGGGCTTCAAGTGGGTGATCGAGGCGAAGATTCGCAACGGCGCCAAGGTCATCGTCGTCGACCCACGCTTCAACCGCAGCGCCTCGGTGGCGGACATCTACTCGCCCGTACGCGCCGGCTCCGACATCACCTTCCTGATGGGCATGGTCAACTACCTGCTGACCCACGACCGCATCCAGCACGAATACGTGCGCGCCTACACCAACGCCTCGTTGATCGTGCGCAGCGATTACAGCTTCGATGATGGCCTGTTCAGCGGCTACGACGCCAAGAGCAAACGCTATGACCGCAGCTCCTGGGCCTATGAGCTGGACGAGCACGGCCATGCCCGCCGCGACCTGAGCCTGAGCCACCCACGCTGCGTGTTCAACCTGCTCAAGCAGCACGTCAGCCGCTACACCCCAGAAGTGGTCAGCCAGATCTGCGGCACGCCCATGGACGACTTCCTGGAAATCTGCGAGATCATGGCCAGCACCAGCGCGCCGGACAAGACCGCGACCTTCCTCTACGCCCTGGGCTGGACCCACCACACCACCGGCGCACAGATGATCCGCGGTTCGGGGATGATCCAGTTGCTGCTGGGCAACATCGGCATGGCCGGCGGCGGCGTCAACGCCCTGCGCGGGCACTCCAACATCCAGGGTTACACCGACCTGGGCCTGCTCTCGCAGCGCCTGCCGGGCTACATGAACCTGCCGTCCGATGAGCAGACCACGCTTGCCACCTACCTCAAGCAGACCACGCCCAGTGCCCAGCTGCCCGACCAGGTCAACTACTACCAGCACACGCCCAAGTTCTTCATCAGCCTGATGAAGAGCCTGTACGGCGACAAAGCTACCCGCGACAACGACTGGGGCTTTGACTGGCTGCCCAAGTGGGACGACAGCTATGACGTGCTGAACTTCTCCAACCGCATGTACGAGGGCAAGGTCAACGGCTACATCGCCCAAGGCTTCAACCCGATTGCCGCTTTCCCGGACAAGAACAAGGCTGCCCAGGCGCTGGCCAAGCTCAAGTTCCTGGTGATCATCGATCCGCTGGCCACCGAGACTTCGAGCTTCTGGCAGAACCACGGCGAGTCCAACGATGTCGATCCTGGGCAGATCCAGACCGAAGTGTTCCGCCTGCCATCGAGTTGCTTTGCCGAGGAGAACGGCTCGATCGTCAACTCCGGGCGCTGGCTGCAATGGCACTGGGCAGGCGCTGCGCCGCCCGGTGAGGCCTGGCATGATGGCAAGATCCTCGGCCACCTGTTCATGAAGCTGCGCGAGCTGTACCGCAACGAAGGCGGCGCGTGCCCCGAGCAGGTGCTGAACATGGCCTGGGACTACAAGAACCCCTACGACCCTGACCCGGAAGAAGTGGCCAAGGAGTCCAATGGCTACGCCCTGGCCGACCTGCGCGACGACAAGGGCAATCTGATCTTGCGCAAGGGCCAGCTGCTGGACAACTTCGGCCAGCTGCGCGATGACGGCAGCACAATGTGCTTCAACTGGGTGTTTGCCGGCTCCTGGACCGAGGCCGGCAACCAGATGGCCCGGCGCGACAATGCCGACAGCGGTTTGGGCTGCACCCCAGGCTGGGCCTGGGCCTGGCCGCAGAACCGGCGGATTCTCTACAACCGTGCCTCGGCCGACCCGCAGGGCAAACCGTGGGATGCCAAGCGTAAGGTCATCGGTTGGGACGGCAGCCGCTGGAGCGGCATCGATGTGCCGGACTTCCCGGTCAACATCGCCCCGGGCACCCAGACCAATCCGTTCATCATGCTCCCCGAGGGCGTGGGCCGGCTGTTCTCGGTCGGCGCCATGAACGATGGGCCGTTCCCGGAACACTACGAGCCGACCGAAAGCCCGCTGGCGCAAAACCCGCTGCACCCCAATGTCAGCAAGAGCCCCACGGCGCGGCTGTACGACAGTGACCGGGCGCGCATGGGCGACCGTGAAGAATTCCCTTACGTGGCGACCACCTACTCGATCACCGAGCTGTTCCGTCACTGGACCAAGCACTCCAAGCTCAACGCGATCATCCAGCCCGAGCAGTTCATCGAGATCGGTGAAGTGCTGGCCAAGGAAAAGGGCATCGTTCAAGGCGACCTGGTGCGGGTCAGTACCAAGCGGGGCTATATCAAGGCCAAGGCGGTGGTGACCAAGCGGATCCGCCGCCTGCAAATCGACGGGCAGCCGGTCGACACCATCGGCATCCCGTGCCACTGGGGCTATGAAGGCGCGACCCGCAAGGGCTTCCTGGCCAATACCCTGACCCCTGGCATCGGTGATTCCAACACCAACACCCCGGAATACAAGGCGTTCCTGGTGAACGTGGAAAAGGCCTGACGGAGCGACTGACATGTCCCTGCAATCCCAAGACATCATCCGCCGTTCGGCGACCCACGCGTTCACCCCGGCGCCGCGCGCGCGCGATCACCAGGCCGAAGTGGCCAAGCTGATCGATGTGAGCATCTGCATCGGCTGCAAGGCCTGCCAGGTCGCGTGCAATGAATGGAACGACCTGCGCGATGAAGTCGGCCATAACGTCGGTGTCTACGACAACCCGGCCGACCTCACCGCCGATACCTGGACCTTGATGCGCTTTGATGAGCACGAGAACGAGGCGGGCAAACTCGAGTGGCTGATCCGCAAGGATGGCTGCATGCACTGCGCCGACCCTGGCTGCCTGAAAGCCTGCCCACAACCGGGCGCGATCATCCAGTACGCCAATGGCATCGTCGATTTCCAGTCCGAGCACTGTATTGGCTGCGGTTACTGCGTGGCCGGTTGCCCGTTCGATGTGCCGCGCATCAGCAAGAAGGACAACAAGGCCTACAAATGCACGCTGTGCGTCGACCGGGTGACGGTCGGCCAGGAGCCCGCCTGCGTCAAGACCTGCCCGACCGGTGCGATCAACTTCGGCAGCAAGGCCGACATGCTGGTGCAGGCCGAGGAGCGCGTGACCGAGCTGCACGGCCGCGGCTTTGCCGGCGCGGGTATCTATGACCCGCAAGCGGTGGGCGGCACCCATGTGTTCTATGTGTTGCAACACGCCGACAAGCCGCAGCTGTACCACAAGCTCAACCCAGATCCGCGCATCAGCGGCGCCATCGAAGGCTGGAAGGGCTGGCTCAAACCAGTGGCTGCGGCAGCGTTCTTCGCCACCCTCGCCGGTACGGTGTTCCACTACATCGGCGTTGGCCCTAACGAAGTCGAAGAAGATGAGAAGGAGAGCGCATGATGAACAAGGACAAACTGATCCTGCGGACCCGCTTCATCGACCGCGCCAGCCACTGGTTCATGGTCATCTGCTTCTTCATGGTAGCGCTGTCGGGGCTGTCGTGGTTCTTCCCGTCGCTGAACTGGCTCAACGGCGTGTTCGGCACGCCACAGCTGGCGCGCATCCTCCACCCGTTCCTGGGGGTGGTGGTGTTCGTGGTGTTGATGTTCCTGTTCGTGCGCTTTGTGAAGTACAACCTGCCCGAGCACCAGGACGCGATCTGGTTTCGTAACGTCAAGACGGTGCTGGCGGGCGATCACAGCAAGCCCTTGCAGATCGGGAAATACAACGCCGGGCAGAAGATCCTGTTCTGGGGAATCATGGGTCTGATCAGCCTGTTGATGCTCAGTGGCGTGGTGATCTGGCGGCCGTGGTTCGCCGACTATTTCAGCATTCCGTTGATTCGCATCGCGCTGTTCACCCATGCCGTGGCCGGGATCTCGCTGATCTTGCTGATCATTGGCCACGCCTACCTGGCGTTCTGGGTCAAGGGTTCGATCCGCGGCATGGTTACCGGTTACGTGTCGCGTAGCTGGGCCAAATCGCACCACGACCGCTGGTACCAGCAGATTTCCAAGAGTGACAAGAAATGAGCAGCATCAAGTTAACCCCCGTGGAGCAGGCCAGCGGCGGCGTGGGCGAGATCAGCGCCTTGTTGCTGCCGCAGCTGCGCAACCACTACGGCCAGCGTGCCGCGCGTTTGCGCCAGTTGGCCGAGGGCCATGACCAGGCTGCGTACCTGGCATTCGCCGCGCGCATTGCCCAGGCCCAGCAGGCGCTGTTGGACAGCCTGCCGGTGCCCGACGAAGAGCTGCAGACCCTTGCAGGGCGGGTAGGCGAGGGCGCGCCACTGGATGTGCGTAGCCTGCCGCGTTCGGCCTATTGGCAGGCGCTGCTCAAACAGCTGCTCGAGCACCTCACGGCCGATGCCAGCGCGCCCGTGGCGGCAGCATTGCAGAGCATTGCCAGCATGACTGCCGAGCAGCGTGAAACCTGCGCAGAGCATTTGCTGCACGGTCGCTACGACCAGGTTGGCAGTGGCCAGGCGGTGTTCTTCTGGGCAGCGCTGATGCTCTACTTCAGCCAGCTTGCTGCGGCCTTGCCGGTCAGCGCCCAGGCGGCTGTCGGCGAGCAGCGCCAGTATTGCCCGGTGTGCAGCAGTGCGCCGCTGGCCAGCGTGATCCTCACCGGCAAGCGGGCCGGCCTGCGTTACCTGCAGTGTGGATTGTGCGAAAGCCGCTGGCATATGGTGCGGGCCAAGTGCAGCAACTGTGAAAGTACGGGCAAGCTCGACTACTGGTCGCTGGATCGCCAGGACAGCGCGGTGAAGGCCGAGAGCTGTGGCGACTGCGAAAGTTACCTGAAGGTGTTTTATTACGAGCATGATCAGGGGCTGGAGCCGGTCGCCGATGACCTTGCATCCTTGCTGCTGGATGCTGAGCTTGAGCGCGAAGGGTATGCCCGCAGCAGTATCAATCCGTTTTTGTTCCCGGGTTGAAGGGTTGACCGATTCATCGCTATCGCGGGCAAGCCCCTACAGGGTTTGAGGTATTCGGGTAGGGGCGGGCTTGCGCCGCGGTGGCGAGGGTGCGGCATAATGCTGACTTTTCGGCCGATCAGTCTGATCGCCACGGAGGGCATGCTGCATGCTGGCTTCGCTGTTCGCTGTTCTGGCTCCGGTGTTCATCGTCGCAGGCATCGGCTATGCCTGGGCCCGCAGCGGTATCGACTACCCGACCGAATTCATCGCCCGCATCGTCATGACCGTCGGCACCCCCGCCCTGGTGCTGTCGACCCTCAGCCGCACCAAACTGGACCAGAGCGCCTTCACCAGCATGGCCCTGGCCTGTGTGCTGTGCATGGCAGGCATGGCCCTGGCGGGCGTCATCGTCAGCCGTCTGTGCGGGCGGGACTGGCGGGTGCTGCTACCGGCGTTCATGTATCCCAACACCGGCAACATGGGGCTGCCGGTCAGCTTGTATGCGTTTGGCGAGCATGGCCTGGCGCTGGCGGTGGCGTTCTTCCTGACCTTGTCGATCTTCCAGTTCACCCTGGGTATTGTGCTTTCCGGTAACGCCAGCTCGATCAAGGCGATGCTGCGCAACCCGATCGTGATCAGCCTGGCCGGGGCGATGCCGATCATCTTCTTCAACCTGGAGCTGCCGCGCTGGCTGGCCAATACCGCAGATCTGCTGGGGGGCATGACCATCCCGCTGATGCTGCTGACCTTGGGGGTGTCGCTGGCCAGTATTCGCCTGCATCACGTCGGCAGCGGCATGCTGCTCGGCGGCCTGCGCATCGTGCTGGGTGGGGCAGTGGGCTGGAGCGTGGGCGCGCTGCTGGGGCTTGAGCACATGGAGAAGGCGGTGCTGATGGTGCAGTCGTCGATGCCGGTGGCGGTGTTCAACTACCTGCTGGCGGTGCGCGCCAAACGCTCGCCCGAGCAGGTGGCGAACCTGGTGATGTGTTCGACGGTGTTGTCGTTTGTCTGGTTGCCGATGGTGCTGGCTTGGTGGTTGTGATGGGGGCGTTGCTCTGTGCTTTTGACATCGAGCGTCGGGGGCTTATCCATTGAATGTGCCGGTTTTACTGGCCCCTTGCGCCTTTACGGCGAATTACTTGTTTTCAGGCGAAAAAAGTAACCAAAAAATTCTGCGCTCTACCATCAGGCCCGCCCGCTCCGGGATCCCTTCGCGCCGGTGCCTGCCGGGCCGGCGCGAAGGGAGCCCGGAGCGCAGCGCCGGGTGCTGGGGGTGACCCTCTCATTGAGTAAGCCGCCGTAAAGGCGCAAGGGGCCAGTAGCGCCGCCACATCAAATGGATAAGCTCGCAATCCTAGAGCACAGAAACCCAAGAGCTTATTCTTCCAACCACCGCGGACTATTGAAATTACTCAACCGCCGATCCCCCTCAGCACACTCCAATCCCTGCACCGAACCCAGCAACAAAACCTTCTGCAAACTCCGCTCACCCACCTGCCAAGCCTGCTGCAAAACCGGCAACAAACGCCGCGGCAGCACGCTGAACATCGGCTGCCAATACCCAGCCTGACGCACCATGGCCGCGCTATCGTGCTCAACCGCCAGCCGCAGCAGGTCCTCAATCAACCCCTGATCAATCAGCGGCGCATCGCAGGCCAGCACGACAACCCATTCATGCCGAGCGGCCTTGACACCGGTAATCACCCCAGCCAACGGCCCGGGATAGTCCGCTTCGGCATCCCCCACCAGTTGATCGGCAAAAAACCGATAGGCCTCCTGATTGCGGTTGCAGGAAATCACCACGTCATCGCTCAAGTCGCGTACTACCCGTTGCACATGCGCCACCAGCGGCTCGCCGCGCCAGCACACCAGGCCTTTGTCACGGCCACCCATGCGCTGGCCGCGACCACCGGCCAAAATGAGGATGGAGCAGGGGGGAAGGGCAGCGGACATAAAAAAGGGTTCCTGGCGGTTAAGCCAGAAACCCTCCCATGTCGCAGGTGGCTTGTCCAGTCAGCCTTCGCTGACGACCGCTGCGGTATGCTTGGCCTTGCCGCGCCCAGCCAAACGCATCACCAGCACAAAGAACACCGGCACGAACACCACCGCCAAGGTCGCACTGAGCATGCCGCCGATCACCCCGGTGCCAATCGCTTGTTGGCTGGCGGAGCTGGCACCGGTGGCGATGGCCAGCGGCACCACGCCGAGAATGAACGCCAGCGAGGTCATCACGATTGGCCGCAGGCGCAGGCGTGCAGCGTGTACGGCAGCGTCCACAGGGTCTTGGCCCTGGTCGACCAGGCTCTTGGCGAACTCGATGATCAGGATGGCGTTCTTTGCCGATAGACCGATCAGGGTGATCAGGCCGACCTTGAAGAACACGTCGTTGGGCATGCCACGCAGGGTCACGGCCAAGACCGCGCCGAGTACCCCCAGGGGCACTACCAGCAGCACGGCAGTGGGGATCGACCAGCTCTCGTACAGCGCCGCCAGGCAGAGGAACACCACCAACAGCGATAGCGCCATCAGCAACGGCGCCTGGCTACCAGACAGACGCTCTTGCAGTGACAAACCGGTCCATTCCAGGGCAGTGCCTTCGGGCAGTTGGTCGACCAGGCGCTGGATTTCGGCCATGGCCTCGCCGGAGCTGTAGCCAGCCGCCGGCTCGCCGGAGATCGCCACCGCCGGATAGCCGTTGTAGCGGGTCAGCTGCACCGGGCCACTGACCCAGTTGGCCTGGACGAAGGCCCCCAGCGGCACCATCTTGCCGCTGGTGTTGCGTACGTGGATCTTCAGCAGGTCTTCGACCTGGCTGCGCTGGTCGCCTTCAGCCTGCACCACCACCCGCTGCATGCGGCCTTGGTTGGGGAAGTCGTTGACGTAGTTGGAGCCCACCGCGGTGTCCAGCACAGCGCCAATGTCGGCGAATGACACGCCCAGGGCGTTGGCCTGGCGTCGGTCGATTTCCAGTTGCACCTGGGGGCTTTCGGCCAGCGACTCTTCGCGCACGTTGACCAGCACCTTGCTCTTGCGCGCGTTGTCCATCAGCTCGTCACGCGCTGCCATCAACCGCGCATGGCCAAGCCCGCCGCGGTCTTGCAAGCGGAACTCGAAGCCAGTGGACTCGCCGAGGCCGTCGATCGGCGGCGGCAGCACCGAGTAGGCGATGGCATCCTTGAGTTGACTGAAGGCCAGGGTCGCCCGGTCGGCGACGGACTGGGCGCTGTCGTCGGCACCACGCTCGGACCAGTCCTTGAGGGTGGTAAAGGCCAGCGCTGCGTTCTGGCCACTGCCGGAGAAGCTGAAGCCCAGGATCAGCGTGGTGTTGCCCACCCCAGGCTCCTCGGCGTTGTGCGCTTCGATCTGGGCGGCGATCTGCTCGGTGCGGGCGCGACTGGCGCCAGGCGGCAGTTGGATATCGGTAATGGTGTAGCCCTGGTCTTCGGTGGGCAGGAAGGCGGTCGGCAGCTGGCTGAAGCCAAAACCCAACGCCACTAACAGCAGGCCATACACCAGCAAGTAGCGGCCACTGCGCTTGAGTGCCTGTACCACCCAACGCTGATAGCCGTTGCTCATGCCTTCGAAGCGCCGGTTGAACCAGCCAAAGAAGCCTTTGCGCTCATGGTGCTCGCCCTTGGCCACTGGCTTGAGCAAGGTCGCGCACAGCGCCGGGGTCAGGCTCAGGGCAAGAAACGCCGAGAACAGGATCGAGACTGCCATCGATACCGAGAACTGCTGGTAGATCACTCCCACCGAACCTTTCATGAAGGCCATCGGCAGGAACACCGCCACCAGTACCAGGGTAATCCCGACGATAGCGCCGCTGATCTGGCCCATGGCCTTGCGCGTGGCTTGTTTGGGTGGCAGGCCTTCTTCGGCCATGATCCGTTCGACGTTCTCCACCACCACGATGGCGTCGTCCACCAGGATGCCGATCGCCAAAACCATGCCGAACAGGGTCAGCACGTTGACCGAGAAGCCCAGCGCCAGCATCACGGCAAAGGTGCCCATCAGCGCCACCGGTACCACCAGGGTCGGGATCAGCGTGTAGCGCAGGTTTTGCAAGAACAGGAACATCACCGCGAACACCAGCAGCATCGCCTCGAACAGGGTAGTGATCACCTGCTGGATCGACACCTTGACGAATGGCGAGGTGTCATACGGGATGTCGTACTTGACCCCTTCGGGGAAGTAGTGCGCCAGCTGGGCCATCTTCTCGCGCACCAGGGTCGCGGTTTCCATGGCGTTGGCACCGGGCGACAGCTGCACGGCAAAGGCCGTCGACGGCTTGCCGTTCAGACGTGTGCCGTACTGGTATTCCTGGGCGCCGATCTCGACCCGGGCGACATCACCGATGGTCACGCTGGAGCCGTCGGGGTTGGCGCGCAGGACAATGGCGGCGAATTCCTCAGGCAGGCTCAGCTGACCCTTGACCACCACGTTGGCGGTGATTTCCTGGGTCGGGCGGCTGGGCAGGTCGCCGATGCTTCCGGGGGCGACTTGCGCGTTCTGTGCGGCAATCGCTTCGGCGACATCGTTGGGCGTGAGGTTGAAACCGATCAGCTTGCGTGGGTCGATCCAGATCCGCATGGCCCGTTCCGAGCCATACAGCTGGGCTTTGCCGACGCCCTTGAGGCGGCGGATCTCGTTCATCACGTTGCGCGCGAGGATGTCGCTGAGCGCGGTTTCATCCAGGCTGCCGTCCTCGGAGGTGAGGGTGGCCAGCAAGAGGAAGCCGGTGGAGACCTTCTCAACCTGCAAACCCTGCTGGGTCACCGGCCGCGGCAGGCGCGACTCGACTACCTTGAGGCGGTTTTGCACATCGACCTGGGCCAGGTCCGGGTGGGTGCCTGGCTCGAAGGTCGCGGTAATGGTGGCGCTGCCCAGGCTGCTCTGCGAGGAGAAGTACAGCAGGTTGTCGGCGCCATTGAGCTCCTGCTCGATCAGGCTGACCACGCTCTCATCCATGGTCGCGGCCGAGGCGCCGGGGTAGACGGCGTAGATTTCCACCTGCGGCGGCGCCACGTTAGGGTACTGGGCCACCGGCAATTGCGGGATCGCCAGGGCGCCGGCCAGCAGGATGAACAGTGCGATCACCCAGGCGAATACCGGGCGGTCGATAAAGAACTGCGGCATGAATCAGGCCCTCACTGGCCGTTGTGCTGGACGATCGGAAGCGCGTCCTGTGATGACTCGACTTGCACCTGGTCGCCGGCCTTGACGTGTTGCAGGCCTTCGACCACCACCCGCTCACCTGCGGCGAGACCTTCGCTGACGATCCAGCGATCACCCTGGGCGCTGCCCAGGACGATCTGCCGTTCGCTGATACGGGCTTGCGCGTCGACCACCAGCACCTTCGGCACGCCCGCGCTGTCACGCAAGATCGCCCGCTGTGGCACGCTGATGCCCTTGGGCTGCACGGCCTGCTCCAGGCGCACGCGCACATAGCTGCCAGGCAGCAGGTCGAGATCCGGGTTGGGGAACTCGCTGCGCAGGGTGATCTGGTTGGTGCTCGGGTCGACGCTGATGTCGGAGAACAGCAGCTTGCCCGCCAGCGGGTAGGCACTGCCGTCATCCTGGATCAAGGTAGCCTTGGCCTGGCCTTCGCCGACCTGGCTCAGTTCACCAGCGCGCAAGGCGCGGCGCAGGGCATTGAGCTCGCGGGTCGACTGGCTGACGTCGGCATGGATCGGGTCCAATTGCTGGATGGTGGCCAGCGGCGTGGTTTCGTTCTGACCGACCAGCGCACCTTCGGTCACCAGCGCGCGGCCGATGCGCCCAGAGATCGGCGCGGTGACCGTGGCGTAACCCAGGTTCAGTCGCGCCCGCTCCAGGGCAGCCTTGGCCTCGGCCACTGCGGCATCAGCCTGGAGCAACGCGGCGCGAGCATTGTCGTACTCCTGGCGGCTGACTGCCTTGTCATCGACCAGTTGACTGTAGCGTTGCGCTTGCAGGCGCGCCTGGTAGCGGGTGGCCTCGGCCTTGGCCAGGGTGGCGCGGGCGCTGTCGTGATCGGCCTTGAAGGGCGCCGGGTCGATCAGGAACAACACCTGGCCCTGTTTGACATCGCTGCCTTCACGGTACACCCGCTTGAGCACCACCCCCGCGACCCGTGCGCGCACCTCAGCCGTGCGCGGCGCCAGGATGCGCCCGCTCAGTTCGGTGCTGATCGCCAGAGGCTGGACCTGCACCGTTTCCACCCGCACCTGCGGCGTGGACGCTTGTTCTTGCTGCTCGGCAGCATCGTCGCAGCCAGCGAGTATTACGGTGAGCAGCACCAAAGGCGCCAAACGGCGCAGGCGGGTAGGGCGGTGAGTAGACATGCGGGGTTTTCCGAAAATGACCAGGCGTATGCTAAAGCAGGCGCTCGCGGCGTGGGTGTGAAGCAGTGTAGGACGAGTGTGAAAAAGTGTAAGGAATGCCGCTGGCCAGGCGTAGGATTCTATATCCTGCCTCTCACCATTTCGCTACTACGCCCTTTATGCCGAACATTCTCCTGGTCGAAGACGACAGCGCGTTGTCTGAATTGATCGCCAGCTACCTGCAACGCAACGACTTTCATGTCCGGGTGATCGCCCGGGGCGACCACGTGCTGGAAGCGTTTCGCCGGGACAAACCTGACCTGGTGGTGCTCGACCTGATGCTGCCGGGGCTCGATGGCCTGCAAGTGTGCCGCCTGTTGCGCCAGGAATCCCAAGGCCTGCCAATCCTCATGCTGACCGCCCGCGATGATAGCCACGATCAGGTGCTGGGGCTGGAGATGGGCGCCGACGACTACGTGACCAAACCCTGTGAGCCGCGGGTGCTGCTGGCCAGGGTGCGCACCCTGCTGCGCCGCAGCAGTATCAATGAGCCGCGCCTGGAGAGTGACCTGATCCTGGTCGGCGGTTTGCAGATCAACCTGGCCGAACGCACCGTGACCTGGCGTGGCGAGGAAGTCGAATTGTCCAGCGGCGAGTACAACCTGTTGGTGGTGTTGGCGCGCAATGCCGGTGAAGTGCTCAGCCGCGACCGCATCCTGCAGCAGTTGCGCGGGATCGAGTTCAACGGCACCGACCGCTCGGTGGACGTCGCCATCTCCAAACTGCGGCGCAAGTTCGACGACAACGCCGGCGAAGCGCGCAAGATCAAGACCGTGTGGGGCAAGGGCTACTTGTTCAGCCGCGTCGAGTGGGAGTTCTGAGCGCATCATGCTGAAGATCCTGGTGCGCCTGTACCTGGTGATCATCGTCGCCTATGCCGGTGCCTTGCTGCTGATCCCCGACGCTATCGTCGGTGCCTTCCATGAGCGCTTCATGGCCTACAACCTCGACCAGGCCAAGGGCGTGCAGTCGCTGATCGTGCGCCAGTTCCAGCAGGCACCGCGCGAGCAGTGGCCAGCGGTGGAAAGCGACTTGGCGGCGCACTTCACGCCGTTGCAAGTCAAGCTGCTCAAGTGGGACGAAGCCGAGCTGACGGTGGCCGAGCGGGCACGTCTTGAGCATGGCTTGAAGGTGGTGCGCATCGGCGACTGGGGCTATTACCAGACCGCCCTGGCAGCGCTCGACCCGGACTGGCTGGTGAGCCTGCACAGCCCGCCGGATCCGGTCGATATCAATGTGTTGTCCTGGGGCGTGACGGTGTTGATCGGCGCCGCCATGCTCGGTTGCCTGCTGGTCTGGGTGTGGCCGCACTGGCGCGACCTGGAGCGGCTCAAGGAGACCGCCCGGCGCTTGGGCCAGGGGCAGATGTCGGAGCGCACACACATCTCGGCGCACTCGAACATCGGCGAACTGGCCGGGGTGTTCGACACCATGGCCGGCGACCTGGAGCGCCACGTCAACCAGCAGCGCGAGCTGCTCAATGCGGTGTCGCATGAACTGCGAACGCCGTTGACCCGCCTGGATTTTGGCCTGGTGCTGCTGTTCGACGAGGTCCCGCCAGCCAGCCGCAAGCGCCTGCTGGAGCTGGTCGGGCATGTGCGCGAGCTGGATGAGCTGGTGCTGGAGTTACTG
Source organism: Pseudomonas sp. xss_2 (assembly GCF_043104195.1). NCBI lineage: Bacteria > Pseudomonadati > Pseudomonadota > Gammaproteobacteria > Pseudomonadales > Pseudomonadaceae > Pseudomonas > Pseudomonas sp. xss_2. Next base: position 14,250 of record NZ_JBICKL010000077.1, read on the forward strand.
TCTTACAGCCGCTTGCAGAATGCCGAGCAGGCCCGCGAGCGGGTCGAGGTGTCGTTGCTGGAGCTGGTCGACAGTGTGCTTGGCGGCTTTGCCGAAGAGCTCGATGGGCGCGGCATCCAGTGGGAAGTGCGCGCCGATGACAAGCTGCCGCGCTTTGTCCTCGATCCGCGCCTGACCGCCCGCGCGGTGCAGAATCTGGTGCGCAATGCCATGCGTTATTGCGACGAGAGCCTGCTGTTGCGGCTCAAGCTGGAAGCCGATGGGGCCTGTTTGCTGACGGTTGAGGATGACGGCATTGGCATTCCGGTCGAGGAGCGTGAGCGGATCTTCCAGCCATTCTATCGGCTCGATCGCAGCCGCGATCGCAATACCGGCGGGTTTGGCTTGGGGCTGGCGATCAGCCGGCGGGCGATCGAGGGGCAGGGTGGCACGCTTACCGTGGCGCAGTCGGTGTTGGGTGGGGCGCAGTTCAAGATTCGTTTGCCTGCCAGTTGAGGGTGTGTTTGTTCCGGCCTCTTCGCAGGCAAGCCCGCTCCTACAGGTTTTGTGTAGGGGCTGCGGGCGTGGGGTGACCACGCAGCGGCAGGTACTGGACCTGTGTCAGGCGCCCCCCAACTGGGCAGTCCACAACACGAACCGATCCTTGCCCGTATGCTTGGCCTCATACAACGCCTGGTCGGCACGTACCAGCGCCAGGCTCAGGCTATCGCCGCCGTTGACCTGGGCCAGGCCGATGCTGATCGTCACTGGATGCGCCCCCAGGTCTTCGCGCACGCGCTTGCACAAGGCTGCGACCTGACGCTCGGCAGCTTGCTGATCCAGGCCCTGGAAGAAGATCGCGAATTCCTCGCCGCCGAGCCTTGCGAACTCGAAACCTGCCATCGATGCCTTTATATGCCCAGCCACACGCTTGAGCACTTCATCGCCACTATCATGGCCAAATTGGTCGTTGACCTTCTTGAAGTTGTCGATGTCGATCATCGCCAGGAATTGCCCCGGCGGCGCTTGCTGCAACTGGCGTTCGGCCTTGGCCATGAACGAGCGGCGGTTGGGTATTTCAGTGAGCACATCGACATAAGCTTGCTCCAACAGCACCTTGGACATGTAGAAGTTGTGTAGCTTGGCCTGGCGGATGCGCAGGTAGCTGTAGATCACCAGGCCGCTGAGGAACACCGCATAACTGAGCAGCATGGCGGCTTCCAGGTCATCCAGGTCGATATTGGTGCCGTAGAAGGGGTTGAGCATCGCCCAGCAGATGGCCATGGCGCAGAAGAACGACCAACGCCGTACCGGCAGCACCGAGACGCTGTAGAGCACCGTCGACACGCCGAGCACCAGCCATACCGGGCGCAGGGCGATAGGGATGCCCTCGATCACCAGGCGCATGCCTAGGGTGATCACGGCGATGAACAGCAAGTTGAGCACATCGAAGTGGTGGCTTTTGCGGGTGAAACCCAGGACCACGGTGATACAGCCCAGTAAACCCATGAACAGGCCAGATAGCCAGGTGAAGCCTTGATCGCCCAGGTAACTGACGATCAGGTCGAAGATCAGCCAGATGCCAATGCTGCAGCAGAAGATCAACTGGCAGAACGGACGCATCAGCTCGAATTCGTGCTGGCGAAATTCCGCGCGCAGGGCGGCGGGGGCGACCTGCTTGCGCACGTGCTCTTCGATGGTTTTGAACATGGTTTAGTCGAGGACTCCTTGCTGGCTGTACTGGCCTCATCGCGGGGCAAGCCCGCTCCCACGTGTAGCGCTACTCATTGTCGCGGGCTTGCCCCGCGATGAGGCCGGTGAAACCCACTCAATTGACCGGCAATAAACCCTGCGCCCAAGGCCGATAACGCAAGGCGAACACGGCTTGGGCGTGGCACCCACCGCTCAGCGCCGGCGGCGCAGGCTCGGCGCGAAACGGCTGCCCCGGTGCGCTGGTCTGGCGAAACGCCTCCCGGACAATGCCGACCCGGCAGGGCAGCGCCTGTTCATAGCCCTGGCGCACCAGCGCCGGCAAGCGCCCAGTGCCCGCGCCATCCTGCCACCAGACAGTCAAGCCCATGCCGCTCAGCTGTTCCAGCCACACACCAGTGACCCGCGGCGACAGCTTGCCGGCGCTGAACGCGCTGATATGCAGCGGCTTGTCCAGTTGCCGGTTGAATGCCTGCAACTGGCTGTGCAGCGCCTCGCGGCGGGCAGCATCAGCGAAGTGCAGGTCGTCCAGCTCCATGGGCAGGTACCAGCCCGCCAGCTGCACGTCCCATTTGGTCTGGACCTGGTGCAACTGGGTCAGGGAACGGCCCAGTTGCGCTTTCCAGTAGTCCGACAGCCCCTGGGCGTCCAATTGCTCGATACGTTGGTAATAGCCAGGGTCCATGTACAGCCCCAGCACCAGTTCCAGGCCCTGCGCGCGGGCTTCACGCAGGCTGTTGGCCAACCAGCCCTGGGCGCCACCGAAATCGCTGTCGCCATAGGCACTCCACTGCACGATCAAGGTCTTGCCGCCCTGGGCCACGGTGGCGCGCCACAGCTGTTGCCACTGGGCCGGGGTGAGCGCTGCATCGCGGTTCAGCGGTTGATAGAACAGGCGCTGGTCGGCCAGCGCCGGTAGGCACAACAGCAGCATGCCAATTGCCAGGAGCTTGCGCATCAGAAGGTCATCTCCACACCCAGGAGCACGCCGTTGGCCCGCTCATAGAGGTTGCCGCCCAGTGCCTGCTGGTACTCGGCGCGCACTTTCAACGAGCCGCGGTAGGCGTTGTAGCGATCATCATCGAACCACCATTGCCAGCGCAGGCCGACGCCGCTGCGCAGATCCTGGCGCCAGTCGTTGCTGGGGTCTTGGCTGGCGAACTCGACAAAGCCATAGGGCATGATCGTCTGCGGCGAGTCGACCGGCAGTTTCCAGGCGTGGCCTTGCTGATAGCGCGACAGCCAGGCGTGGTCGCCGGCGCGAGTCCACCAGGCAGCGTCGAGGTAGAGGAAGCGCTCGTTCCATTGATCTTCATCGATGCGCCAGTCGTTACGCCAATCGCCCTGGTCGAGCACCGAGGCGGTGGCGCGCAGCAGCAAGTCGTTGCTCGACTCGGCGTGCCCGCGCAGATCGCCCCAGTTATCGCCGACCTTGCTCGGGCTGAGCAACTGGCCAAGGCTCAAGCCGTTGTAGTGCTGGTCGTCGATCTGGCGCTGGTGATAAAGCTCGGCGTAGAGGTTTAGGTTGGCCTGGCCGAACGGTTTCCAGCGCAGGCCTACGCCAGTGCCCATGCTTTGCGCGTAGTCGGAGCGCCCCGGACCGCCAAACAGCACCCGGCCATACACCGACAGGGTACTGCCATTGCGGCTGGGCTGTTCGCCCAGGGCATGGTCCCACATCGCCAGCTGCACGTTCTGCGAGCGCGCCCGGCGCTCGCTACGGCCGGTGTCGAAGTTGTCGTTGGTCGAGGTACCGGCGGGCGACCAGGTGCTGGCCAGGGTGATGCTGTCGCGCCGCGACAGGGTTTCGTGGGCACGACGCTGGCGGTATTTGCGCGCTTCCAGGCTGCCGTATTCGTCGTCGCCGTCGACCACATGCTGCTCCACATCGATGACGCGGCGCAGTTCGCGGCGGGCCGAGGCACTGTCTTCGACTTCGTCATAGCGCAGCGCCAGGGTTTCGCCGAGGCGGTAGTCCTCGGGAAAATCGCGGGTCGAACGCTCAAGGTAGGGGATCGCTGCGCGGCGCTGTTGCGGGTCCGCCGAGCTTGCCAAACGCATGCCGTAGTCGGCGCGGTAGCGCGGCTGGTCTGGCGCCAGGCGCACCGTTTCGGCCAGCCAGGCGGTGCTTTGCGCACTGTCACCGGCCGCTTGGGCGGTGCCCGCGGCGGCGTAGTAATGATCGGCTCGTGGGTTGCGCGCCAGCGCCTGGCGTTGGCGGTTGAGCGCCGTGTTGAAATCGCCCTGGCGCTGGGCGATGGCGGCGCCCAAGGCCCAATCATCGGCGCTGTTGTGCGCTGCCGCCTGCCAATAGCGCTGGGCGGCTTGGGCGTCGCCTGCATTCAAGGCGCCTTGTGCGGCGGTCAGGCGGGCGTTGTCGGTCCAGGCTTCGGCGGGCAGGCTGCGCCAGATTGGCAGGGCTGCTTCGAAGTCACCCGCTGCCTGCAGCGCATAGGCCAGCGGCAGACGGCTGGCAGTGTCGCCCAGGCCTTCTGCGGCCTGGTAATAAACCACCGCTTCGCCGGGATGCTCGGGCATGGCGCAGCGGCCCAGGGCACGGTATTGGCCGGGTTCGGTTGGTTTACCCGGGATTGCCCCGCGCACCGCATCGCACTGTCCGGCTTCGGCCAGGCGCGCGAGCAGTTGCGCCCGGGTGGCGGCGTCGACCCGGGGGACCAGCGCCAGCATGCGGCGGCTGTCCAGCGGGCCATCATTGCGTGCGTAAAGGTTGCCCAGGCGCCGCAGCAGGGACGGCGTCAAGTGGCCCTGGCGACGGTCGTAGGCCTGCTCGAGCAGGTGTCGTGCGCGCTCGGCCTGGCCTTGCTCGACTAGCAGGAAACTGGCTTGTTCGAGCGCCGCCAGGTCGCCGCTTTGCCGGTAACGCTGCTCCCACTGCGCGGCCGTGCGCGGCTGCGGTGGTTGCGGCGGGTCGCCATACAGGCGTTGCTTGAGCACGGCATGGGCGCGTGGGTTGTCGTCGCGGGTACAACCCTTGAGCTGCTCGCGGGCCAGCGCAGGATCGTGTCGCGACAGCCAGTCGACCGTTTCCAGGCACGGTTTGCCGAGCTGGTTGCTCAGCTGCTGGACCTGCGCCGCGTTATCGCCCTGGCGCGCCAGTTCCCACAGTTGCAGGCGTTGCTCGGGGTGTTGTAGCTGCTCACTGGGCAGGCTTTGCAGCCAGCGCTCGGCCTGCTGATTATGGCCCACGGCGATTGCCCGGTTGGCCATGGCCAGGCGCGTCTGGTTGGCCACCTCGGCCGATGGCGCGCTGGCCAGGAGTTTGTTCAGGCCGTTTTCGTCGACTTGCTGCACGTAGGCGTTGGCCAGTCGCTGCCAGTTCTCGGCTGACAGCTGGCCCTTGTCGGCCAAGGGTTGCAGTTGCTCGATGGTCTCGCCCCAATTGCGCAACTGTTCGGCGAAGTTGGCCCGTGTCAGGCGCAAGACCATGCCGTCGCCATGCGCTGGCAGTTGGTTGAGCCACGCCAAGGCTCGCCCGGCGCCTCCGAACTTGGCCAGGCTCATGCTGTAGGCCTGCCACAGGCGCACACGGGTGTTGCCTTCGCTGCTGGCGATCCAGCCCTCGACCTGGCTGGCCGGTGGCGGGTCTTGCTCGATCCAGGTCAAGCGCAGTTCGAGCAGGGCGTCGGCGTGCTCGGGGCTGTTCTGCAACTGCTCGGCCATTGCCTGGGCTTCTTTATAGCGGCGCTGGTGGGCCAGTGCCGACATCAGCAAGGCACGTGCCTCATCGTTGTTCGGTACCCGGTCGAGCACATGGCGAGTCAGCCGCTCGACCTCGGCCCAGTTGTCTTTCTGCGCCTCGCGATAGCCACGCTCCATGAAGGGATAGCTGGTGAAACGCTGGAAGTCAGTCATCGGCGCTGCCAAAACCGGCAGGGCGGTGGAACACAGCAACAAGGTAGTCAACGTCAGGGAAATACCGGGCTTCATGCCACCTCCCGCGTCAGGTCATAGGCAGCCTGCTGTTCGCTGGCTTGTTCGGCGAGGGCTTGTTGCAGCACCTGCTCGGTGATGATGCCGCGGGCGATCAGGTGCTCGCCCAGGCTCATGGTGTCGGGGTCGAAATCGATCAGCGCCTGATTGAACAAGGTCGCCGGGACCATACCGCGCACTTGCAGGAGTGCACCGAGCATGACCTGGTGGGTGCTGACCTTCTCGATCAGCTCGGCGTCATCCTGATGACGTTCCAGCACGGCCAGCATCTGTTGGGTCTCGGGTTTTTGCCAGGGGCTGGGATAGTGATAACGCAGGCCCAGCGTCACCCGCCCCTGGGGCGCCAAGCGGCTGCGCACCGGGCGCTTGAGTTGGCGGCTGATGACCCCCAGCGACACCTGGCTGACCGGGCTTTCACTGGCCAGCACCAGCGTGTCGCCATCTTCCGCCACAGGCAGCACGCCATAGTGAACGGCCAGGCGGCGCGGGAGTTTGCCGATCAGCGCTGGGGGGATCTTGAACGGATTGAGTGGTGCCCAGGGCAGCTCCAGCTGTTCAGCCAGGGTTTCGACCAGTTGCTCGCTGGTCAGCCATCCACGCAACAGCAGTTCGCGTCCCAACCGGCGGCGTACTGGGCTGGTGATGGCTTGCTCAAGTTGCGCTTCGCTGATGTAGCCTTTTTCAACCAGACGATGGCCCAGGGGCGTGCGAGCTGGTGAGGCGAGGGCCGGGAATTCGTGGGTGGTCTTGTCCCAGGCCACCCGCCGTGAATCACCCATTTCCATCACTTGGCGCAGGGCACGCAGGTTGGCGAAGAAATTGACGAAGTTGCTCCACATCATCCGCGGCGCCGACAGCAGCCCTTCGCCAATACCGTAGTAGCGAGTGACGAACCAACCACGCTGGAACAGCCGATTGATCAGCAACAAGCCGTTGAGCCAGAGCAGGGTGGAGAGCAGCCAACTGTCACCCAGGATCGACATGAAGCGCCACGATTCAGGGGCGATCACCGTCACCAGCCACATCGCCAACAGGACCAGGAACAACAGGTTGACCAAAAAGCTCAGCAGGTAGGCGAACAGCCCGCGCCGGTCACGCCAAAGAAAGTAATTGAGCGCGCCCTTGCGGCTCCAGCCCAGGTTGCTGGTGCCTTGGAACACGATGCCGACGATCCAGCGCGACTTTTGCCGAATGGCGTGCTGCCAGTCGCGCGGGAAGTGTTCGCGCACGCAGATCACCTGGGAGAAGGCCCGGCTCATGCCGAACCGCCAGTCCTGCTTGAGCGTCAGCGCCGGGTCGGTGATGGAATAACGGGCGAAGATGCACTTCATGCCTTTTTGTTTCAGGCGAAAACCGATGTCGTAGTCCTCGGTCAGACTCTGCACATCGAACGCGATGCCGTCACCGTCCTCGAGCAGCGCGCTGATCGCCCGCCGGCTGAAGCAGGTGCCGACCCCGGCACTGGGCACTTGCCCGGTCAACGCTTCGCGGACGATGACATCCTTGCCGTGGTTTTCGGCGAACTCATCCACGTAGTGCCCAGCGGTGAAGCCTTTCCATTCTGGCGCGTAGGGATACACCGGGATCTGGATCATGTCCTTGTTGGGCAGCAGGTAGTTGAACAGGCGCAGTTCCATTGGCGAGATGACGTCTTCGGCGTCATGCAGGATGAACCCGGCGAACTCGATGCGTGCGTCCTGCTGGAACCGCAGGATGGCGTCGATGATGTTGTTCAGGCAGTCGGCCTTGCTGGTCGGGCCTGGCCGGGCGCAGACCACTTTGTGCACGTTGGGGTAGTGCAGGCACACCGCATCGACATCGGCCTGGGTCTGCGGATCGTTGGGGTAGGTGCCGACGAAGATCTGGTAGTTCTCGTAGTCGATGGTCGAAGCGGCCAGGCGCGCCATCTCGCCGACCACGCCCACCTCGTTCCAGGCTGGCACCATGATCGCCAGGGGTTTTTCCGGCACTTCGAACAGGCGTTTCTCATCGGCCGGTTCGTATTTGTCATAGATCCGGAAGCGCCGCACCAGCTTGCGGCCCCAGTAGCACAGGTCGATGAACAGGTCATCCAGGCCGAGCAGGAACATCAGGCTGGCGAGGATGATGGCGAGAATCTTCAGGCCGAACAGTACATAGGTCAGAAAATCGATAAAGGCCAGGCTCATGCGTCGTCTCGTCCGTGTTCGCGCTCCTCGAACCAACGTTGCAGGCGTTCGGCAATGCGCTCGCTGGCATGGCCGTCGCCGAACGGGGTGTACACCCGAGCCATTTGCCGATACGCCTCGGGGTCATCGAGCAGTTGGCTGGTTTCCTTGACGATGCGTTCGGTGAGGGTGCCGACCAGCTTGACCGTACCGCCTTCGAGCACTGACGGACGTTCAGTGACCTTGCGCAGGACCAACACCGGCTTGCCCAGCGCCGGCGCTTCTTCCTGAACCCCGCCAGAGTCGGTGAGGATCACCTGGGCGCGGTCCATCAGCCAGACGAAGTGCTGATAATCCTGGGGAGCGACCAAATGGATGTTGTCGCGGCCCGAGAGCACGCCGTAGACAGCTTTTTGCACCTGGGGGTTGAGGTGCACCGGGTAGACGAACTGCACGTCTGGGTAGCGCAAGGCCAACTCGGCCAGCGCCAGGCAGATGCGCTCGAAACCGGCGCCGAAGTTTTCCCGACGATGGCCGGTGATCAGCACCATACGCTGATCAGCGCCCAGCACTGCCAGCGGCGAATCGGCTGCCGGATGCCAGCCGCTGGTGTTCAGATGCGCGCGCATCCACAGCAGGGCATCGATCACGGTATTGCCGGTCACTTCGATGTGTTCGGCGGGCACATGTTCGCCCAACAGGTTGTCGCGGGACTTGGTGGTAGGGGTGAAATGCAAATCGGCGAGCACCCCGGTCAGGCGCCGGTTGGCCTCTTCCGGCCAGGGTTGCTGCAGGTTACCGGTGCGCAGCCCGGCTTCGACATGGCCGATGGGGATGCGCCGGTGAAAGGCGGCGAGGGCGGCGATGAAACTGGTGGTGGTATCGCCGTGGACCAGCACGATGTCCGGGTTTACCTGTGCGTAGGCCTGGTCGATCTTGTCCAGCAGGTCGCGGGCCAGGCCATTGAGGGTTTGGTTCTTGGTCATCACCTGCAGGTCCTGATCGACCGACAGGCCGAAGGCAGTCAGCACTTGTTCGAGCATTTCCCGGTGCTGGCCGGTGGAGCAGATATGCAGGTCGAGCTCGGGCCATTGGCGCAGCACGCGCGCTAGCGGAGCCATTTTGATCGCTTCTGGGCGGGTACCGAAAACCATCATGACGGTATGGGGCATCGTCTCGCTCCTCGTCCGATTCCGTGTCCGAAGTTGTACGAATGCGTCGCGCTTGTAGGAGTTAGATACAAGCAGGCGAACCAAGGGTTGTCCAATTGCGTGCGCAGCGGCCAGCGGATGCTGCAAAGGTTGAAGATCCGCCCAGAGCGGCGTACCGTTTCTGTCCATTTCTCATCAGGAAGCCCCCATGCAAGGCAAGGCCCGCAAGATCGTCCAGGCCATCTGCTATGAAGTCATCGCCGTGGCCTGCGTAGCGCCGGCGCTGTCGTTGATGTTCGACGCAGGCATGGCCCATTCGACGGTGCTGTCGGTGCTGATGTCGGGCATCGCCATGAGTTGGAACATGGGCTACAACTGGGCCTTCGAGCGCTGGGAGGCGCGTCAGCAGCAGCGTACCCGTACCCTGTTGCGCCGGGTGCTGCATGCGTTGGGCTTCGAGGGTGGGCTGGTGTTGATCCTGCTGCCGCTGGTGGCGTTCTGGCTCGACATCAGCCTGTGGCAGGCATTGCTGACCAACCTGGCCTTGTTCGTGTTCTTCTTCGTCTATGCCTTCGTGTTCCAATGGGGCTTTGACAAGGTGTTCGATGTGCCGCTCTCGGCCCAGCACGTCAAATGTTGACTTGCCGTACCCAGGCAGGCTAACGTCAGCGCCCATGAATACCTTCCCGCAACGTCGCGCCCTGAGCATTATTATTACCGCCATTATCGGATTGGCGGGCTAGCGCGTACGTGCACCGAACCCGCCCTGGAGGCGGGTTTTCTCTCTCTGACTCCTGGGCAAATCAAAAAAAAGCCAGGAGTCATCGATGACCAGCCTCAGTGTCAGCCCGCGTACCGCCACCACGCCGCAACAATTGCTTTCGGAGCAGGTGCGGCGGATTCTTGCCGCCCCCGTGTACGACCTGGCCATCGAGACCCCACTGCAAGTCGCCCCCGCCTTGTCGGCAAGCTTGGCTAACCAGGTGCTGCTCAAGCGTGAAGACCTGCAGCCAACCTTCTCGTTCAAGATCCGCGGTGCCTACACCCGGCTATCACGGCTGACCACTGCCCAGCGCGAGCGCGGGGTGATCACCGCCTCGGCGGGCAACCACGCCCAGGGGGTCGCCCTGGCTGCGGCGCATCTGGGGATGCGTGCGACCATCGTCATGCCCACCACCACGCCGACGCTGAAGATCGAAGGCGTGCGTTCTCGCGGTGGCAATGTGGTGCTGCATGGCGAAAGCTTTCCCCATGCGCTGGCCCACGCCCTGCGCCTGGCCGACGAGCACGGCGCGACGTTCGTGCCGCCGTTCGACGATCCAGACGTGATCGCAGGCCAAGGCACCGTGGCCATGGAGATTCTTCGCCAGCAGCCTGGGGCGCTGGATGCGATCTTCGTGCCGGTGGGTGGCGGCGGCCTGATCGCCGGGATTGCCGCCTACGTCAAATACCTGCGGCCCGAGGTCAAGGTGATCGGCGTCGAGCCGCAGGACTCCAACTGCCTGCAAGCGGCCATTGCTGCCGGTGAGCGGGTGATCCTGGCGCAGGTCGGCACGTTCGCCGATGGCGTTGCGGTGGCGCAGATCGGCGCCCATTGCTTCGAATTGTGCCGACATTTCGTCGATGAAGTGATCACCGTCAGCAGCGATGAGCTATGCGCGGCGATCAAGGACATCTACGACGACACCCGCTCTATCACCGAGCCCTCTGGCGCGTTGGCGGTGGCCGGGATCAAGAAGTACGTGGCCCGTGACGGCGTGCAGGGGCAGACCCTGGTGGCGATTGACTCGGGCGCCAACGTCAATTTTGACCGCCTGCGTCATGTCGCCGAGCGGGCTGAGCTGGGTGAGCAGCGCGAGGCGATCATCGCCGTGACCATCCCGGAGCAGCCAGGCAGTTTCCGCGCATTCTGCCAGGCCCTGGGCAAGCGCCAGATCACCGAGTTCAACTACCGCTATTACCCAGGAAAAGAAGCGCGGCTGTTCGTCGGGGTGCAGACGCATCCGCTGAACGACCCGCGCGAACAGCTGCTGGCCAGCCTGCGTGAGCAGGGCTACAGCGTGCTCGACCTGACCGACAACGAGTTGGCCAAGCTGCATGTGCGTCACACCGTCGGTGGGCATGCCGCGCCTGGGGCGGATGAGCGGGTGTTGCGCTTTGAGTTCCCGGAGCGGCCGGGGGCGTTGTTGGGCTTTTTGGAGCGCTTGGGCAAGCGTTGGAACATCAGCCTGTTCCATTACCGCAATCATGGTGCGGCCGAGGCCCGGGTGTTTGCCGCGCTGGAAGTGCCTGGGGATGAACTGGCGGGCCTGCCGGTGGCGTTGGATGAAATGGGCTATCGCTATTGGGATGAGACGGATAACCCGGCGTATCAGCTGTTTTTGGGCTAGAAGTACCGCGCCCATCGCTGGGCAAGTCGGCGATGGGCGCGTCACTCACAACACATTGCCCTGGATCAACACCCTTCGCGCCATTCAGGTCGATCCTCAAGCCAGACCCAGTTTGCCGAGGATCCGCCCATGAGCAGCACATTCTTCATCCCCGCCGTCAACATCATGGGCATCGATTGCCTGGAGGAGGCGATGACCGCCATTGCCGGCTATGGCCTGCGCAAGGCATTGATCGTCACCGACGAAGGGCTGGCGAAGGCTGGCGTGGCCCAGCGTATCGCCGAGATGCTGGCAATGCGTGACATCGATTCGGTGGTGTTCGACGGCGCCAAGCCCAACCCGAGCATCGCCAATGTCGAAGCGGGCCTGGCGGTGCTCCAGCGTGAACGCTGTGACTGCGTGGTATCCCTCGGTGGCGGCTCACCCCACGACTGCGCCAAGGGCATTGCGCTGTGCGCGACCAATGGCGGGCATATCAGCGATTACGAGGGTGTCGACCGCTCAAGCAAGCCGCAGTTGCCGCTGATTGCGATCAATACCACTGCCGGTACGGCCAGCGAGATGACTCGCTTCTGCATCATCACTGATCAAGCACGCCACGTGAAAATGGCCATTGTCGACCGCAACGTCACGCCGATTCTCTCGGTCAACGACCCAGCCTTGATGGCCGCTATGCCCAAGGGCCTGACGGCCGCGACGGGCATGGACGCCCTGACCCATGCCATCGAGGCGTATGTGTCGACAGCGGCAACCCCGATTACCGACGCTTGCGCGCTCAAGGCCATCAGCCTGATCAGCGACAACCTGCGCCAGGCGGTGGCGGACGGCAAGGATCTGCAAGCACGGGAGAACATGGCCTATGCCCAGTTCCTCGCCGGCATGGCGTTCAACAATGCCTCGCTCGGCTACGTCCATGCCATGGCCCATCAGCTCGGCGGCTATTACGACTTGCCGCATGGGGTCTGTAATGCGGTGCTGCTACCGCACGTGCAGCGCTTCAATGCCAAGGTCAGTGCGGCGCGTCTGCGCGATGTGGCCAAGGCCATGGGCGTGCGGGTGTGTGCCTTGGATGCGCAGCAGGGCGCGGGGGCGGCGATCAGCGCAATCGAGCATCTGGCTGCGGCGATCGGCATTCCCGCGGGGCTGGCGGAGTTGGGCGCCAAAGTCCAGGACGTGCCGGTCCTGGCTGAAAACGCGTTGAAGGATGCGTGTGGGCTGACCAATCCGCGGCCGGCCAGCCAGGCAGAGATCGAGGCTATCTTCCGCGCGGCGTTCTGATCGTTCAGCTCAATCGCCGGACACGTCCCAGTGACGTGTCCGGGGATTGGCAGCGCTACAGTCTTCAGCGCTCGCGCATGAAGAACCCTGCCACATACTTGCGGAACGTCTCCAGGCTCTTGAAGTCGGCATAGCGCTTGAAGTGCTCAGTCTCAGGCTCCGGCCCGACGGGTTGTTCGAGCAGTGACACCGACAGCACCCGGTCCTGATCCGAGGTCAGCACCAGTTCATCCATCACCTGGCCACCGATCACCGGCCGGCGCATCAGTACCTTGACCCCCTTGCTCGCCATCCAGTCGATCAACGACACCAGCGCCTTGAGCGGTTCGCGCTCTTCATCGCGGTACACCGGGAACAGATGCGCGCGCGACAATACCGGCACGCTGGCGACATGGATCAACTCATAGAAGTGGCTGCCTGCCGTGGCCGGTGAATAAAGGGCCAAGGCCAGCAGTGGCCCAGTGGTGCGGCTGCCACCCCAATACAAGTGATGCCCCTGGAAATCGAAGCCATCTTCGCTGCGGGCGTTGAACAGCTTGCGTGCCTTGATCTGATCGACGCAGTCGAGCAACAGGCCGTGGCGGCGGTGGTTGGCAAATACCGTGGCTTCGCGCAGGCGAGACTTGAGCATCATCATGTGCTTCATGTCCAGGCGGGTTTCCAGGTAGTTGCTGGCCGGCACCCGTTCGAGCAAGGGGTAGCGACTGGCGACGCTGCGCAGTTCGGCGAACTGGGCGGTGAGGTCTTTTTTCAGGTGGGTGGCATAGACGTTCAGGCCGCTGATCTCGATCCAGGTCAGCAGTAGCGACAGCAGATGATGCTGCTCACGCCTATCGCCAGGCTCTGCAGCCGCGCCGCCTTCTGCGGTTTTGCGAAAATCGCCTATCAGCCTCAGCGGCGTATCGGGCGCCAGCCAAGCCGGTGGCGGGGTGGTCTCGTTGCGGCGCTCGTCGGCCTCGCGCTCATCCTTGGTGAACGGGCAGCCGGGGGCATGCTCGGGGGTGTCGGGGTTGTTGCGCAGGATCAGCCGACCGGTGTCGCCATTGAGGGCGATGTTGAGCACCGGCAAGGCATCCTTGCGGCAATCACAGGCCAGCCACTGGTTGGCGCTGCGCACCTTCATCAGCATCTGGTTGGCCTGTAGCACAGCGGGGCCGCTGAGGCTGGCGCTGGCAAAACCGGCCAGCAGTTCTTCCTCGGCTGGGGTCAGGCTGCGCACCAGGGTGGCGTTTTTTTCGATGATTCGCATGAAGCAGCTCCAAGCTACAAGCCTCAAGCTTCAAGCAAAGCCGCGCCGCTTTCAACTTGAAGCTTGTGGCTTGGTGCTCAAGGCTCAGTTAGCGCCGAACATCTTCGCGGCGCGGGCGTGATTTCTTCAACCGAGAGGTCTTCCTTATGGGTCGAGACGAACCACAGGTTGCCGAACGGGTCCTTCACGGTGCCACTGCGGTCGCCGTAGAACTGGTCTTGCAAAGGGCTGACCTGGGTAGCGCCAGCGGCGATGGCCTGGGCGTAGATCTGGTCGCAGTCCTCGACATACAAGTGCAGGCCAACAGCCACGCCGTTGACCGATTGGCTGGCGGTCAAGCCGCCGCTTTCGCCGCAGGGCTCGGCGAGCATCAGCGACGAGTCGCCGATTTTCAGCTCGGCGTGGCCGACCCGGCCGTCTGGGCTGTCGAGGCGAAACATCTCTTGGGCGTTGAAGGCCTTTTTGTAGAACTCGATGGCCAGGTGGGCGTCTTTGATGCCCAGGTAGGGGGTGATGCTGTGTTGCCCTTCGGGAATCGGTTTGGCTGCCATCTTGTTATCTCCTTGGGGTTTGAGCATTGGGCGGGTCATGCTGGCCTATCGCGGGACCAGCCCGCTGCTACACGGACGGTGTCGCGCGATGAGGCCAATATAAACAACGAGGCTGTATGTTTATACAGTTAGCCCCTTAACGCAAATGCCAATTCCCCATAAGCAACCGTCTGGCTAGAAGATGTAGTCGGTCGTCAGGAAGCTCGATTGTCGATTACGGATGATCTCGCTGATCAATTGTTTGTTAGCCTCCTGGAACTTGGTCGCGACCAAGGTGCGGATCGAGAATACCCGCAAGGCGTCATGTACCGACAAGGTCCCTTCAGCGCTGTTCTTGCGGCCGTTGAATGGGTAGGTATCCGGGCCACGTTGGCACTGCGCATTGATGTTGATGCGCCCAACTTGGTTGGCAAAGGTGTCGACCAATGTGCCGATGGTCTGGGGATCATTGCCGAACAGGCTCAACTGCTGGCCGTAGTCGGAATCCAGTACATATTCGATCACTGTCTCAAGGTCGCGGTAGGGCACCACCGGCACCACCGGCCCAAACTGCTCCTCGTGATACACGCGCATATCGGCGCTGACCGGGTAGAGCAGGGCAGGATAGAAGAACGACCCCCGGCTGTGGCCGCCGCCTTCATGCTCATTGAGTACCTGCGCGCCCTTGCCCTTGGCATCCTCCACCAAGGCGTTGAGGTAGTCGACCTTGCCTTGCTCTGGCAGCGGCGTCAGCGCCACCCCCGGTGCCCAGGGCATGCCAGGCTTGAGCGCAGCCAGCTTGCGTTGGAATTTCTCCAGGAACGGCGCGACCACATCCTCGTGCACGAACAGGATCTTCAGCGCGGTGCAGCGCTGGCCGTTGAAGGAGAGGGCGCCGGTCACTGCTTCCTCGACGGCGTTGTCCAGGTCCACATGGGGCAGCACGATCCCGGGGTTCTTGGCGTCCAGGCCCAGCGCTGCGCGCAGGCGGTGCGGGCGCGGGTGGAGTTTTTTCAGGTCGCTGGCGGCTTTGTGGGTGCCGATGAAGGCGAACACGTCGATCTTGCCGCTGGCCATCAAGGCGCTGACGGTCTCCCGGCCGCGACCATAGATGACGTTGATCACCCCGGCCGGGAAGCTGTCGCGGAACGCTTCGAGCAGTGGCCGGATCAGCAGCACGCCGAATTTGGCCGGCTTGAACACCACGGTATTGCCCATGATCAACGCCGGGATCAGGGTGGTGAAGGTCTCGTTCAGCGGATAGTTGTAAGGGCCCATGCACAGCGCCACGCCTAGCGGCGCACGGCGGATCTGGCCGAGGGTGCCTTGTTCGAGTTCAAAGCGGCTGGAGCGTCGGTCCAGATCCTTGAGGGCGTTGATGGTGTCGACGATGTAGTCGCAGGTGCGGTCGAACTCTTTCTCCGAATCCTTGAGGTTCTTGCCAATCTCCCACATCAGCAGCTTGACCACCGCGCTGCGCTGTTCGCGCATGCGCGCCAGGAACGCTTCGACGTGCTGGATGCGCTCGGCCACGCGCATGTTCGGCCAGCTGCCGCGGCCTTTGTCATAGGCTTGAACCGCAGCATCCAGGGCGGTGAGGGCGGTGTCGGCGTCGAGCAACGGTGCACTGCCCAAAATCACCTGGTGCTCTTCATCGCCCTGTTTGAGCCAGACCGGACTGCGCACGGTAGCCAAGGGCCCGTGCCATTGTCTGAGTTCGCCATTGACGAGGTAATCGCGCTGTTCCAGTGGCGGGCCGAGGCGCCAGGCTTCGGGGATCTCTTCGGCGGTCGGAAACAGCGAATCGAGCAAACGGTCCATGGTTACTGCACCTCACAGGTTTGGCTAGGTGAAACGCTTCAGCGTCCGAGCATGCACCCGCCGCAAGAAAAACACCAGTCTGGCTCAACATTGGCCAGCCTGCGCCGATACAGGATCAATCGTCCTCCGATCGCGGGCCCATGAGAACCGTCCACCCTTCCCCTGATGACCCGCCAGCCGCTGCGGGCTCGCTGCGTCGCAGCGCCAACCGCCTGCTGCCAGTGGGTTTTGCCGTGATTGGCATCAGCTTGTCGCTGGTGCTTGGCCGGCTGGACGTGCAACGCGAGCAGAGCGAGCAGGTCGCCACCATTGCTGCACATTTGTCTGGGGTGCGGGCCGCCTTGGAAGCGCAACTGCGCGCAGCCTTTGGCGAAACCGAGGGCATTGCCCAACTGATCGCCGCCGATGGCCATATCAGTGCCGAGCACTTCCATGGTATGGCGCGCGAAGCCTTGGAATCGGTGCCGTACATGCGCCATGTGTCGCTGGCGCCGGACGATGTGATCAGCGATGTCTATCCGCTCAAGGGCAACCAGGCCATCATGGGCCTGGACTATCGGCGGCTGGCCGACCAGTTCCCGCTGTTGCAATCGGCGCGCGAGCAGATGCAGCCGGTGCTTGCCGGGCCGGTGACGCTGTATCAGGGCGGCCAGGCGCTGATATATCGGCGCCCGGTGTTCATCAATGGCAAGCGCGGGGTGAAGTTCTACTGGGGCAACGTCTCGACCGTGGCCGACATCGATCGGCTGCTGGCCGCCGCCGGGCTTGGGCCGGAGCTTGAGATCGACGTGGCCGTGCGTCGCACCAATGGCCAAGGCGGCGATGGCGGGTTGATCTGGGGCGATGCACGGCTGTTCGAAGACCCGCTGCTCAGCCAGACGGTGGAAGTGCCAGGTGGTCGCTGGCAGCTGGTCGCTGCCCCGCATGCCGGCTGGCCGGTGCTGGGCTTGTTCGCGTCGCCCTTGTTCCTGTTCGCCTTGAGTTGCACCGGGCTGTTCAGCGTGTTCGTCGCCCAGCTCAATCGCAATCACCGTTTGCTCAAGCAGCGCAACCGCGAACTGCGCCAGTCGCAGGCCCAGCTGGAGCGCCTGGCCCACTACGACACCATCACTGGGCTGCCTAATCGCGTGCTGTTCCAGCAGCAGTTGGCCGCTGCCATCCTCAAGGGCAATGGCCTGGCGGTGTTGATGCTGGATATCGACGGCTTCAAGCAGGTCAATGACAGCCTCGGCCACCCCATGGGCGATCTGCTTTTGCAACAAGCCACCGCGCGCTTTTTGCAAGAGCTCGACAGCGCCGACCGCGTATGCCGACTCGGCGGCGATGAGTTCGTGTTCATGCTCCAAGGCAGCCAGGGCCAGGTCAGTCATCAGGTACGGGCGATCTTGCGTTGCCTGCAACGGCCGTTCGACCTCAACGGCAATGCCGCGCTGGTCACCGGCAGCATCGGTTTGGCCTGGTGTCCGCAGCATGGCGAGAGTGTCGACAGCCTGCTGCGCCATGCCGACACCGCCATGTACGTGGCCAAGGAGAGCGGCCGCAATGCCTGGCGCCCGTATCACCCCGAGATGACCGCGCGCCTGCAGCAGCGGCTGGAGTTGGAACGCAACCTGCGCCGGGCCCTGCAGGACAACGAATTCGAGCTGTGGTACCAGCCCAAGGTGGATTTGTTCAGTGGTCAGCTGGAGGGGGTCGAGGCGCTGTTGCGCTGGCGTGACCCCGAGCATGGGTTGGTGTCGCCGGCCGAGTTCATCCCGTTGGCCGAGCGCACCGGTTTGATCATCCCGCTAGGTGAGTTGGTGCTGGATCTGGCCTGCACACAGTTGGCTAGCTGGCGCGCCGCAGACTGTTTGCCTGGGCCATTGGCGATTAACGTCGCGGCCTTGCAGATCGAGCGCAGCGACTATGTCACCAGCCTCGCTACGGCGCTGGCGCGTTACGACTTGCCGGCGCAACTGCTGGAGGTGGAAATCACCGAAAGCCTGTTGATGGAAAGCCAGCAACAGGCCTGCGCGGTGTTGGCCCAGCTGCAGGCCATGGGCGTGGCCACCGCGGTGGACGACTTCGGCACCGGCTACTCGTCGCTGGCCTATCTGCGCTCGCTGCCGATCGACCACTTGAAGATCGACCGCGCCTTCATCAAGGACTTGCCTGGCGACGACGATGCGGTGGCCGTCGCCCGCGCGATCATCGACCTGGGCCATGCGCTGGGCTTTAGGATCACCGCCGAAGGCATCGAAACCCAGGAGCAGTATGACTTTCTGCGCAATGCCGGGTGCAATCAGGGCCAAGGCTACCTGATGGGCCGGCCGATGCCTGCGGCGGCGTTGCAGGCATGGCTGGTGCAACATGAGCAGCGGCGGCCGGCGCGCTGAGATCGCTGCTCGACGCCTATCAAGTCTGCGCAGCGAGCGCCGAAGGCTGAGCAGCCAGGCAGGTGTAGCCAACCCGAGGTAGCCCCGCCAGCCGCTGGTCAATCAGGTTCTTGAGCGACTCGCCGGTGGCCAGGTAGGCATCACCAAAGTCATGCCCGCCCAGTGCGCTGGGATGGGCGACGATTTCCAGTACGCCCCGTTTGGGCGCCAGGCCCGCCTTCAAGTCCTGCGGCGTGCATACATAGTCCGCCGTCGCCCCGCTGAGTTGGCGCAAGCGCCGATTGAGCAGCGCCTTGAAGATTTTCTTCAAGGGGCCGATGTTCTGCCCCAGGTTGCGCGCCAAGCGCACCGGCACCCCTTGTTTGCGAGCGAAGCGCGCGACGATCGCGCCGATTGGCCAGATGTTGTGCACATGCTGATGCGAGTCCAGGTGGCTGGGCATCACCCCATGTTCCAGGCAGCGGTTCCACTGGGCTTCGAGCTCCTGTTCGACGGCCAGCCGCTCACGCCGCGACAGGCGCAGGGTGCGGCGCTTGAGCTTGAGTTCGAATTCGCCGTGCGGCGCGCAAAAACGCGCTTCGGCCAAGATGGCCTGGCTTAACGGCCGGCCGTAGGTCAGGTTGAAATGCAAGCCAATCCGCCCTTTGAGCGCCGGCTGCTGGGCCAGGACGCAGGCTGCGGCAAACGCCGGCATGTTGGCCATGGCAGTCGCCGAACTGATCAATCCGGCCTGGAAGGCATGCAAGATCACCGCGTTGGTATGGGCACTGAGGCCGAAATCGTCAGCGTTGACTATGACCTGAGATGGCATTCGGACTCTCCTGTGGGGGATTGGGGGTGGCCGCGACCTGGGGGCTGGCGGCGCGCTTGCGCAGGCGCGGCTTGAGCCACTGCCAGCAGCGCAGCGCCAGGCCCAGGGCGATGCCGTCCAGGCGCCAGCTGTAGCAGCTCAGGCGCCACTGGTCGACCTGCTCGGTCTGGCGTTCGTGCAGCTGGTGGCTGGAGTTTTCCAGGCTGACGCGGGAGGCGTCGACCCACTGCCAGCCGTCGTCCAGGCCCCAGTGGATGAATTCTTCGAGCAGCACCCGGCCACTGCCCAGGTCACGATGGGCAGGCTCGAAGGCCAGGTTGTAGTCGTATACCCGGCCACGTTCGAGCAGGCCTAGGCGGTAACTGATGCAGCGGCCGTCGAGTTCCAGCAAGACCAGGCACACCAGGCCTTCGCCAGCCAGGGCGGTAAAGGCCTGGTACATCCACTGGCGGCGCTGTTCGCCGGAGAAGATGCCGACTTCATCGTCACCTTTCCAGCTGGCCGCTTCGACAGCGCTGATGGCATCGAGCAACTCGCTGATCGTGTCCTTGGTGGCGATCACGCGGCGCACTTGCGCGCCACAGGCGGCGATGCGTTTGCGCGCGCGTCGCAGTTTGTAGCGCGGATCGCCGCTGACCTCCTGGCGATCGGCGTCGCTGATGCGATGCACCGGCACGCTGCAGGTCAGGCGCCGTTCGAAGGTCGAGCTGCGGCTGGCCCAGCGCCGCAGCCAGTTGTCACCGGCCGCGCCGTCGGGCACTTCGCTCAATTGCAGCAGGGCATGTGGCAGCTGCTTGCGAATGGCGCGCAGGACCTTGCCAGCCGCATTGCCCGGCAGGTCGATCAACAGGGCGATGCGGTCACTCAGTGGGTAGCCCAGGTGGCGTACCACCGCCAAGGAGATGGGGCCGAATGCTTCGCGCTGGCGCACCAGCGGCAGGCACAGGCAGAGCTGGCCGTTCTTGTAGCCAAGCAGCACTTGCAGCAATTGCCCAGGTTGCAGGGCGGCCTCGGCGGCACGTAGCCAGCCCAGGTGGTTGAAAGGGGTGCTGCCGACCAGGCGCTGGCGCAGCGCCTCGTAGTCGGCAGCGGGGAAGTCGGGGGTGCGCAGCGAGGCGCACCAGCTCAGGCGCAAGCCCATGGCTTCACGACGCCGTGGCCGAGACGGTTTCCCGCTCAGGTTTGCGCAGTGGCTCAAGGCGTGACTCGGTGTAGCGGGTTTCGCGGAAGAACTTCCAGCGACCAAACAGGCAATACACGTTCATGATTCGTCCTTGCTCCTTGTAGCCGGTACGCAAATGCAGCTTCAGCGCAGGGATGTTGTCGCTTTCGCACACATCCACCACCTTGGTGCAGCCTTGCGCGGCCATGGCTTTCCAGATTTCCAACTGGATATCCAGGGACAAGCGCGTGCCCCAGTATTTGCGGATCAGCTCGCCACCGAACTCGAAGAATTCGCCTGCTTGCACCGGGAACCAGCACCCGTAGAAGTGGCGGTCGTGGTAGTGCCGGCTGCTGCCCCAGATGAACGCACAGGTGTGGTTGTCATCGTCAAGGAACATCAGCCCGGTGTGGCCCTCGGCGGCCAGCTCGCGCATGACTTCCACGCGATCGCCGAAATGCTTGGCAAAGGCCTGGACATTGTTCACCGTGATCCGCTCCACCCGCAGCGGCGTGTACGGTTTAAGCCGGTGGGGAGGGACGGGGCTGACCAGGTCGCGCTCCATCCACAGCAATTCCCAATGATAGAAGACGAATCGCTTGAACGCGGCTCGCAGTGTGTTGCGCAATCCTTTGCGCTGGATGCGCTCCCGGATTTTGCTCAATGCACGCATGGTGCCTCCTGTTTGTGGCAGGTCGAGATGCGTCGGTTGACGCGTTCCAGCTCAGGGCGACCTCCTACTGCCCTGGCGCTTGGAGGTGGAGTGAGAGAAGAGAGATTCATGCCGGCCTCCGTTGCAGCATCTGGCGCAGCGGGGCGAAGTCGCTGGGTAGAACGATCAAGGTCTGCCCCAGCGCTACGCCACTGAGCCGGCAATACAGCACCAGCATGGCCACGGTCACCGCCAGGTAGGCGATCGAGGAGGCCATGGCGGCGCCGACGATGCCCCAGGTGGGAATCAGGATCAGGTTGAGCACCAGGTTCAGCGCGGCGCCTGCGCCCATCATCAGCGACACCGTGCCGGGGCGATTCTTGCCCAGCAGGTCCAGGCGCAGGATGCTCGCGTAGCACAGCCCAAGCAGGCCTGGCAGCAGCGCCAGCAGGGCCGGGTAGGCGGGTTGGTACTCGGCGCCGAACAGGGTCACGATCAGCCATTGGCCGATCAGTGCCATGCCCAGGCAGGTGCCGAGCATGACCGTGGCGGTCAGGCGCAGGGCCAATGGGGTGATCTTGTCCATGCCGGCATCTTGTTGCAGCAGGCGCTTCATCAGCGGCGTGGTGACTGCCTCGGGGATGATCAGCAGCAGTTCGGCGGCGGCGCTGGCCATCGCGTAGTGACCCAGCGCGGTACTGCCCAGAATCGCGCCGATGAACAGGTAGTCCGAGCGCAGGATCAGTTGCTGGAACAACAGGTCCGGATGACTTTTGGCGCTATAGCTCAGGAGCTCGCGCTGGCCGCTGCGGTCCCAGCGCAGGTGCAGCGGGTGTTGCCGCCGTAGCCACCACAGGCCCAGTACCAACACCAGGGCGATACCGCCCAGCCAGCTGATCAGCGCCGCTTCCAAGGCGTGCTCCTGCCACATCCAGTACAGCCCGACGAACAGCAGCAGCGGCGCCAGTGATTCGCTCAGACGCAGGGCATTGAAGGCGCCGACGCCGCCGCTGGCGTTGTGCAGGGTCAGCAGGCCGCTCTTGAGCACGGTCATGGGCACTGCCAGCAGCAACAGCCAGGCGAGCACGCCCAACTGCAGGGTGATCTCCAGCTCAGCACCGAACTGGCGCACTAGCACGACACACACCAGCGTCAGCAACCCGGCCAGCAGGCAGCCATAGATCAACACCTGGGTCAGCAGCAGGCCCATATCGCGGTGCTTGGCCGCCTGGTAACCGACGGCACTGTTGAGCCCGCCGCTGGTGGCGGCGCTGATCAGGTCGGGCAGGGTGCTGAGCAGGGCGAACAAACCGCGCTCGCTGGGGCCGAGGATGCGCGCCAGCAACACGTTGCGCGCCAGGCGCAGGGCGATCATGGCAAGTTTGGTGCCCATGCTCAGCAGCAGATGGCGCAGGTAGCTGTTGCGGTTCATGAGCGGCTCCCGCGGCTGATGCGCCAAGCCAGCAGCGAAGGCCGGCTGGCATTGCGTTGGCTGACGCCGATACGGGGCAACGCCAACGGGTCGTCATAGCCTTGGCAAATCCCGGCGCGGGTGCTCAGGGCATAGGGGTAGCGGTGCGCGGCGACCCGCGCACGAACCCGCTCGTCGTGGTCGCCGTTGGGGTAGCAGTACACCGGCAGCGGTTGCTGGCAGCCTTGGTTGAGGGCGGCGTGACTGCGCTGCAGTTCTTCGTCCAGACGGCGGTCGTCCAGGTACGGCAGCAACGCATGGCTGGCGCCGTGGGGGCCGAAGCGCACCAGGCCTGAGTCTTCCAGTTCGCGCACCTGCTGCCAGTCCATGGCCTGGGCCAGGGACTCTGGCGGGCAGGCGTCGGTGAGCAACTGCAAGGCCTGATGATTGAGGCTCTTGAGGCCTTGCAGATACTGCGCCAGCGCGTGGCTGCGCGCTTTGGGCCGGTCGTTCATGAAGTAGGCCGCAGGCAGCGGCCGCCCGAGCTTGCGCAAGCGCTCGATCAGTTGCCGACGCGGCTCTTCGCCATGGCTGCCCCACAGGGTTTCGCCGACGCTTTCCCACCAGAAGCGCTGGCGGCTGCCGATGAAATCGGTGGAGAGGAAGATGCTCGCCGGTATGTGATGTTTACGCAGCAAGGGAAAGGCGTTCAGGGCGTTATCGCGCCAGCCGTCGTCGAAGGTCAGGGCAACCTTGGGCCGGCCGCTGCCGCGAGTGCCTTGGTGGTCTTTGAGCAGGTCCATCAGGCTGACGCAGTCAAAGTGCCGCGGCAGCCAGCGCAGCAGGCCCTCGAAGGCCTTGGGGCCGACGCACAGTTCATTGCGATGGGGCAGCGCGGCGCTGGCGTCGTCGGCCAGCACCCGATGCAGCATGAGTATCACCCCGGCACCGCGCAGCTGGCTGCGGCCCTTGGGAGAATTGAGGTAGAGCCAACCGCTGGCACGCTTGATACTGGTCTTGATCGGCATGTCAGGCACTCATCGAGTCTGGTCGGGGTTCCATTGGTTGTAGCTGTGCCCGCGCAAGAACTGCCACAGGCCCACGCTCATCCCCGCCAAGGTCACCAGGACGAATGCGGCCAGGCGAAACGGCTTGGGCAGGCGATGACGCACATCCAACAGGCCCGCCACGGCAATCGCGTAGCAGAGCAACTGGGCGACCAGCGTCAGACGGTAGAAAATGTGCTCGTCGAGCAGGAAAAAGTTGGCCAACAACAGCGGCAACAGCAGTACCGGCGCCAGCCGGCGAATCAGCTTGTGGCTGATCAGGGCGATGGCGTACAGGCCATGGCGCAGTGGGTTGAGCAGCTCGCGGCGGGCGGCCAGGCTGATCAGGCCGCCGACCGTGACCCGCTGGCGGCGGCTGAATTGCCGATGCGCTTCGTCCACGCCAATGTCCAGCACCTTGGCCTGGTCGACGTACACCACGCGCTTGCCGGCCACCGGTGCGCAGGTATTGATGTAGAAGTCGTCGTTGACCCGTGGCGGGATCGGTTGGTAATACTCGCGGCGTACCGCTTGCAGCGCGCCATCGGCCGAAACCGTGCAGCCGGTGCGGTTTTCCACCCGGCGCAGCCAGGCTTCGTAGTGGCGATACAGGCTTTCCCCCAGGCTCAGGCCTTTACCGGCGACGGGGATGACCATGTTGCCGACGCTGGCGCCCACGGCCGGGTCGGCAAACGGTGCCAGCAGGGCGCTGAGGGTGCCATCGAGCCAGTGCACATCGGCATCGGTGAACACCAGGATATCGCCGCTGCAGTGTTCGACGGCGGCATTGAGCACGCTGTTCTTGCCTTGGCGTGGCAGGTCCAGCACGTGAATTCGTGGGTCATCGAAGCTGCGTGCCAGGGCCACGGTGCGATCGCTGGAGCCATCGCTGGCAACGATGATCTGCAGGTCGGCGGCTGGGCAGTTCTGCGCGAGCAGGTTGCGCAGTTTGCCTTCGATATGCCGCTCCTCGTTGTGTGCGGCCACCACCACGCTGACCTGTTGCCGGGGCAAAGGCCCTGGCCGATGGCGGGCGAATAACGGCCCGACCAGGGTCAGCAGCAGCGGGTAGCCGAGCCAGGCATAAAAGGGCAGTAGCAGGCAGAGCCAGAAGATTGATTCAGCCACGTGCGGGCCTCCTTGCATTCCAGTTGAACAGGCTGAGTACACAGGCCGCGCCGGCCAGGTGCAGGCGCACCCAGTGCAGGCCCCATAGCTGCAGGACAAACAGTGGATCGCGGTGTTTCAGGCTCTGGCGTAGGCTCAAGACCAGGGCGGGCAGGGCGGCGACCAGCGCTAGCAGCAAGGCTGCGCGAGCATTGCCGGCCACTAGCAGCGCCAGGGCAAGTGCATCGAACAGCCAGATCGCCAGCGACAGTAGCGGGAAACGCAGCAAGCGCAGGCTCAGGCCGTTGCTTCTCAGCAATTGCAGGTGGCTGCCCTGGCGCCACAGCTCCTTGCCCAGCCACTCCGCCCAACTGCCTTCGAAGCCCCAGTGCAGCACCACCGGTTGGCGCAGCACACGCAGGCGCGCGCCAGCTTGATGCAGGCGCAAGGTGAAGTCTTTGTCTTCGCCCGTGCGCAGCCGTTCGTCAAAACCGCCGACCCGGTCGAACCACTGGCGCTGCATCAACAGGTTGGGGGTCGGCAGCCAGCTGCTGTCTTGCAGGGTTTGCCCGGCGCGCAAGGTGCGGCGCTGCCAGGCGTAGGCGAACCACGGCGCCTGGCGTGGGGTGTCGCAATCCAGGGCGAACACATCGCCCTCGCCACGGCGCTGCAGGTCGAGCAAGCGGCTGAGCCAATCGCTGGGCACCTCGATGTCGGCGTCGAGAAACGCCAACCATTGCCCGTTGCTAGCGCGGGCGCCGTAGTTGCGCAGGGCGCCGATGGCCATTTTCGGCAAGCTCAGCACCCGCGCACCGAAGCTTGCGGCAATAGCAGGGCCGGCGTCGCTGGAGCCGTTGTCGACCACCAGCACTTCACAATCGAGCCCGGCATTGGCCGCCGCCAGCTGCACCGCCTGCAAGGTCCGGGCAATATGCCGGGCCTCGTTGAACATGGGAATGACGATGCTGATCAGGCTCATGCCGCCCCCTGCAATGCCCGGGCCTGGGCCGCTTCACGCCAGACCACGCTGGACAGGGCCAGCATCAGCCACAGGTACTTGAGGCTCGGTGAACTGAGGAACATCAGGAACAGCGCAATGGCCAGCATGCTGATGGTCAGGTGGGTCATCATGTCGGCTTTGTCGTGCTCGCCGATCGCCGCCCAGGCCGCGCGCGCCCGCCAGAAGTTGCGCAGGGCCAGGGCGATCATGCCAACGAACAGCAACCCAGCCGGCAGGCCGATTTCGCTGAAGATTTCCAGGTAGGTGTTGTGCGCGCGGCGATACAGGTCGGTGGCGACGCTGTTGACCGGGGCAAAGGCCTTGGAGAAGCCGGTGTCGGCGTAATGCAGTGGGAAGGTGCCTGGGCCGGCACCCAGGACCGGGTTGTCGCTGATCATCTGCTTGCCCACCACCAGGTAGGTGGCGCGCCGGCCCAGTGACTCGTCCTTGTGCGCATTGACCCCGGACTTGAGCATCGCCAGCGACGCGATACGATCGACATAGCTGGCCGGCACTACCGCAGCGGCCAACGGCAGGATGATGGCGATGCCAAGCATGGCGAAGCCTAGGTGGCGCGGGCGAATGTGGCTGAGCTGCTCCCGGTAGTTGTAGAGCAGGATGCCCGAGCTGATCAGCAGCACCACCAGCCCCGAGCGGGAGTCGGTCTTGGTCATGCCGGCCAGCAGCAACAGACAGCAGCCGATCCAGAACAGCTTGACCGGCAGCTGGCGGCTCTTCAAGGCCAGCCACAAGCCCATCGGCATGGCCACGGTAATCATCATGGCGAACAGGTTGGCGTCGAGCATGGCGGTGGCGCGGCCGCCTTCCTGGTACTTGGTCGAGAACAGGCCGAACAGGCACATCACGCAGACGCTGAGGGTAATTACCCGGGCCAGCCAAGGCAGGTTCAGGTCGCGGCCGATGAGCAAGGTGAGAACGAACACCACCAGGCCAACGATCAGGTCGCGCAGGTGGTTCAGCGACAAGCTGAGGTTGTCGCTGGTCCACAGGCTCAGCAGATAGAAGGTCAGGAACAGCGCCAGCAGCCGCCAGTGCGAGCTGCGCAGGCGCGCACCCTGCAACTGGCCGACCGCCAGTTGCAAGGTGAGGATCAGGGCCAGGCCAATCCCCACCAGTTTGGCGCCGGAGACCAGGCCATCTTTGAGCAAGCCTTCCAGCGGCACCAGGGTGACGATCGCCAGCAGGCCCAAGGCCGGCCGCCGGTACAAGACCAGCGCACCGGCAAGGCCGAGCACCGCGCCCGGCGCCAGGTAGGGGTAGGGGCTGGCCAGCAAGCCCAGGCACACCATGGCGACCAGGCCGACCAGCGACAGTGGAATGATCATGCGACGACCTCCTGTGCCGCGCCCCGGTAAACCTGGGCCCAGCGTTGTGCCAGGGTGGGAAGGTGGTAGCGTTCACGTTGGGTCTGGCGGGCGCGGGCGACCAGCTCGCCAGCCTGCGCCGGGTCTTCGAGCAAGGCCAGCAGCTGCTGGCCCAGCTCATCGACGGCCAGTGGCCGGGCCAACAGGCCATTGCGCCCATGTTCGATGACGTCAGGGATGCCGCCGACGCCGAAGGCCACCACTGGGACGCCATCCTGCATGGCTTCGAGCAGGATCATCGGCGTGCCTTCGGTGCGCGAGCTGATCACCAGCGCATCCAGGCGGGCCATCCAGCTGCGCATATCGCGCTGAAAGCCTGGCAGGGTGATGCGCTCGGTGAGCCCGGCGGCATCGATGCGCGCTTGCAGTTCAGCGCGTTCAGGGCCTTCGCCGAGCATTACCCCACGCACCTGCCGGTGGCGTTGGCACAGCGGGATCATGGCGTCGAGGAACAGGTCCGGGCCTTTTTCGCGGCTCAAGCGTCCCACATAGCCGGCCAGCCACGTCCCGCTCGCCGGTATCCGTTCAGGCAGGGCAGCGGCTTGCGGCAGGCCATTGGGAATCACCTGCAGGCGGCTCGCCGGTACCCCCGCATCGCGCAAAATACGCGCGATGCTTTCGGCCACGCAGACCACCCGCTCAACGTTGGGCATGCGGCACAGTTGCAGGCTCAGCCAGGTATACAGGCGTTGCTTGCGGCTGCTGGGGGTAAAGCCGTGCTGGGTGATCACCAGCGGCAAGCGCCACACGCTGGCACCCAGCCAACCGAACACCAGGCCTTTGAAGTTGTGCGTATTGATCAACGGCCGTTGCTCGCGCAACAGCCGCAGCAGCGCTGGCAGGCTGTCGCACGACTGGCACTGAACCCCTGCCTCGCGGAACCGGGTAACCAGCTCCGCCGGGGCATCGAGGAACACCACGCGATGGTCGCCCGAGGTCGCCTGGCAGTGGTCCAGCAGCATGCGCTCAGCACCATAGAAGCCGCCGCTGCTGAGCAGGTGCACGATCGGCCGGCCGGCGGCGGGCACGGCGGCGTTCAATTGCGCACCCAGTGCACCAGCCGCGGCAGCGACCAGGTCTTGTGCGGGTTGGGCAGGGCCGGGGCGTGGTCGTTGATTACCAGCAGTACTGGCAGGCCCAGCTCTTGACCGATTTGCGCAGGGTGTTTGAAGCGATGGTCGAAGAACTCCTTGACGTAGACCACGGCAATCGCCAGAAGCAAGCCGCAGAGCAAGCCGAACGGAATGATCAGGCCAGGTTTGGGGAAGGCCGCCGCGGTTGGCTCGTAAGGTGCGCTGAGGATCCTGGCGTTGGACTGGCTACCGTCGAGCAGGCCCTGGCCACGGCTTTCTTCATAGCGCTGGGCGTAGGTCGAGAAGGCCTTGTGCAGGGCATCGATTTCGGTGTCCAGCTGGCGGGTCTTGCTCTGGGTTTCGCGCAGTTGCAGGATGCGCGCCTTGTAGTCGGCGATGCGCTGGGTCTTCTGGTCGATCACTTGTTGGGTGACGGAAAGATCCTGTTGGCGCTCACGGATGCGGTTCTCGACGATCTTGAGGAACTGCCCGCGCAGCTGGGCGATCTGCTCACGTGCCAGCAGCATGGGTTCGGAGCCCGGTTGGAACACCGTCCGGTCGGCGTTGTAGCGCGCCAGTTGGGTGGTCAGCTGCTCGCCCAGTTGCTTGATCTCGCGGTCTTCGAACGCCACGTTCTCCAGGGTGGTGGTGAAGGTGTAGGGGAAGGCGTAGTCGGCAATTCTTGCCTTGCTGGCGGCAGCCAGGTGGGTTTGCAGGTATTCGAGCCATTTCTGGTTCTGCAACTGGCGGTCGCGCTGCACGTTCAGCGCCTGCTCTTCGGTGTTGATCGCGTTGAGGCGGAAGGTGATCTCCTCTTTCGGGTCAGACGAGCTGATCGCAGTCAGCAGGCCCATCCGTTGCCCTTCCAGGTCACCCAGGCGGGCTTGGTAGTGGAGTTTTTTCTGCTCGTAGAAGCTTTGTGGCAGCTCGTTGGACTGCAGGTCCTGGCGGTTTTTCAGGAAGTTGTCCAGCAACTGGCTGACGAACAGGGTGCCGACCTTGGGATCATCGGCGCTGTAGGTCACCGAGATGACGTTCGAACCTGGCAGGGTCTCGACGGTGAGTGCCTTGACCGCTTGGTCGGTGAGGGCGTCCAGCTCGGTGTCGCGCTGTGCCACTTGCTCACTGCCAAACAGGCGCTTCAGCGGATTGAGCACCTGCTCGCGCAGCGGCGTGAACACATGACGCTGCAAGGCGCCCGGCTCGGTCTTGAACTGGCCATCCTTGCGCAGCTGGTCGATGGTCTGGCGAATCAGGGTCGGCGAGCGCAGGATGTTGCTCTCGGTTTCCATGTCGGCCAGGGTCGGTGGAATGAAGCGGTCGGCTTCTTGGGTCAGCGCCGAACTGGTGTCGCTCTGTGAGAGTTTCTTCGACTGCACGATGACCTCAGCGGTGATGTCGTAGCTCTGCTTGAGCACGAACGGCAGCACCAGGGCAATCACCGCAAATACCAGGAACACCCGCTTGGCCAATTGCTTATTGGCAAAAAAGATGCGGAAGAACTCATGCACATAGTTTTCTTTGGGTTGCGTCGTCATGGTCCGATCCCCGGTCAGTTGTTGTCGTCTTTGTTGTCGACGCGATAGCTGAAGCTGAAGCCGAAGCCTTGGAACAGCACGACGTCAGCCAATTGCCGGGACAGCTCGCCGGCACTGGCCAGCTTGCTCTTGGGCACATAGAGCATGTCTTCGGGCTGCAGGTAGGCGATCTTCTGGCTGCCACCGGAGAGGGCCTGGTCGACGTCGTAGTTATAGGCATGCACGGTGTTGCCGTTACGGCGCATGATCACCACCGAGCCGAGCTTGGCCTTGAGGGTCGGGCCGCGGGCCAGGGTCAGTGCTTCGAGCACCGATACCGGCCGGCGGATCTGGAAGGCACCCGGCTGGCCGACTTCACCCAGGACATAGATCTCGTTGGCAGCGGTTGACTTGAGCAGCACGTCGACCGTCATCCGCCCCGGCAGGCTGGCGTAGCGCTCGTTGAGGTAGTCGCGCAGTTGGTTGACGGTCATGCCTTGCAGCGGCACCGAACCAATTTCCGGGAAGGTCGCGCGGCCGTCGGTACCGACCGTGATGTCGCGGCTCATGCCGGTGCCAGGGTGGGTCAGGGTGTTCTTCAGGGTGACCTCATTGGTCATCGGGCTGATCACCCGCAACGTCACCTGGTCGCGGTTGTTCTGGAACACGCGCTTGTTGCGGTAGGCCTCGCGGATGGCGTTTTCAGCTTCGCCTGGGGTCATCCCTTCGACCTTGACCGTCGAGTTGGTGCTGGGCAGGGTAATGGTGCCGTCTGGTTGCACCAGCTGGCTGCCGTTGAGGCCGCTGGCGGCCATGAAGTTGAGGTCGATGCTGTCGCCCGACTGGATGCGATAGGCGCCGGCGCTGGTGCCGCTGATGTGGAAGATCACTTCCAGCACGTCTTGCGGGCGCAGCACCTGCTCGCGCCGCGCCACTTCGGTGGCCTGGCTGTCTTCGGGCGCAGCGGTGAGGATCTGCACCGGCATCTCGCGGTTATCCTGGCTGGCGCAACCGGTCAGGACCAGCAGGCACAGGGCAATGGATGGGTATCTCATGGGTCTCTCCTGTACCGGCCTAGAGGTTGTTGTACAGCCACTTGGGCATGTAGTACTTGCGCTTGTTGAACACGCTGCCGATCAGGCGTGCGCCGGCCTGGGTCAGGCGCTGGGCGGCGGCCTGGGCGACTTCCTTGCGGGTCTCCTCGGCGCACACCACCAGGATCACGCCATCGACCAGGGTGCCGATCACCAGGCTGTCGGCGCTGGCATAGATCGCTTCGCCGTCGATCACCACGAAGCGGTACTGGCCGCCGAGCTGGTGCAGCAGCACGCGCAGGCGCTCAGGATCGAGCGCGGCGCGCCCGCGCTTCCAGGTGCCCCCGGGGAGGATGTCGAACAGTTGATCGGACAGGCGCACGATGCAGTCCTGGGCCAGTGGCGGGGTGTCTTGGTCGAACAACAGGTCGGTGTACCCGCGCAGCTTGCCCAGACCCAGTTGCTGACTGAGGCCACCGGTGCTGTTGCTGCTGTCGATCAGCAGCACGGCGCCGGCGCTCATTAGCGCCAGTTGGCTGGCGAACGCCAGCGCGCTGGTACTGGTACCGCTGCCGGTGTTGGCCGCGGTCAGCAGCAAGGTGCGCTGCTCCAGGTCAAGAACGGTGGCGGTCAGGTTGGTCTCGCTCGGGGTGGCGATACTCAGGCTTCTCGAAGTGGAACCGTCCATCTCAACTTGCTCCGTGGCCAGTGAACACTTTGAACGGGGTCTTGAAGAGGATCTTCAGATCCAGCATCAGGCTCTGTTCGTTGATGTAGCTAAGGTCGAGCTCTACGCGTTGGTCAAAATCGATGTTGCTGCGCCCGGAGATCTGCCACAGGCCGGTCATGCCGGGGTAGATCGACAGCCGCGCGAGGTGGTTGTCCTTGTAGCGGTAGGCGTTGAAGGAGGTGGGCCGGGGGCCGACCAGGCGCATGTCACCGGTGACCACGTTGATCAGGTTGGGCAGCTCGTCCAGGCTGCTGCGGCGCAGCCAGCTGCCCACCGAGGTGATGCGCGGATCCTTGTCGATCTTGAAGTCGATGGCGTCGGCGCCGTGCTTGTTCAGGTGGCGCACCGACTCCTTGAGCGCTTCGGCATTGGCGACCATGGTGCGGAACTTGAACATGCCGAACAGGCGGCCGCGGTAGCCGGTGCGTTTTTGCACGAAAAACACCGGGCCCGGGCTTGAGGTCTTGATCAGTATTGCCAGCACCAGGAACATTGGCGACAGCAACAGCAGCAGAACCACCGCCGCGATGCCGGACAACACCCGGTTGGTGCGTGACAAGGTCCACGGGCGCCCGCCCACCCGGCCGGTGATCCAACCGCGACCTTGCATGTGGATGGCCGCATCGATACGTTGCCGATGCGCCGGATCCATCCGTTTATCCTGGTAGAGCGCCTGTAGTTGCGCGCTTTTAGGTTGTCCTGTCATACCGCCCTCCGTTGATCGGACTGCTCGCCAGCACGGTTGGCCTCCAAGGCGGTGTGCGAGTAGTACTCTTGAAACCAGGCGACGAACCGCCTGAGCCCTTCATCCAGGGAAATACGTGGGGTAAAGCCGGTCACCTGAGCCAAGGCGCTGGCGTCGGCGCAGGTGGCCAGCACGTCGCCCGGTTGCAGTGGCAGCAGCTCGATCACGGCGTTGCGCTGCAGGTGGCGCTCCAGCAGGGCCAGGTAGTCGAGCAGTTCCACCGGGCGTTGCCCGCCGATGTTGAACAGCCGCCACGGCGCTTGGCTGCTGGCCGGATCAGGTTCCAGGGCGTTCCAGTCCGAATTGCCTGCCGGGGGGTGGGGCATCAGCCGCACCAGGCTCTCGACGATGTCGTCGATGTAGGTGAAATCGCGTTGGTGGCGGCCGTGGTTGAACAGCTGGATGGGCCGGCCTTCGCTGATCGCCTTGGCAAACTGCATTGGCGACATGTCCGGACGGCCCCAGGGGCCATACACGGTAAAGAAGCGCAGGCCGCTACAGGCAATGCCGAACAGATGGCTGTAGCTGTGGGCCATCGCCTCGTTGGCTTTTTTTGTGGCGGCGTACAGCGACAGCGGATGATCGACTGCGTCCTGGACCCGATAAGGCGTGCGCTGGTTGGCGCCGTACACCGAGCTGGACGAGGCGTACAGCAGGTGGCGCACCGGGTGACGGCGGCAACCCTCGAGGATATTGAGAAAGCCTGCCAGGTTGCTGTCGACATAAGCCTGGGGGTTTTGCAGCGAGTAGCGCACCCCGGCTTGAGCAGCCAAATGGATGACCACCTCGGGACGTTCGATGGCAAACAGCCGGGCGACGCCGTCGCGGTCGACCAGATCCAGGCGATGCACCTCAAAGTCGTCGGCTTGCTCACGTACCCAACGCAGCCGAGCGTGTTTGAGCGCCGGATCGTAGTAGTCGTTGAAGTTGTCCAGGCCCACTACCTCATGGCCATCGCGCAGCAGCCGCAGGCAGGTGTGGGCACCGATGAAGCCGGCCGCGCCGGTTACCAACACCTTCATGGCGCACTCACTTGTGCGTTGACCTGACGCAGACCGATGCCACTGTAGTGCAGGCCGTGGGCTGCCACGTGCTCGGGGTTGTACAGGTTGCGCCCGTCGATGATCAGCCGCTCACGCAGTTTGCTGGCGAGCAGGGCGAAGTCGACCACGCGAAAGTTCTTCCACTCGGTGCAGATCACCAGGGCGTCAGCGTCCTGCAAGGTGTCGTCACGGGTGGCGCACAGTTGCAGGTCATCGCGGTAGCCGTACAGACGCCGGCATTCATCCATGGCTTCTGGGTCGTAAGCGCGCACCGTGGCGCCTTCGGCCCACAGCGCTTCCATCAGATAGCGGCTCGGCGCTTCGCGCATGTCGTCGGTGTTGGGTTTGAAGGCGAGCCCCCAGACCGCAATAGACTTGCCGGCCAGCTGGCCTTGCAGGCGTTGCTTGAGTTTGGCGAACAGAATCTGCCGCTGCCGATCGTTGACGTCGTGCACGCTTTGCAGCAGGCGCAGTGGCATCCCGCTGTGTTCTGCGGTGTGGAGCAGGGCCTTGATGTCCTTGGGGAAGCACGAGCCACCAAAGCCACAGCCGGGATAGATGAAGTGGTAGCCGATACGTGGGTCGGAGCCGATGCCCTTGCGCACCGCTTCGATGTCGGCGCCCAGGTGCTCGCTGAGGTTGGCCAGCTCGTTCATGAAGCTGATGCGCGTGGCGAGCATGGCGTTGGCGGCGTACTTGGTCAGCTCGGCGCTGCGGTTATCCATGAACATGAGCTTTTCATGGTTGCGGCAGAACGGCGCGTAGAGCTCGGCCAGCTGGTCATGCGCAAGCGCGTCGCGGGTGCCGACGATGATCCGGTCGGGGCGCATGCAGTCGGCCAGGGCGCTGCCTTCCTTGAGAAACTCGGGGTTGGACACAACGCGCACCTGCAAGTGGTCCTTGGCCAGACGCTGCAGTTCGGCGCGGGCCAGGGCCAAGACCTGGTCGGCGGTGCCTACCGGCACGGTGGACTTGACGATCAAGGTCCGGTCGGCGTCCATCAGTTCGGTGATTTGGCGGGTGACGTTGAGCACATGGCTGAGGTCGGCGGAGCCGTCTTCGTCGGGCGGGGTGCCGACGGCGATGAAGATCAGCTCGGCGTGGCTGACGGCGTCGCTGGCCTGGGTGCTGAACAGCAGGCGGCCTTCCTTGATGTTGTCCTCGAGCAGTTCCGACAGGCCAGGCTCGCTGATCGGCGGCACGCCTTGGCGCAGTTGGTTGATCTTGTGGGTGTCCAAATCCACGCACAACACGCGATGGCCGACATCAGCCAAGGCCGCTGCTTGAACCAGACCGACATAACCGGTGCCAAAAACGCTCACGTCCATGCGCGGTGCCTCGTATGGATGGGGGGTAAGTAAGGTGGATGAAACAGGGTGTGAGTTCGGTATAGCTCAGCTGTGGGGAATTGCGTCAAAGCAATGGCATGTTTCGTCAGATTTACACGCGCTAACCGAACGGGCCATTGGCCATCAACCCTTTGCCAATCCGAGGCTTAGCGCTCAAAGCTACTGGCAACTGGCCGGTTAACGAGCCGATGAACGGTCTAAGCCCCCGAAAATTGGGAAGTTTGAGTAATAGAGAGGGTCGGGTGAGAGGGCGTGAAGACGCCAAATTCTGGCGTTGTGATATCGTCGGAAAATTGACTTTTGCGACTTGTGATTTGTTTCAGGGCTGCTACGGTTTGGGTAGATTTCCATGAATGGAGGGGCCAAATCATGCGCGGGTGGATCAAGTTGCTGTTGGTGCTTATCTATCTTGGCTCCTTTCATGCCTATTACCTGGAGCGCATAGATGCTTTGGGCCTAGGCCTGCCGCTGGTACTTTTCCTGGGCGTATTCGCAGTATTGGTAGTGGCTTTGCTGCTGGCCGCCTGGATACGACCGGCCTGGCTGCGCTGGCCGCTGGCACTGGCGCTGGCGATCAGTGCGGTGTTCTTCGACGCCTATACCCGCATTACTGACTCGTACATGACCTATAGCGCATTCGTCTCTATGGTGTATGCCGGCGGTTTCGTCGGCGAAGCGCTGCAGCAATACCACTACGCAATTACCTTGGCGGTGGCCAAATCGCTGTTGTTGCTCCTGGGGGTCGGCCTGCGCCCAGGCTCGGCGCAGCGCCTGCCGCAGTGGTTGCCGATTACCGCGCCAGTACTGGCCTTGCTGCTGCTGATCAGCGTGCTGTTCGTGCGCGCCGGCGAAGGCGCGCGCGGGCTGCCGGTGATGTACACGCCGCTGGCCTACGTGAGCCTGCTTACTTATGAAACGCTGAGCGACAATGTCGGCCCGCGCGAACCCGTAAGCCTGGCACGTAGCGGTGCACCGCTGGCGCGAGACATCGTGTTGGTGATCGACGAAAGCATTTCCGGCAACTACCTGGACGTCAATGCGGCGGGCGGGGTGACCAGCCATCTGGCCCAGTCGCAACCCAAGGCAGACATCTTCAATTACGGTTATGCCGCATCCATTGCCAATTGTAGTGCTGATACCAACATCACGTTGCGCTATGGCGGCACCCGCGAGGATTACCTGCGGATCAATTCGACCCTGCCTTCGATCTGGCAGTACGCCAAGCAAGCCGGGCTACGCACGGTGTACATCGACGGCCAGCGCACTGCGGGTAATCTGCAGAACCTGATGACCGCCACTGAGAAGCAGGATATCGACCAGTTCATTCAGTTTGATGACACGCCCGTGTTACAGCGTGACATGGCAGCGGTAGCCAAGCTCAGCGCATTGCTCAACGATGGCCAGGCGCAGTTGATCGTCATCAACAAGGTGGGTGCGCACTTTCCGGTGCACGACAAGTATCCGAATGAGTTCATGAAGTATCAGCCGGCGCTGCCGCGTGGACG
This sequence comes from Pseudomonas sp. xss_2, assembly GCF_043104195.1. Classification (NCBI taxonomy): domain Bacteria; kingdom Pseudomonadati; phylum Pseudomonadota; class Gammaproteobacteria; order Pseudomonadales; family Pseudomonadaceae; genus Pseudomonas; species Pseudomonas sp. xss_2. Next base: position 50,401 of record NZ_JBICKL010000077.1, read on the forward strand.
CTTTGCCGACGTGGCCGACTCAGGCACGCGTGAAGGCTTCGATGGACGTAGCGAGGATTGGGTGCTGTATCGCAACTCCTATAAAAACAGCGTGCTGTGGAGCGTTGGCGAGTTCTTCCGCCGCTTGTTCGCCGAAGCCGACTTGAGCCAGGCGGTGGTGATCTACACCTCCGACCATGGCCAGGACCTGCACGAGCGCGGCAACCCAGGGCTCAATACCCATTGCGACAGTGATCCGGTGCCTGAGGAAGGTTTGGTGCCACTGGTGATCATCCAAGGCAAGGGGCTCAAGACCCTCGACTGGCAGGCGCACCTGGCGCAGAACCGCAACGCTTCGAGCCACTACAACATCTTCCCGACCTTGCTGCGTTTGATGGGCTATGACAGCGCGGGGGTAGGGCAGGTGTATGGGCGCGCCCTGGATGTACCGACTGAGGATCCGTTCACGTTCAACGTACGGTTCAACGCTCGGTTGGGTGCGCAGCCGGATTTCCGCCATATCGACCTGGGCCAGATCGTCACGCCGGTGGTGGTCGAGAAGGGCACTGTGGCGGCGCAGTGAGTACTGCATTCGCCTGATCAAGCCAACGGATGGAGTGCCCGGAACCCCTGGGCCTCCTCAACCAACCAATCATGCACCGCCCGCGCGCCCGGCTGGCTCAGCCCGCCTGGTGGGTAGTGCAGCACGTAGCGTTTATGATTGGCCACCGGCACCCCGAACGGCACGATCAACGCCCCGCGTTCCAATTCGTCGTTGAGCAGCGTGCGCCGCGCGATGGCCACGCCAACCCCGGCAATCGCCGCCTCGATGGTCAGGTGGTTGCGGTTGAAGGTGTGCCCGCGTCTCACATCCAGCCCAGCGGCGCCGATGCCCTCTAGATAGAACTCCCATTCGGCATACTCCGAGCTGCCGCGCCAGGCGGTAATGTCGTGCAGCAACGGATAGTGCATCAGGTCAGTCGGCCCATGCAGCGGCGGGCGGCCGCGCAGCAGCGCCGGGGAGCATACCGGGAAGATCTGCTCATCCAGTAGCGGCGTGGAGAGCATGCCTGGATAGCTGCCGTCGTTGAGGTCAATGGCCAGGTCGAAATCATCCGGATGCAGCGCTTGGTTGCTGTCTTCAGCGACAAGCCGCAATTCGATATCTGGGTAGCGTTGCTGGAAACGCGGCAAGCGCGGCGTCAGCCATTTGGCAAGGAACGAGGGGATCGAACGCAGGCGCAAGGTGCCGCGGATCTCGCCGGCATCCAGGCGCAGCAACTCGGCCTCGATGCTGCCATAGGCCTCGGCCACCGTTTGTGCCAGGCGCTGGCCTTCGGCAGACAGCTCCACTCCGCGCGCCCGACGCAGAAACAGCCGGTAGCCCAGGCGCTCTTCGAGCTGGCGCATCTGCTGGCTGACGGCACCTGGGGTGATGTGCAGCTCTTCGGCGCAGCGAGTGAACGACAGGTGCCGCGCGGCACACGCGAACACATGCAGCCAGACATACATCTGGCCATTGAGTTGTCGCCTCATGGTTTAGTCCTGCTAAAGGCTGGCTTAGGAAATTTCGTTGGTCATCGTGGGAAATGCGCGGCAGTATCGCCCAACTTGGCAACACCGTTCAATTTTCCCAGAGAGCCGTTGGCCGGTGCAGTAGGCCGCCACGGTCAGGCATTAGCATGGCTATCAGTGTTTTCGACCTTTTCAAGATTGGCATCGGCCCCTCCAGCTCCCATACCGTGGGGCCCATGCGGGCGGCAGCGACCTTCGCCCAGGCCTTGCGTGAGCGTGGGCTGCTGGCCCAGGTGCAACGTGTCGAGGTGCGCCTGTATGGCTCGCTGTCTGCCACTGGCGTGGGGCACGCCACCGACCGTGCCTGCCTGCTGGGGCTGATGGGGCAGTGGCCTGATCGGATCGATCCGCACAGTATCGAGCCACGCATCGATCAGTTGATGCAGGAGCAGTGCCTGATCCTCGATGGCCGCCAGCCGATTGCCTTCAACTACGCTCGCGACATGCTGCTGCTGGATGAAAACCTGCCGTATCACCCCAACGCCATGACCCTTGAGGCACAAGGCGAGCAGGGCCTGGTGCTGAGTCAGACCTACTACTCGGTGGGCGGCGGCTTCATCGTCGAACAAGACGAAATCGATGCCCCGCAAGACAGCGCCGAGCAGATCAGCCTGCCGTTTGAATTTTCCAGCGCCGCCGAACTGCTTGCACTGTGCAAGGCACATGGGCTGAGTGTCAGCCAACTGATGATGGCCAACGAGTGTGCCTGGCGGCCTGAAAGCGAAACCCGCCAAGGCCTGCTGTCGATTTGGGCGGCGATGCGCGAATGCGTCGACAACGGTTTGCGTAATGAGGGCATCTTGCCGGGAGGTCTCAAGGTCAAGCGCCGCGCCGCGCGCTTGCACCGCAGCTTGCAAGAGATCGGCAAGCCCAACGTGATCGGCTCGACCTTGAGCGCCATGGAGTGGGTCAACCTGTTCGCCCTGGCGGTCAATGAAGAAAACGCGGCCGGCGGGCGCATGGTCACCGCGCCAACCAACGGTGCTGCGGGGATCATCCCGGCGGTGCTGCATTACTACATGAAGTTCAACCCGGGCGCATGCGATGACGATGTCGTCGCCTTCCTGCTGGCGGCTGCGGCGGTGGGTATCTTGTGCAAGAAAAACGCCTCCATCTCAGGAGCCGAAGTGGGCTGTCAGGGTGAGGTGGGTTCGGCCTGTTCGATGGCCGCGGCAGGTCTTGCCGAAGTGCTCGGGGCAACCCCCCCGCAGTTGGAAAATGCCGCTGAAATTGCCTTGGAACATAACCTTGGCCTGACCTGTGATCCGGTTGGCGGCTTGGTCCAGGTGCCCTGCATCGAGCGTAATGCGATTGCCGCAGTCAAGGCGATCAATGCCGTGCAGATGGCCTTGCGCGGTGATGGCGAACACTTCATTTCCCTCGACCGGGTGATTCGTACCATGCGTGACACCGGCGCCGACATGCACGCCAACTACAAGGAAACCTCCCGCGGCGGCCTGGCCGTCGCCTTCGTCGAGTGCTGATCTGCGCAGCGTTTGCTGTGCAAGCGTGCTTGCGCTGCGATTGAGGCTCAAGGGTCAACCTTGCTGCCTGTTCTGACGGCTCGCAGCCCAGGCCCGCTTGCACAGCAAGCGCCGCGCAACGCCTCTATTGCAACACCTGCTGTACCAGCAACAAAAACAACTACAAAGGCGATATCTGATGACCGATGTACAAAGCACCACGACTGTTCGTGCGGATTCGGCTGCCCCGGCTTCTGCCGTCGGCTCGACCACCTGGAACCGCCACGACACCACCTGGGCCTTGGGCCTGTATGGCACGGCGATCGGCGCGGGCACCTTGTTCCTGCCGATCAACGCCGGAGTGGGCGGTTTCTGGCCGCTGCTGATCCTGGCGCTACTGGCGTTTCCGATGACCTTCTATGCGCATCGGGCGCTGACGCGCTTCGTCCTGTCAGGGCGCAAGGGCGGCAACGAAGACATCACCGAAGTGGTCGAGGAGCACTTCGGCACCGGCGCCGGCAAGCTGATCACCGCGTTGTATTTTTTGGCCATCTTCCCGATCCTGCTGGTCTACAGCGTCGCCCTGACCAACACCTTGACCAGCTTCCTTGAGCATCAGCTGCACGTCCCTGCGCCACCGCGGGCAGTGCTGTCGCTGTTGTTGATCTGCGGGTTGATGATCGTGGTGCGCTGCGGTCAGCAGATCATCGTCAAGGCCATGAGCGTGCTGGTCTATCCGTTCGTGGCGTCGCTGTTGCTGCTCGCCCTGAGTTTGATCCCGAACTGGAACGGCGCCTTTCTGGCCCAGGCCAACGAGGGTATCAGCGCATCGAAACTGCTGCTGACCCTGTGGCTGGCGATTCCGGTAATGGTGTTCTCGTTCAACCACTCGCCGATCATCTCGGCGTTCGCTGTCGATCAGAAACACCGTTATGGCGCTGACGCCGATCGCAAGAGCGGCCGTACCCTAGCCACTGCACACCTGATGATGGTGCTGACGGTAATGTTCTTCTGCTTCAGTTGCGTGCTGGCGTTGAGCCCGGCCGACCTGGCTGCGGCCAAGGAGCAGAACATTTCCGTGCTGTCGTACCTGGCCAACCACTTCCAGACGCCGGTGATTGCCTTCGTGGCGCCGCTGATTGCCCTGGTGGCGATCACCAAGTCGTTCCTGGGCCACTACATCGGTGCCAGCGAGGGCTTCCAGGGGATGATCGTCAAGAGCCTGCGCGGGCAGGGCAAGGCCTGGCCGGCCAAGCGTCTGGAGCGGATCACGGCCGTGTTCATGGTGCTGGCTTGCTGGATCGTGGCGACGCTCAATCCGAGCATCCTGGGGCTGATCGAGAGCATGGGCGGGCCTGTGATTGCCTGCTTGCTGTTCCTCATGCCGATGTATGCCGTGCGCCGGGTGCCGTCGCTGCGCAAATATTCGGGCACGTTGTCGAACGTGTTCGTGACCTTGGTGGGGCTGATTACCCTGTCGGCGATCTTCTATAGCTTTATCGCCTGATCACAGGCCTTGGGGCTGCATAGCAGCCCTGAGGCCTGCAATAACCGCCCTGAGCAATGGCGCTCAGCTGTTCAACGGGCCTTCTGTTTGAGCGCAACGAAGCTCTTACGCATGTCGCTCGCCCAGCCATCGAGCACCGGCTTGACGTCTTCCAGGGTCAATTGCTGGGTGTCGTTCTCCAACTCCTTGCCACTGCCCTTGCGTACCACCTGCGCGAGCACCTTCTGATTAGCCCCATCCAGGAAGGCCGCCTCCACGGCGATATCCACGGCCTGATCACGCCCACCAGCGGCCGTGTTCACCGCTGCGGCGACCAGCGCGATCGGGATCACTTCATAAGGCTTCAGGCCCTCGGTATGGGTCGATACCGCGGTAATGGCCGGGCGCACCACGATAGTCCCTGGCCCAGGTGCCTTGGCCAAGGTCATCACGCTGCCCAGTTCTCGGCGCATGGCGTCGTTGAAGTAGCGGGTGATGGCTTGCAGCGTTTGCGTCGAGATCACCGATGTCGCTTGCGGCTTGGGATAGAACTGGCTCGGCTCGATGAATACCTGGTTGTACTCGCGGGCTTTGATGTTGGGGTCAATCCAGCGCATCACCGGCTGGCCGGAAATGCTTTCGGCAGGCTGGAGGCGACTGTAATCGTTGAGAAACCCTGAGTACTGGCTAGGATCGACACGGTTGCTCGAGCATGCCGCCAGGGCGAGCAGGGCAGCGCACAGCAGGGTGGCGCGGGGCAGTGATTTCATGATGTAGGGCATCCATTGAGGGGACGGCCAGAACAACGCTAGCAGGTGCTTGGCGCTTGGCCAGCTTTAGCCTGGCTAGTCATAAAAATGGCGGCTGTGTTTCGCTGGCTAGCGTGTTCGGCTGCCGATTGTCGGAATTTTGACTTTTCTCCTTGGCGGCGAGCGACAGTCGTACTACATATCAAAGGTGGCATTTTGCCTCGACGCCTTTTTCGAAGGAAGATCACTCATGCGTCAGGAAAGTTACCGCTCCGATATTGACGGTTTGCGCGCGGTGGCGGTGATTGCCGTGTTCCTGCATCACCTGAACACCTCGTTGTTGCCGGGCGGTTTCGTCGGCGTCGACATCTTTTTTGTCATCTCCGGCTACCTGATCACCTCGCAAGTGTTCCAGGAGGTGCGTCAAGGTAGCTTCTCGCTCAAAAGCTTCTATCAGCGACGGATCAACCGCATCGTGCCTGCGCTGGCAACGGTGCTGTTGGTGTGCGTGGTGCTCGGCGCCTTCTTGCTGTCACCGGTAGACCTGATGCGGCTCAACGCCAATGCCCTGTTCGCCCTGTTGGGGGTGTCGAACATCTTCATCTGGCTCAAGTACGGCAACTACTTTGCCGCCGACGCCGGTGAAGCGCCGCTGCTGCATACCTGGTCGCTGGGTATCGAAGAGCAGTTCTATGTGGTCTGGCCATTGCTGGTGCTGTTGGTCTATCGCGTGGCGCCACGGCATTTGTTGTGGGTGCTGGGGGGCGGGCTGGTGCTGGCGATAGGCGTTTCGCAGTATGCGACTGGGGTGTTCGCTACGGCGTCTTACTATTTGCTGCCAACCCGCTTTTTCGAACTGATGCTCGGCGGCTGGTTGGGTATTTGGCACTTGCAACATACGCCGCGGGTTGGCCGGATGACATCGCTGGGGTGTTCGCTGCTTGGCTACCTGTTGATTGGCTCGTCGCTATTGCTGCTTAGCGAGGGCGCGCCGTTCCCAGGGTTGAATGCCTTGTGGCCGTGCCTGGGGGCGGCATTGCTGATCCATGCCGGAGCCAGCGGCGGTCCTTCGCCGATTCTCGGTTGCCGACCGATGGTGTTCGTCGGGCTGATCTCGTATTCGCTTTATCTGTGGCATTGGCCGCTGATTGCCTACCTCAATTACCTTGAGGTGCCGATGACCTTTGCCCTTGGCTGTGTGGTGGTCGCCGGCGCGCTGCTGTTGGCCTGGCTGTCCTGGCGCTATGTGGAAAAACCCATGCGCCGCAGTGGCGTAAAGCTTGGTTTCGCCCAGGTGTTCGCGCGCCGCTTCGCCGTGCCGGCCCTGGGCTTGGCGCTGTTGGCAGGGGTCACGCAGCAGTTCAGCGGCTTCCCGCAGCGCTTCAGCCCGCAGGTGCTGGCCCTGGAGGCGATGACCCTGGAGCGGCCAGCAGAGATTCGCCGCGGCTGTCACGTGCCCAGCGGGCTGTACCGCACCGAGCCGGATGACACCTGCCGCCTTGGTGCGGCGAAAGCGGCTATCGACGGCATCCTGGTCGGCGATTCGGTGGCCAACCATTTCAGCGGCATGGTCGATATCCTGGCACGCCCAGACGGCATCAGCCTGATGGACTACACCCTCGACTCCTGTGCGCCAGTGCTGGGCTACAACGGCGGCATGCCAGGGGCCTACGCCGATCATTGCGCTCAACGAAACCAACGGGTGTACGCCTTGATCGAGGCCAAGCGTTATCCCTACGTGGTAATGGCGGGTAACTGGCCGAACGACGAATCGGTCGGGCCGGCGATCGAGGCCAGCCTGGCGCGGGTGGTGGCCAGCAGCGGGCAGGTGATCGTGATCCTCAGAAACCAGCCGATTGACAAGGCTGCGACCTGCCCGATACGGCGCCTGATGTTTGGCCTTGAGCATCCGTGTGAAGCCGCTGAGACGCCACTACCGCAGTATTGGGCGCAGATTCGCGGCAAGTATCCGCAGGTGCGCTTCATCGACCCCAACCAAGTGATTTGCCCCAATGGCCTGTGCAGTCCGTTGATCGATGGCAAGTTGCTGTATCTGGATAACGGTCATTTGAACGAGGTCGGCTCGCGGTTCATCGGCCAGACCTTGCTGGAACGGGGGTATTCACTGCTCAAGGATCCTCGGCCGCAGGTGGTCAGCGCCAACGCGCCCGGCAAAGCTGACCGGTCGAACTAAGACAATCTTCTACTGTTTGCGGGCACTGGCTGACTGAGCAGTGCCACGGGCAATGTGGGTACCTGTGCCCGTTCGATTTGCCCATAACGCCGGACCAGCTAGGGCAACGGGTGCGCCGTTGAAATTTCCCACAATACGCCCTGATTCCGCCGACTTATCACTGCTGCCCATCATTGGAAACTATGCCCGTAAAGGGTATGGTTAAGGCCGACTCACATTTGCCGGCAGGGTATTTCTCGAATTATCTGCTGCTGCCTTGGCGAAGGCCCTTAGGGCAGGTGTACTGATGGAGGTGTGCTGTGAGCAGCAAACTTATTGAGTCGTTGCGTGATGACCTTACTGCACTGCATCAAGCAGGGGCGGTGGGCAAGGTTACGCTGCGCGACTTCGAGGCGATTTGCCCCGCGCCGGTGCGCGATTTCAGCGCGCTGGATATCCGCCGTTTGCGCGAAACGCTCAATTTCAGTCAGCCGGTATTCGCCCTGCACCTGCATACCAGCGCGTCCACTGTACGCAAGTGGGAGCAGGGCGAAACACGGCCAGCCGGGCCTGCGTTGAAGCTGCTCAATGTCATTGCTGACAAGGGGCTGCAGGCCATTCTTTGAAGCGCTGCCCGTCGCAGGCTAGCCCAGCACCTCGCGCAGCCGATACCACATCATCCCCAGCGCCAGCAGCGGCGAGCGCAGGGCCTTGCCGCCCGGGAAGGTCAGGTGCGGGACTGCGCTGAATACATCCAAGCCCTGGCTATGACCGAGCGCGATGGCTTCGGCCAACAGCTTGGCGGTCCAGTGGGTGACGTTCAGGCCGTGCCCTGAATAACCCTGGGCGTAGTAGACGTTGGGATGCTGGCTGAGCCGACCGACTTGCGGGAAGCGGTTGGCAGTGATGCCGATCATGCCGCCCCACTGATAGTCGATGCGTACACCGGCAAGTTGCGGGAACACCTTGAGGACCTTGGGCAGCATGTAGGCGCCAATATCCTTGGGATCGCGCCCGGAGTAGTGGCAGGCACCGCCGAACAACAAGCGGCGGTCGGCGGTGAGGCGGTAGTAGTCCAGGCCGACTTTCTGGTCGCACATCGCCATGTTCTGTGGGATCAGCGTCTTGGCCAACTGCTCTGGCAGCGGTTCGCTGGCTACAACGTAGCTGCCCGCGGGCAGTACCTTGCCGCTCAGGCGTGGTTCGAGTTCGTCCAGGTGGGCGTTGCAACCCAGTACCAGACTCTTGGCCCGCACGCTGCCACGGGCGCAGTGCAGGGTTACCGTGCTGCCGTGCTCGATGCGCAGCACCGGGCTCTGCTCGAAGATCTGCACGCCCAGGCCTGCGGCTGCGCGGGCTTCGCCTTGCACCAGGTCGAGTGGGTGCAGGTGCCCTGAGCCCATGTCGATCAGGCCACCTGCGTACTGGTCGCTGGCGACCACTTCATGCATCCGCTCGGCACTGACCAGGCGCGTTTCGTGGCGGTAGCCGAGGCTGGCCAGCTCTTGCTGTTCATCGCTGAAGGCAGCGAACTGCGCCGGGGTGTTGGCCAGTTCGCAAAAGCCCCAGCGCAAATCGCACTGGATGTCGTATTGGGCGATGCGCTGGCGGACCAACTCGACCGAATCGATCCCGGCGTGCTTGAGGTAGCGCACGCCGTCCTGGCCGACGTAGCGGGCAAAGCCACTGACGTCATGGCCGATGCCGCGAATCAGCTGGCCGCCGTTGCGCCCGCTGGCGCCCCAGCCAATCCGCCGGGCCTCCAGAAGGATCACCGAAAGCCCGCGCTCGGCCAGCTCCAGGGCGGTGTTGACCCCGGTAAGACCACCCCCGACCACGCAGACATCGGCACTGAGCGCGCCTTCGAGTGCAGGGTAGGGCGTCGTCGCCCGCGCGCTGGCAGCGTAGTAGGAGGCAGTGTGTTGAGTATCAAGGGACATGGCGCGTACTCGGCTCAGCGATTGGATTTGATCTTGCTCCAGGAGCGGGTCATGACGCGCATGATCTTCGGGCTCGGGGTGCTGGAGACATACAGCTTGTCCAGCACCTCCTGGGGAGGATAGATCTCGGGGTTGTTGACCAGCGAGGGGGCCATGTGGGCCTTGGCCTCAAGGTTGGCATTGGCATAGCCGACCGTGGCACTGACCTTGGCGATCACCTGCGGGTCGAGCAGGTAGTTGATGAAGGCCAGGGCCTGGTCGGGGTTGCTGGCATCCTTGGGAATTGCCAACAGGTCGAACCACAGGTTGCTGCCTTCCTTGGGAATGCTATAGGCGATTTTCACGCCGTTGTTGGCCTCCACCGCGCGGTTGGCGGCCTGGAACACATCGCCGGAATAACCGAAGGCGACGCAGATATCGCCGTTGGCCAGGTCCGAGACATATTTGGAGGAGTGGAAGTAAGTGATGTAGGGGCGCAGCTTGAGCAACTGGGCCTCTGCCTTCTTGTAGTCGTCTTCCTTTTCGCTGCGTGGGTCCATGCCCAGGTAGTTGAGCATTGCCGGGAACAGCTCGTCCGGCGAGTCCATGAACGCCACGCCGCACTTTTGCAGCTTTTTCAGGTTCTCAGGCTCGAACAGCACCGCCCAGGAGTCGATCTTGTCGATGCCCAGGGCTGCCTTGACTTTGTCGATGTTGTAGCCGATGCCGTTGGTGCCCCACAGGTAGGGCACCGCGTACTGGTTGCCGGGGTCGTTCTGCTCAAGCTGCTTGAGCAGTTTAGGGTCCAGGTACTTGAAGTTCGGCAGCTTGCTGCGATCGAGCGGCAGGAACGCGCCAGCCTTGGCCTGGCGCGCCAGGAAATGGTTGGAGGGCACTACCACGTCGTAGCCGGTGCGTCCGGCCAGCAACTTGCCCTCCAGGGTTTCGTTGGAGTCGAACACGTCATAAACCACCTTGATCCCGCTGCTGGCCTGGAAGTCCGCCAGGGTGGTGTCACCGATATAGTCGGTCCAGTTGTATACGCTGACCGTTGGTTGGGCCTGGGCGGCCGCGCCGAACAGCAAGGCGAATGCTGCGGGAAGCAAAGAGTGCAAATGACGCATGTCGACACCTCATTGGTATTTTTCTTGGGTCTGTTGCGAGTGTTGCGGATCAGACGCTGAGCATCAGGAACTCACGCTCCCAGGAACTGATCACGCGCTTGAAGTTCTCGTGTTCGGCACGCTTGACCGCCACATAGCCTTGGACGAACTGGCGGCCCAGGTAGGTCTGCAGAATTTCGCAGTCTTCCATGTGCTGCAGGGCGTCTTCGATGGTGATCGGCAGACGCAGGTTGCGCCGCTCGTAGGCACGGCCTTGGACCGCTGCGCTCGGCTCGATCTTCTCGACCATGCCCAGGTAACCACACAGCAGGCTCGCCGCGATGGCCAGGTACGGGTTGGCATCGGCGCCCGGCAGGCGGTTCTCGACCCGCATCGCTTCGGGGCTCGAGGTCGGCACGCGCAAGCCGGCGGTGCGGTTTTCTTCGCCCCACTCGACGTTCACCGGCGCCGAGGTATCGGGCAGGAAGCGGCGGAACGAGTTGACGTTGGGGGCGAACATTGGCAGCACTTTGGGGATGTACTTCTGCAGCCCGCCAATGTGATGCAGGAACAGCTCGCTCATGCTGCCATCGTCGTTGGCGAAGATCGGCTTGCCAGTGGCGATGTCGACCACGCTCTGGTGCAGGTGCATGGCACTGCCGGGCTCGTCGGTAATCGGCTTGGCCATGAAGGTTGCGGCGACGTTGTGCTTGAGCGCCGCCTCACGCATGGTGCGCTTGAACACGGTGATCTGATCGGCGAGGTCGAGCGCGTCGCCGTGACGGAAGTTGATTTCCATCTGCGCCGGGCCGTCTTCATGGATCAGCGTGTCCAGGTCCAGCCCCTGGATTTCGCACCAGTCGTAGACGTCTTCGAACAGTGGGTCGAATTCGTTGGCGGCATCGATGGAGAACGACTGCCGACCGCTCTCGGCGCGCCCCGAACGGCCCAGTGGCACTTGCAGGGGCAAGTCCGGGTCTTCGCAGCGCTTGGTCAGGTAGAACTCCATCTCCGGCGCGACGATAGGCTGCCAGCCTTTGTCGGCGTACAGCTTGAGGACCTTTTTCAGCACGTTGCGCGGCGACAGTTCGATCGGGTTGCCTTGTTTGTCGAAGGTGTCGTGGATCACGATCGCGGTCGGCTCGATCGCCCACGGGATCTGGTACACCGCACTAGGGTCGGGGCGGCAGACCATGTCGATGTCGGCCGGGTCAAGCAGGTCGTAGTAGATGTCGTCGTCGACATAGTCGCCGGTGACGGTCTGCAGCAGCACGCTCTCTGGCAGGCGCATGCCGCGCTCATGGAGGAACTTGGCGGTCGGCGCGATCTTGCCGCGGGCGATGCCGGTCAGGTCGCTGATCACGCATTCGACTTCAGTGATGCGGTGTTCTTTCAGCCACGTGGACAGCTGATCGAAAGGGGCGTTCATACAGACCTCTTGGTTGGGTTTTGGTGGCACATCGTTTCAAGGAATCTTCCCAGCTGATGCGCTGAGGGCTATCTTGGTCGCAGCCCACAGGGTTGATCTATCCACTTCCTTCGGCAATGAATGCACCAAAAGAGTGCATATAGGACATCGCGTGACAACGCCCCATGCCTTGCAGGTCCAGGCTTTCAACACCAGTGACGTAACAGAACAGGTGCGCGCCACCCCGGGCTGGCAGCAGCAATACCGGCAAATGTCCCCCGGGCATTTCAACGGTCAGCTGCGCTGTTTGGGGCTCGATGGCGTGGAAGTCTACGAAGAACGCCTCAATACCCGGGTCGAGCAGTTCTTCCGCGCGCCCAGCGGGTCGCTGACGTTTTGCTTTGATCGCAGCGATAACAGCCTCTACGTGCTCAATGAAGAGAGCCGCAATATCTGGATCACCCCCGAGAACTACCAGGAAGTGGCGGTGGTATTCGATCAAGGCTTCTTGCAACGGCACGGGCTGGATGTCAATCGCCTGGAAGGCTTGTTCATGGTGCCGTTGGACAGCGTGCAGAACGCGCTGTTCGGCGGCTGGCTCAGCGCCACCCTGACGCGCCTGGGCCAAGCCGATTCGCCGTTGGAGGGCAGGGCTCTGGCCGAGCAATTGCTGGAGGACTGCCTGTTCATCCTCGACAACGCCAGCCAACGGCTGCAGGGCGATGCCCTGGAGCGGCGTGGCGAGGCGCGGGCGGTGATGCGGCGGGTCAGTGACTGGGCGGCGGATTGCCCGGACGAGACGCTTAACCTGGTGGAGCTGGCCAACGTTGCCGGAGTCTCGGTGCGCCAGTTGCAGCAGACGTTCAAAGCCTTCACCAACCTGCCACCAGCTCATTGGTTGCGTTTGCGCAGGTTAAATGGAGCACGGCGAGACCTGCTGCGTGGGGGCGAGTTGACGGTGGCTGAGGTGGCGATGCGTTGGTCGTTCTGGCATCTGGGGCGGTTTTCCGACAGTTATCGGCAGTTGTTTGGCGAGTTGCCGAGTGAGACGCTGCGCCGGACAAGAGCTTAAGGCCTGGGCCAGCGCAGACAATCCTGCATGCCCCGGTAAATATTGGTATGGTGCCCGGCAGTTTCCCCGAGGTTCCGATGTTCTATCTGCCACTGACCAGCGACCAAGCCGAACGCCTCGCCAGCGAGGCATGCGCCGGCGAATTTCTTCCCCAGGCCAGCCTGCCGGAAACGGCCAGCGTGCTATTCATCCAGAACCTGCCGCGCCAGCAAGGAAAACCCTCGGTGGAGGCCCAAGAACGGCGCTTTGCCGAAATGCTGCGCATCGCCGATGAAGTGCATGCTGCCGCCCCTGAGCAGTTTCAGGCGCAAGTAGCCAAGCGTTTCGACGCCGAGGCGTTCGCCATGGGGCTGGGCATGCTCGGAGAAAATGGCATTAGCCTGCTGAGCCCTGAGACGCCAGTCGATCCTGCCGACTGGCGCGACAGTGAGGGCGGCTGGAACTTCCTGTTCGCCGATAGCTACCGCCAGTTGGTAACGCCGCTGCACCCTGTCAGCCTGCCGTCGCTGTCCAGCGACCTGCGTCTGAGCGACCAGCAGAATCGCCTGCTGCGCGAATTTCTCTCCGGTGTCGACGAATCGGTAGCCGTGCAAGGGTTCGCCGGCACTGGCAAGACGTTCCTGATCCATCAATTCGCGCGCTTGCTCGACCCCCAGCGCACCTTGTTACTGGCCATGACCGAGGGCCAGTTGCGCGCCTTGCAGGCGCGGGTCAAGGACGCTTCGGCGTTCACTGCGCTGACGTTCGGCCAGTTGGCCGACGAAATCCTCAATCGCGACCTGACCAGCAATGGCTGGCGCCTGCGCGACGCCTACCGCAGCAAACTGTCCTGGCGCCCACAGGAGTCGCAGGTGGTGCAGTGGCTGGGTATCCCCGATATCGGCCCGCTGGCTGCTCGTGAGGTGGTTGCCTTGTGCATCAAGGCGGTGCGCAGCTTCTGCCGCAGCGCTGATGAGGTTATCGGCTTGCAGCATCTGCCATGGATGGGGCCGGGATTCTCGCCGCTGGATCAGGAGGTGTTGCTGGAGAAGGCGCGCCTGTACTGGCAACAACTGATTCGCCCTTCGGCGCGGGAGATCCAGCTACCGGTGCGCGACTACCATCGGGTCAAGCTGCTGTCGCTGACGCGCGAAGTCATCGATGTCCAATTCAGCCATGTCATCGTCGACGAAGCCCATGAGTTATCCGCGCCGATGCTTGCCGTGCTCGACCGCAGCCCCCAGGCGATCATCACCCTAGGGGATGACCTGCAGAACCTCAATGGCCTGAGCCCGCACCACGGCAGCTTCATTCGCCAGCGCTGCATCGATCACTCGTTGCGAGCGGGGCCGGCGATGGAGGGCGTGCTCAATCCGCTGATCCTGGCGCACCCATCGGCTATCCAGGCGGCGTTCACCGGCAGCGCCGAGCACTACACGCGGGTGAGTTTCTTCGATGCGGTGACGGTGCCCGAGCAACCTACGGCGTTGCTGGTTGACGATGAATGGGGGCTGTTTGGCTGGTTCCAGCGCCTTACCCATCAGGGCGTGCCGTTCGTGCTGCTCCAAGGCGCACGCAAGGAGTTCGAGCTGTTCGTCGAAGACTGTATCGAACTCTACCGCCATGGCACCCGACCACGGCACAACATGCTGTTTCGCTATGCCAGCTGGCAAGCGCTGGAGCAGGACAAGGGTGACGACAAGGCCTTCGCTGCGGTGGCGAACATGCTGCGCAAAGGCTATAGCCCGGAACACTTTGCCAAGGCCAAGAGCCGCTACCGCTGGGACAAGGCGCCCAAGCTGTTTCTAGGTCGGGTAAGGGATGTGAAGAACATGGAGTTCGCCCGGGTGATGGTGTCGCCTGAGCTGATGGTTGCGCCTGGCCCCGGCAACAACCGCAACGAGCGGGCGCGGATGTTGGCCGGATTGTATACCGCCTGTTCGCGGGCCAGGCATGAACTGATTGTGCCTGGGGGAATGCTCGATTGGGTCAAGGATCAGGTGCGCGATTGAACAGGTTGGGGCCGCAAAGCGGCCCCAACTGCCAACGCAAAACAATCAGTTGCGATCCAACCAAACCGTCTGCACGTTGCAGAACTCACGCACGCCAAAGTGCGACAACTCGCGGCCAAACCCGCTTTTCTTGACGCCACCGAACGCCACCCGCGGATCGGACGCGCAATAGCCGTTGATGAACACGCCACCGGTATCCAGCGCAGCGGTCATCCGTTCTGCCAAGGCAACATCGGCGGTATAAATGGTCGCGGCCAAGCCAAACTCGCTGTCATTGGCCAGTTCCACCGCGTGGTTGGCATCACGCGCTGCTATGATCGCCGCCACTGGGCCAAACAACTCTTGCTTGAACGCGGTCATTTCGCAGGTCACGCCAGCGAGCACGGTCGGCGGGTAGACGTTGGCGACGCCCTCGGCTTTCTTGCCGCCGAGTAGCAGGGTTGCGCCTTCAGCCAAGGTCGCCTGTACCTGGTCGTGCAACTCGTCGCGCAGGTCATAACGGGCCATCGGGCCGATGTAGGTGTCGTCCTGCAGCGGGTTGCCAACCTTGAGCTGGCGGGTCGCCTCGACGAATTTGCGGGTGAACTCATCAACGATGCTGTCTTCGACGATCAGGCGCTTGGCCGCGGCGCAGACCTGGCCGGTGTTCTGGTAACGGCCGATCACCGCGGCTTTGACGGCAGCTTCGAGGTCGGCGTCGGCCAGCACGATGAACGGGTCTGAACCGCCCAGCTCCAGCACGCATTTCTTCAACGCAGCACCGGCCTGGGCGCCGATGGCCATGCCGGCGCGCACGCTGCCGGTCAGGGTCACGGCAGCAATGCGCGGGTCATTGATGGCGCGGGTGACGCCATCAGGGGTGACGTTGATGACCTCGAAGCTGCCATCTGGCAGGCCGGCCTGCTTGATGATCTGCAGCAGCAGGTAGGCGCTGCCCATCACATTGGGTGCGTGCTTGAGTACGTAGGTGTTACCGGCCAGCAGCGCAGGCACGGCGCCGCGCAGGACTTGCCAGATGGGGAAGTTCCACGGCATCACCGCCAGGATCGGGCCCAGTGGACGGTACTCGATACGCGCTTTTTCGATCTGAGTCGGCTCCGGGGCGAGCATGGCTGGGCCGTGTTCGGCATACCACTGGCACAGGCCAACGCACTTGCTCACTTCGCCACGGGCCTGGCTGATCGGCTTGCCGATTTCGCGGCTGATCATCACCGCCAGGGCTTCGTGGTTGGCCTGCAGGGCATCTGCCAGAGCGATCAGGTATTCGCTGCGCTGACCCAGCGACACCTTGCGCCACAGGTTGAAGCCAATCTTGGCACGTTGCAGCGCCGCCTCCAGTGCGGCGTCGGTGTCGAATGGGTAGTGGCCGATCTGCTCGCCGCTGTACGGGTCGACGGAGATGGCGTGGGTCAGGCTAGTGATCTGGCTCATGGCGGAGCGCCTCGTTGTTGTTGGTGAGTGACGCCCAGACTAGTGGTGTGCATCATTATTGAAAACTGAATAATAATGAGCGAAACATTCACGTTTGGAGAAAGATAGTGGACTTGGTGCAACTGGAAATCTTCAAGGCCGTGGCCGAGCACGGCAGCATCAGCGCGGCCGCCCAGCAGATTCATCGGGTGCCGTCGAACCTGACCACCCGTATCAAGCAGCTTGAGGAAGACCTGGGCGTCGAGCTGTTCATCCGCGAAAAAAGCCGGCTGCGCCTGTCGCCGGCCGGTTGGAATTTTCTTGAATACACCCGGCGCATTCTTGACCTGGTGCATGAAGCCCGACTGACCGTGGCCGGTGAAGACCCGCAAGGCACATTCGCCCTGGGTTCGCTGGAAAGCACCGCCGCGGTTCGCATCCCGGCGCTGCTGGCGGCCTACAACCAGCGCTATCCCAAGGTCGATCTGGACCTCTCTACCGGACCTTCGGGCACCATGCTTGAGGGGGTGTTGTCTGGCCGACTGGTCGCGGCATTCGTCGACGGCCCGGTGTTGCACCCGACCTTGGAAGGCATGGCGGTGTTCGAGGAGGAAATGGTGGTCATCGCGCCGCTCAACCATGCACCGATCAGCCGGGCGCGCGAGGTCAATGGCGAGAGCATCTACGCCTTTCGCGCCAACTGCTCCTATCGCCATCACTTCGAGAACTGGTTCGTCCAGGATCAGGCGGTGCCCGGCAAGATCCACGAGATGGAGTCCTACCACGGCATGCTTGCCTGCGTCAGCGCCGGTGCGGGCCTGGCGCTGATGCCGCGTAGCATGCTCGACAGCATGCCGGGCGTAAGCACGGTGAGTGTGTGGCCGTTGTCGCAGGACTTTCGCTATCTCAAAACCTGGCTGGTGTGGCGCCGCGGGACGGTGTCGCGCAGCTTGAGCATGTTCATCAAGTTGCTGGAAGAGCGCCGCGCTGCCTGACCGATGGTCGCGCCATGGCGCAACGCCAGGCGCGGCGCAGCGTCGAACATAGGGTAAGCATCCCGTTGATGGAGGAGTGCACCATGCGCAACCATCATTACAGCCTGTGTGCCGCATTGCTGGTGGGCCTGGCTCTTCCCTGGACGCTGGCCGCTGGCGCAGACCTCAACGCGCCAATCGACACGCAGGCTGTGCAACTGCAGCCGCAGGAGCAGAACGGCATCCGCTATCTGCAAGGTGGCATCGGCCAGGACGAGGCCAACGCCTTGCGCCAAACCCAGGGCTACAACCTGCACATCACCCTGTCGACCGGCCCCGAAGGCAAGTTCCAGACTGGAGCGGCGGTCGATATTCAAAGTGGCCAGGGCCAGCCGCTGCTGAACCTGCAGGACGTTGGCCCGATGATCTACGTGCAACTGCCACCGGGGCATTACCGGGTGATCGGCCAGGCTCAAGGGCAGACCGTGCAGCAGCAAGTGAGTATTGACGGCAAGGCGCCAGTGAAGGCCAATCTGAACTGGCGTTGAATGCCCATTCATCACCAGGAGTACAGATGTGCTCCTAGCGCCGGAGGGTAACGTGTGGGCCGGTACTGTCTTGGTGTTTCGCAGTGACCTCTGGCACCGCGGCGCGGCCAACAGCAGTGACGGACAGGTGCGCGACATGCTCCAGGTGCACTATGGCCGGCGCATGGTGGCGCAGAAGTTTTCCCCGTCCCTGAGCTGGCAGTTCAACCCTCAAGTGCTCGCCGCAGCCACTGCCCGGCAACGGCGGTTACTCGGTGAGCACGCCGAATCGGAATACGATTAGCCTATTAGCCAATAGTGGCAATCCACTTTCAACTTTCTGACTGTCTAGTCGATAATCCGAGAAGTATTGCACCTTGTTACTTGGCGGGATGCCCAGGTAGACAAGCGAAAAATGAGGGGCTCAAGCCCCCGATGTCCGTGAAGACCATCAGGAGAGTCATTGATGAAAACCCGTCTCGCCACCACGCTGGCGGCCGCCGTCCTGGCGTTCGCTGGCGCCAATCTGGCCCACGCCGCACAAGTGTCCGGCGCTGTTGGCGCCACCGGCCAAGGTGACATGACCTACCGTATCGGCCTGTCCTGGGATTGGGACAAACAATGGCTGCAAAGCAGCACTGGCCACCTCACCGGCTACTGGGATGCCGCCTACACCTACTGGGAAGGCGGTGAGGCCAGCGGCGCCCATTCGCTGTCGTTCAGCCCGGTATTCGTCTACGAGTTCAGCGGCTTCACCTACACTCCCTACATCGAGGCGGGCATTGGCCTGGCAGCGTTCTCCAAGACTGATGTTGGCGACCAACGCCTGGGCTCTGCGGTCAACTTCGAAGACCGCATCGGCTTTGGCCTGAAGCTGCCGGGCGAGCAGAAGGTTGGCATCCGCGCGATGCATTACTCCAACGCCGGCATCAAGCAGCCTAACGACGGCATCGAGTCGTACTCGCTGTTCTACAGCAAAGGCTTCTGATACCTGGCAGGCAGGGCGGTAATCGCCCTGCCTGAACGTTCGCCAGTGCCTTCAGTGCACTGCCTTGATCGCCAGCACGTTGCACAGGGGATGTTCCAGCACATGCGCGGTGGTACCGCCCAGGAAGGTCTGCATGGCGTCGTGCCGATGGCTGCCCATGACGATCAGATCGACCCGGCTATGACTGATGTACTGGGCAATCGCCCTGATCGCCGGCCCCTCGAGGAAATGCCTCCGCTCCAGGGCGACTTCATGATGATCACCCAATCGATTGAACGCGGTCCGTTGCGCGACCCGCACACTGGCGTCGAAGCCAGGCATGGTCACTGTGCCTGCGCCAAAGTCGGCGATATGGGTTTTCGACGCATCGCACACATGCAGCAAATGCAGCTCGGCATTGCATTGCAGGGCCAGCGCACGCGCGCTGTGGATGACCTGCTCGTCCAGGTGTTCACCGGCGCCGTGGCTATTGAGATCGACTGCTGCAGCGATTTGCCGGGGTAGCGGCAGGCGGATTTCGCTGACCAGATGCACGGCGACCGGGCTGTCCTTGAGCAGTTGCCAGTCCAAGGGGGTTACCAGTAGCCGCTTGAGCACCGGCTCGTGTTGCACATCCTTGATCAACAGATCGCAGCCCAGGCGTTCGACTTGTTCCAGCACACTGCCCAGGGGATCGCGGGTCAGCAGCAGCTCGGTGGAAACATCCAGACCGGTATTACGCAGCTGCTCGGCAACGTCCGCCAGCCACAGACGATTGTGGGTCAACAGACGTTCGCGCTCGCTGCCATCGCTCATCAGGCCAAAGGTGTCGACATCGTCGACGAAAACGTTGACATCCAGCAAGGCACCGCTGGATTCGGCCAGCGCCGCCGCCCGCTGCAAGGCGGGTGAGTAACGCATCTGCGGGCCGAGCATGACGAACATGCGCTTGAACTGGCTCATCGCACACCTCCTCGTGTGGCAGCCCCCCGTTCATGCCGTTGTTGGTTTGCGGGCCAAGTGGCGCGCCAATCCCACTTTCAGTCTAGACGCTCTGCGCCGGCGGCACGTCGCTGGGGCGATCGATGTCGATCAATACCCCCGGGTCATCGACCATCAGCGTGTGCACTGCGTGGCTATTCGCCTGGACCACGCTACGTGCGCCGCTGTCGCCGTCAAGCTGACTGAGCTCGGCCCAGAAGTCGCGGCCGAATATGACTGGATGACCGGTCTTGCCTTGGTAGGCGGGGCGGCAGATTCGATCAGGAGCAGCGCTGGCGAGCAGGGTATCCAGGGTACTGGCGTGGATAAATGGCATGTCGGCGAGAAACACTGCCAGCGCCTGGCCCTCGGAAACGGCGCTGATACGCTGGACACTGGCGGCGATGCTATGACCTAGACCCAGCCGGCTACTGGCGCACTGGACGATACGGACCTTGCTCGGCAGGTCGAGCGGCACCGGATCGTCCTCGCGCAGGGCCAGCCAGACTTCCTCGAACACCGCGCAAGGCAGTAACAGGCTCGATTGCAACAGGGTCAGGCCATTGCTCAAGCGCTGTTGACGCTTGTCGCCGCCAAAGCGTTGGCTGCGGCCGGCGGCGAGTACCAGGGCGACTGGCTTGCAAACCATGGGCGGTGTCCTTATCGAGGGCAAGGTTCGCCTGCGCGGGATCGGGGCTGGCGGCAGCTGCATGTTAACAGCCCACCAGGGGACACGGCTGCCCCTCAGCACTGCCTGGCAAGGCTGAGGCTAACGCAGCGCTTGGCCAACACCTGCGTGGGATCGACGAAGTGCACCTTGACTCCCTCGACCAACTGATCGCCGGCGCGCTGGATCAGCGGCAGCTCCGTGCAGCCAAGAATCAGTACTCGCGCGCCCTCGCGGACCAACTGGGCCGCCGCTGCCTGCAGATCGTCGACACAACGCCCCTGGGTAAATCCCGCCTTGACCCCATGCTCACCATAAATTGCGCGCATCAGCTGGGCCTGAGCCGTCTCGTCCGGCGTTTTCAAGGTGAGCCCCAAGCGTTCGGCCACCTGGTGATAGACCCCACTGTGCACCGTACCCGAAGTCGCCAGCAGGCCGATGGGCAGTTGGTCGCCATACGCCTCGCGGATCGACTTCAGGGTCTCTTCGAGCATATGGACGATGGGAACCGCCAAGTGCTCCTGGATCCGTTCGACATAGGCATGGGCGGTGTTGCACGGAATGGCGATCGCCTGGGCACCCTCGCGCTCCAGGCGCTTGCAGGTGGCGTACAGGGCCACGGTTGGATCGCTCTGGCCGTGCAGGAGATTGGCGGTGCGATCAGGGATCTGCGGGTTTTGCTCGACCACCAGCTTGATATGTTCCTGATCGCGCCCGGCGGGGGTCTGGCTGACCAGCTTGGCCATGAAGTCCACCGTCGCCGCTGGCCCCACACCGCCGACGATGCCGAGCTTGAACGGCGCGGGGCGTGGCCCGAGCGCAGCGCTGATGGCGAAGTCGGCATATACCTGGTTGGCGTCGAGCAGCGCCACGCCTCGGCGCTGCAGGTCATTGGCCAGCAGCGACAGTTCAGTCATGCCCGGCAGTAGCAGTTGAGCGCCTTGGTCCTGTAGTTCACAGCAGATCTGCTGCAGTGGCTCCAGCACCAACCCATCCAGGTAGCCGCGCTTGATGCCCTGGGCGCCGTAGACGATCTCCATCAACCGCGCCTGACTGCTCGCACTGGGGTAAACCAGCGGGTATTGCCCGGCAAAATGCCGTTCGAAGCTGCCGCAGGCGCGCACATAGTCCGAAGCCAGCACGCCCAGCCGCGCCCCTGGCGCAACGCGGCTGGCCACCTGCCTGGCAACGGCGTCGAACAGGTCGAGAATCGGTGTTTGCAGCTCCGCCTGCAATTCTTCCAGGACACTCTGGCTGGCGAAACACGGCACCAGCACGGCATCGGCGCCGCGCTCGGTGAAGCGCTGGCAAGCCTGGTAGACATACAACTTGCGCGATGTCAGGCGCGCCTGCGCGTCGAGCGGCAGCTCCAGGTCCTTGAATGGGTGTTGCTCGAACAACAAGTGGTAGCGCCCCTGATCGGCCAGCACTGGCTGGCTTTTGAGCAGCTTGGAGAACAGGTCGGCACCGGCCAGGGCGCCGAGGCCACCGATGATACCGAGCGTGCGCGAAGCTTCATGGGAAGGAGTGGGGTTCATGATCTGGCTCAGGCGTTGTGGGCAGCGAGGGTAGGTTGTTCAGCAGGCGCTTGTGGCTCGCCACGACGCGCCTCCAGGTTGGCGATCACTGCCGTGGCGATACTGTTGCCGACCACATTGGTCGCCGTGCGGGCCATGTCGAGGAACTGATCGATCGCCAGGATCAGCAGCAGCCCGGCTTCGGGCAGGTTGAACATCGGCAAGGTAGCGGCGACCACCACCACCGAAGCGCGAGCAACGCCGGCCATGCCTTTGCTGGTGATCATCAGGGTCAGCAAAATCAGCAACTGCTGGGTGAAGCTCAAATCGATGTTGTAGGCCTGGGCGATGAACAGGATGGCGAACGCCTGGTACATCATCGAGCCGTCCAAGTTGAACGAGTAACCCAGCGGCAAGACGAAACTGGAAACCCGCTTGGGCGCGCCAAATTTTTCCAGCGCATCGATGGTCTTGGGGTAGGCCGACTCACTGCTGGCGGTCGAGAAGGCCAGCAGGACCGGCTCGCGAATCAACTTGCCCAGGGTGAACACCGGACGGCCGAGGAACAGATAGCCCACCGCGAACAGCAGCGCCCACAGCAGCAGGATGCCCAGGTAGAACTGGCCGATCAGCTTGCCGTAGTCGAGCAGCAAGCCGATGCCCTGGGTGGTGACCGCTGCCGCGAGCGCGGCAAACACGCCCAGTGGTGCGCACAGCATGACGTAGTCGGTGATGCGGAACATGACCTTGGCCAGTTCATCGACCAGGTTGCCGATCGCGCTGTGCCCTTGGCGTTTGGCATAGGCCAGGGCCAGGCCGAAGAACAACGAGAACACCACGATCTGCAAAATCTCGTTGTTGGCCATCGCTTCGGCGATGCTGCGCGGGAACACATGGCCGATGAACGCCTTGAGGCTGAAGTCGCCGGCGTTGACCGCCGCCTGGCTGCCCACCGCCTGGCTGACGCTCAAGTCCAGGTGGGCGCCGGGCTGGAACCAGTTGACCAGCAACATGCCCAGCGCCAACGAGGCGAACGAGGCGCAGACGAACCAGGTCATCGCCCGCAGGCCGATGCGCCCGACCGAGCCGGAGCTGCCCAGGCTGGCGATGCCGCCGACCAGGGTGGCGAATACCAGCGGGGCGATGATCATCTTGATCATGCGCAGGAAAATGTCGGTCACCAGGCTGAAGTAACCGGCGATGCGTTGGCTGGCTTCGACACTCTCGGCGTAATGGTGACAGCACCAGCCGACCAGGATGCCCAGGACGATCGCCACGGCGATGTAACGGGGAAGTTTTTTAGGGTTCATCGCGACCTCTCTTGTTGTTAGCAGTCACCTCGGCTGGGTGACGCGAACAGATTAAGAGGGCAACCAGAGGGCGCTGATGAGATCGCGCCATAGTTTGATGCGAAAAGCGCATAGTTTTCGATTAGAGCCAATACACGCCGATCAGGCCGCTAACATTGAGGTTGTTCGGCTTAGTTCGCATCTTGCGTTCATATACCGCTACCCGCCTGTATCGCGAGACGCTGGCCAGTCGACTTAACATCCCGGAATCACTCCCTGCTTAGGCGCCCCATGCAAACCAAATGGATCGACGATCTGCTCGCTGTCGCGCAAACCAAGAACTTCTCCCGCGCCGCAGAAATCCGTTGCATCACGCAGTCGGCCCTATCGAGGCGAATTCGCTCGTTGGAAGAGTGGGTCGGCGTCGAATTGGTCGACCGCGGCACCTACCCGGTGCAGCTGACCCAGGCTGGGCAGACGTTCTGCGAGGAGGGCGGCGAAGCGTTGGCCACCTTCATGCAGTTGCGCTCGGTACTGCGCCGGGGCGAGCGCATGCCGGGGCGTTCGATCCAGGTGGTCGCCGGGCACACCTTGTCGATGACCTTCGTGCCACAGTGGTTCGCCGCCTTCCAGCGCCGTAACGGATACTTCAACGCGCGGGTGTTGGCCGACAACGTGCAAGAGGCGGTGATTGCCTTGGCGGAAGGCAACTGCGACCTGATGATCGGCTACAGCCACCCGCAGGTGCCGATCTTCCTCGACCCGGACAAGTTCGTCGGCCTGCGCCTGGGCAGCGACCGCTTCATTCCAGTGTCAGCGCCCGACGAGCATGGCCAGCCGCTGTTCTCCCTGCCCGGCACGAGCGCGCAACCGATTCCTTACCTGGGCTACACCGCGACCTCGTTTCTTGGCCGGGTGGTCGACGTGATCCTGCGCGCAGCGCCCCAGCCCTTGGCGCTGGAGCGCTTTCATGAAGCGGACATGGCCATGCACCTGTCGCGGATGGCCCGCGAGGGCTATGGCATCTGCTGGCTGCCGGAATCGGCCGCGCAGGATGAACTAGCCGCCGGCCGCCTGGTGCACGCGGGCGGCGCACAGTGGTGCGCAGATCTGGAGATTTGGTCGTTCAAGGCAACCGGTAACAGCAACCCGACCATGATCGAGTTGTGGCGCTCGCTGGAGAAGGATGTGCCGTGATCGGACCTGACCGAGCCGCATAGCGTCGGGTATGATGCGCCCCTCATCACTCCAAGAGGCCTGCCCCATGTCCCTGAGCGCTGCACAGATTGGCGAATTCCGCGCCTTTGCCGAACAGTTGGCCGATGCCGCCGCTGCGGCGATCCAGCCGTATTTCCGAGCCAGCCTGGACGTCGAGGACAAAGGCGGACGCCTGTACGACCCCGTGACCGTGGCCGACAAAGCGGCAGAAGACGCCATGCGTGCGTTGATCCAGGCGCGCTATCCCGAGCACGGCATTCTTGGCGAAGAGCAGGGCGTGGCAGTAGGCAGCAGCCCCTTGACCTGGGTCCTGGACCCGATCGACGGCACCCGCGCGTTCATTACCGGCCTGCCGCTGTGGGGCACGCTGATAGCCTTGAACGACGGTGAGCGCCCGCGCGTGGGGGTGATGAACCAGCCGTTTACCGGCGAGCGCTTCGTCGGTACCCCTGAAGGCGCTTGGCTGGGCAACGCTGCACTGAAGACCCGCGCCTGTAGCGACCTGGCCTCGGCGACCTTGATGTGCACCACGCCGGACATGTTCGATACCCCGGCGCGCAAGGCGGCCTTCGAAGCGGTGGCTGGCCAGGCGCGCTTGATGCGCTATGGCGGTGATTGCTACGCCTACTGCATGCTCGCCTCGGGTTTTGTCGATGTGATCGTCGAGGCCAGCCTGCAGCCGTATGACGTGCAGGCACTGATGCCGATCATCGAAGGGGCGGGCGGGGTGATTACTGCGTGGGACGGTAGCTCGGCGCAGAACGGCGGTTGTGTGGTGGCGTGTGGCGATCCGGCGTTGCATGCCCAGGTGCTGGAGCTGTTGCGCCACGCGATGTGATGCGTGGCCTTCACTGCACTTTTTCAACATTCCGCGCTCTATGTCTGGTCAGGCTGAGCCGATCCCCGGCCCCGTCGTTGATCTCAGACCCCGGTGCCAATGGTTGTCCCAGTCTCCCGACATTGCTCGCGCCTGCTGCTGGCAGGCGCCCTGATCGCCCTGTGCGCCTGCACCCAGCAACAGGGGCGCGACATCGTCAGCCAGTTCGGTGACGGCAAGCCCAGCGAGTTGTTCCAGACCAGCGTCGACCGCATGGCCACGCTGTCGATGCGCGACAATCTGCAGAGTTTGTACCTGCTGATGAACAAGCTCTACCTGCGCAATCCCAGCCAGTGGAAACAGTCCGGCTACCTCGATGCCGCTACCGCCGAGCGGCAGATTCGAGTGGCGATCGAGCAGCGCCAGCCCTTGGCGCAGTTGGGCGAGCGGCGTGACCTGGCGGCCTTGAGCTATGCCTTGAGCCCCGAGTTCCGGGGCGATCGGGTGGGTGCCTTCATCTACGCCATTGGCAGCATGATCATCACTGCCCACGGCGGGCGCACCGAGTTCTACATGACCGATGCGATTGACCCGCTGTTCGTCAACAACGCCGCGCGCAACATCGAAAAAGCTACCTGGATGCTCAGCCAACGCCAGGATGCCAATGGTGTGTTGCTGCTGTTTTCCAATGAGATTTCCGAGGAGGGCAGTAACCTGAGTTTTGCCGTGGAGTTCGGCAAGATCGTCGCGCGCCTGGATCTGCTGGCACAGATGCTCGACGAGCGCTATCGGCGGATTGGCCTGAATTATGCGCAGAGCTTGTTGCTGATGAATTTCTTGCCGGTTCAGTGAGAGCTCAAAGACCCACGTATCGCTATCAAAGCAATCCGCGAATCGCCTGCTGATAGCGCTGCCCAGCCAAACGCATGCTGTTGTTATGGCTCGCCCCCGGCACTAGCAACAAGCTCTTGGGCTCCTGCGCCGCTTCATACAACTGCTCACTAAAGCGCGGCGGGACGAATCGGTCATCCTGCCCATGCACCAGCAACACCGGCATGCCGACATCCTTGATCTTGTCGATCGAGTCGAACTTCTGCGACAGCAACCAGCGCACCGGCAGCGCGGTGTCCGCCACTGCGGCGGCGACATCGCCCAGGGAGGTGAAGGTCGACTCCAGGATCAAACCACGAGCGGCAGCGGGGGCACCGGCGCTCTGCGCCTGGCGCGCCAGTTCTGCGGCCAGCTCAACGGCCACCGCGCCGCCCAGCGAGTGGCCGAAGATCAGCCGCTTGTCGCGGTCTGGCTGCAGTTGGGCGAAGCGCTCCCAAGCGATGCGCGCATCCTCGTAGACGGTCGCCTCCGACGGCAGATCGCCCCGGCTCTGGCCGAAGCCGCGGTAATCCACGGCTAACACCGAATAGCCCATGGCATGCAGTTGCTCGATACGAAACAGCTGCCCGGTGAGGTTCCAGCGCACTCCGTGCAGGTAGAGGATGGCGGGGGCATCGGCGCGCCGCGCCGGCCACCACCAAGCGTGCAGGCTTTGATTGTCGGCAAAGCTGCGCGGGCGCAATTGGAGTTCCTGGACGCCTGCCGGCAGGCCGTGGAACCAGCTGGCGTTACCGGGTTCGATGCGAAACACCAGTTCGCGCTCTTTGTGTTGCAGCACGGCGCAGCCGGTCGGTAGGCCGACCAACAGCAGGGCCACGCACAGCCAGCTGAGCCAGCGGCGTTTGATATGATTGAGCAGGAGCGTTGACATGAGGGGCGTTTTAGCAGAAGCCGTAGCGGGTTTGTCGGGGAAATTGCCCAGTGGCGTAGTCGGATGATTTCAGGTTGTGTCAGTCAGCGCCTCAGAGGCAACTAACCCGCTTGTTGCTCCCCAGGCTGCTGGTACTGCCCCAACAACCAATCGCGCAAGCGCCGGCAACTGGAGTCATGCTCCTTCTCTTCGTTGAACGCCAGGTAGTGGAAGGTATCCTTGAGCACCAGCTCATGCGGCACCGGCCGCACCAACAGGCCGCGCTCGACCAGGGTTGCAACCAGATGATGCCAGCCCAGCGCCACCCCTTGATGATTCTGCGCAAGCTGCACCAGCAGGTTGTAGTCGTTGGCGTTGAAGTAGTGCGGCGCCTGGCTGGCGCGGCGCTTGAGGTCGATATTGTGAAAGGCCAGCCAAACGTCCCAGTCGACATGCTCGGCCACTTGCGAGCGGCCGTAGGGGCTGAGGTTGAGCAGTGCGGCATCGCGGATGTTTTCCAGCGTGCACAGCTCAGGGTGTTGTTCCAGGTACTGCGGTGAGCAGATCGGGTAGACCACATCATGGTTGAGCGCCAGGCAGCGGTAGCCGTCGTGGATCTTGCCCAGCTTGGTGATGAAGATATCCGGACGCACCCCAGGCTCCATCGACAGGAAGTTCTGGGTGGTGATCAGGTTGATGTCGATGTCTGGATGTTGTTCGAAGAACAGTGGCAGGCGCGGTGCAAGCCAGAGGTTGGCGAACGCCGGCGAGCAGCACAGGGTCACCACGTGCTTGGTGGTGGTGTTGCTGCGAATGCGCTCGGCCGCCTGGGAAATATTGACGAACGATAACTGCACCGCATCGAAGAAGATCGAACCGGCCACGGTCAGCTCAACGGCGCGGCCTACCCGGGTGAACAGCTGCGCGCCAAGGTGCGCTTCCAGCTCGCGAATCTGCCGGCTCACGGCGGCCTGGGTCACGCACAACGCTTCGGCGGCACGGGTGAAGTTCTGATACTTGGCGGCCGCGACGAACACCTTCACCGCGCGTAGCGACGGCATCTTGATCAGGGTCTGATCGGGCTCGGTATGTTTGACCATGAGGGCAGACCAGATCCTTGCTGTCGGCGGGGCGGGCTGACCACTGTAGCGATTAAGCAGTGAGGTGGTAAACCACGATCGCCGCCCTGGCCATATTGATAACCCCAGGTAATGGTTTGCGCCCTGCAAATGTCGTTGGACCCGCTATTCGCCGAGGCCTAACGTTAACTCAACGGCGCGGCATTGAAGCGATCGATGTCGATAATTTTACAGCAGGAATTTCTGCGTGCCGGGTTGACTCCACGTTCCGATTTGAACGACTGCCAAGCGTCCTCGTACTGACATTCAACGCCTGCACGGCGTGCCAGTGCGAAGTGTGAATTTGGTTATAAAGATAATAAAAGAGGGTCGTATGAAGCTGGCCGATGAAATTCTCTCGGTGAACAACATCTTCAAGGTGTTTGGTCCCAACCCGGACCTGGCCATGCAGATGTTGCGCAAAGGCGCCGACAAGCATGAGATCTTCAGCAAGACCGGCCATGTGGTCGGCGTGTTCGATGCAAGCTTTGCCGTCAAGCGTGGCGAGATCTTCGTCATCATGGGCCTCTCCGGCTCCGGTAAGTCGACCATGGTGCGGCTGTTCAACCGCCTGATCGAGCCTACCTCTGGCAGCATCCACCTCAACGGCCGGGAAATCACCGGGCTATCCGACAAGGAACTGCTCGATGTGCGCCGCAAGGAAATGGGCATGGTGTTCCAGTCCTTTGCCTTGATGCCCCACATGAGCGTGCTGCAAAACACCGCCTTTGGCCTGGAAATCGCCGGGGTCGCCGAGCAGGAGCGCACTCGCCGTGCTCGCGAAGCGCTCAGCCAGGTCGGCTTGGCCGGGCACGAGCACAGTTACCCGCACCAGCTGTCCGGCGGCATGCAGCAACGCGTTGGCCTGGCCCGGGCACTGGCCAACGATCCGACCATCTTGCTCATGGACGAGGCCTTCTCCGCCCTCGACCCGCTGATCCGCAGTGAAATGCAAGGCGAGCTGATCCGCCTGCAGGCCGAGCAACAACGCACCATCATCTTCATTTCCCACGACATCGAAGAAGCCATCCGCATCGGCCATCGCATCGCGATCATGGAAGGCGGCAAAGTCGTGCAGATCGGCACCCCGCAAGAGCTGATCAACCAGCCCGCCAACGACTACGTGCGCACCTTCTTCAAGGGCTTTGACAGCTCGCGCGTGCTCAAAGCCGGCGATGTCGCCGAGTTCGACCCAGAGCTGGTCTGCCGGGTCAACGGCAAGGCGCCACGCTTCAGGGCCGGGGTGCCGTTCGGCTACCTGGTAGACGAGTGCGGGCAACTGCTGGGTGTGGTCGATACCGCTGCCGACGGCGCCGCGGCCACGGATCGCTACAGCCTGCACGAACGGCAACCGGTATACACCGACACGCCGCTGCACGAGGTGCTGGATATCGCCGCCACGCTGCCGTACCCGGTGCCGGTCCTCGACCGCGAGGGTGCGCTCAAAGGCACCTTGTCGAAGAACCAGCTGCTGCAGACCCTGAGCCGCCACTGAGCGTCAGCGACCCTTGCCGAGGTAAGCCCTAATGTCCGAATTCAGTCTGCTCGACCCGTTCCAGTCGGCCACCATACCGCTGGGTGACTGGGTGCAAGCCACCCTTAACTTCCTGGTGCACAACTTCCGCGATGTGTTCCGCGCCATTCGCTGGCCGATCGACCAGGTGCTCAATGGCATCGAGATGATCTTGCAGAGCATCCCGCCGAGCATCGGCATCCTGCTTTCGTCCCTGCTGGGTTGGCAGCTGGCGGGCAAGCGCATGGCCCTGTTGTGTTTTGTGACCTTGACCCTGCTGGGCCTGATCGGCGTGTGGTCGGCATCGATGACCACCCTGGCGCTGGTGTTGACCTCGGTGTTCTTCTGCGCCGTGATCGGCATTCCGCTGGGCATCTTCTGTGCGCGCAGCAATCGCCTGGAGCAGGTGGTGCGGCCGGTGCTCGATGCCATGCAGACGCTGCCGGCGTTCGTCTACCTGGTGCCGGTGGTGATGCTGTTTGGCATCGGCAACGTGCCTGGGGTGTTGGTCACCATCGTATTTGCCTTGCCGCCCTTGGTACGCCTGACCAACTTAGGCATTCGCCAGGTGCCGGAAGACAAGATCGAAGCCGCCCGTGCCTTTGGCTGCACGCCCCGGCAGATGCTGACCCGGGTACAACTGCCGCTGGCCACCTCGACCATCATGGCCGGCCTCAACCAGACCCTGATGCTGTCGCTGTCGATGGTGGTGATCGCCTCGATGATCTCGGTCGGCGGTTTGGGGCAGATGGTCCTGCGCGGCATTGGCCGACTGGACATGGGCCTGGCCACGGTCGGGGGCATGGGCCTGGTGTTGCTGGCGATCTTCCTCGACCGCCTGACCCAGGCCATGGGCGCCCGCAGCAGTGCCGACCCGAGCCTGCGCTGGTACCACACTGGGCCCGTCGGCCTGGTCCTGCGCCTGTTTGGCGCAGGGCACGCAGAGCGGCGCAAGACCGCCTGAGACAGACACATTCGAACTGCCGCACGTGAACATAACAAGCAGAAGAAGGTACGCGACGATGTACGAATCGAAGTTCTCCCGCAGCATCCTGCAATGCACCTGCGCGCTGTCTCTGGTCGCCACCGCCCTGTGCGCCAATGCCTCGGCCGAGCGGCCGGGCGAGGGCGTCAAGGTCACGCCGATCTTCCCCTCGATCGCCGAAGAGCGCTTCCGTGGCGAAGTCGCCATGCAAGGCCTGCGCGAGCTGGGCTACAAGGTGCAGGAGCCGAAAGAAACCGAGTACGGGGTGATGATGGTCGCCCTGGCCAACGGCGATGCCGATTTTACCGTGCACCTGTGGGACAAGTTGCACGACAAGTTCTACCAGCAGGCCGGTGGCGATCAGGTGATGGTCAAGGCCGGCGACATCATGCCCGGCGTGCTCCAGGGTTACCTGATCGACAAGAAAACCGCCCAAGCGCACAACATCAAGTACATCACCGACCTGAACAAGCCCGAAATCGCCAAGCTGTTCGACACCGACGGCGACGGCAAGGCCAACCTGACTGGTTGCAACCCAGGCTGGGGCTGCGAGCTGGTGATCTCCCACCACATCAAAGCCTATGACCTGGACAAAACCGTACATGTCGACCAGGGCTCCTACTTCGCCCTGATGGCCGACACCATCACCCGCTACAAGGAAGGCAAACCGATCCTCTATTTCACCTGGGTGCCACAGTGGATCTCCACGGTGTTGGTGGAAGACAAGGACGTGGTCTGGCTGGAAGTCCCGAAAACCGATCTGCCCGATGGCAACAACGCGGTCGACACCATGTACCAAGGCAAGAACCTCGGTTTTGCCGTGGACAAGGTTGAAGCGGTGCTGAACAAAGACTTCGCCGAGGAAAATCCGGCCGCTGCCAAGTTCCTCTCGCTGATGCAGCTCACTACCGCTGACGAAAGTGCGCAGAACTTGAAGATGCAGCAGGGCGAGAAGAAACCCGCCGACATCGAGCGTCACGCCAAGGAGTGGGTCGTAGCCCATCGGCAGCAGTTCGACCAATGGCTGTCGGCCGCCCGCGGCGCCGCCAGCCAGGCGAGCAAGTAACGGTCGTTTCCATCCGCCCCGGTAATGCCGGGGCACAGGCTGGCGGTGGAGTTGAGCCATGAGTCATTTCGAAAGCGTATTGAAGAACAGCAACCTGGCCCACCTCGATCCGGCTGGCCGCACGGCCTTGGCCCTGCCATGTCGGCGGGTGGCGTTTGTCTTGCGTGAGCACTTTTCCATGATGGCCTTCACAGCGGCCATGGACACCTTGGTCACCGCCAACCTGATGAGCGCCACGCCGCTGTTCCAGATCCTGGTGGTGGGCGAGGGCGCCCAGGTCATGAGCGACCTGGGAATTGCCCTGCCAGTCAATACTGCCCTGGCCGATCTCGAAGGGCAGGGTCTGGATGTACTGCTGGTGTGTGGCGGTTTTCGGGTTCGCTTGGAAAGCAGCTCCCTGCTGCGCGGCAAACTGCGCCAGGCCGATCTGCATGGGGCGCTGTTGGGCGGTTTGTGGAATGGGGCGTACTTTCTGGCCGAGGCTGGCCTGCTCAACGACCACGACTGCGCGTTTCACCCCGATGGTCGGGCGATGCTCAACGAGCTGTTCCCGCAGGTGCGGGTCAGCCGCCAGGCGCATGTGCTGGATCGGCGGCGCATGAGCTGCGCGGGGGCCAGCAGTGCGCTGGACATGATGCTTGGCTTGCTCGAACACAGTGGCGGCGAAGGCTTGCGCCGGGCGGTCGAGCAGATGCTGGCTTGCGATCGTTCGCGGGTGTTGAGTGATATGCCGGCTGCTGCGCCGGATATCGACCCAACGCTACCGCGTGGGGTGCGATTGGCGCTGGAGTTGATGCATGCCAACATCGAAGACCCTATCGGCATCGATGAGATTGCGCAGCATGCAGGGCTGTCACGGCGCCACCTGGAGCGGTTGTTCCGCCGCCATGTGCAGGCAACGCCGCCCCGGTATTATCTGGAACTGCGCCTGACCCATGCGCGGCAGCTGTTGCAGCATACGAGCAAGTCGCTGACTGAAGTGGCGGTGGCCAGCGGCTTTGTCAGTTTTCCGCATTTTTACCGGCGCTTCCGTGAGTTGTTCGCCATTGCGCCCAGGCAGTTTCGCGCCCGCAGTCAGGGCTGGGCGGGGCGGCCAGAGGGCGCTGTGCACTGATAGATGGGTATGCTCGGCTGGCCTCTTCGCGGGCAAGCCCGCTCCCACAGGGATCTATGTTGCAGTGGTTTTTTTGCTGTGCCAGCACAACCCATTGTAGGAGCGGGCTTGCCCGCGAAAAGGCCAGCCCTGACACCCCGCAAGGCCGAATATGCACACATCCACATCTACTACTTACAGGCCAGCACAGCACTCGTGGGAGCGGGCTTGCCCCGCGAAAAGGGCGGTACTGCTACAGCGCAATAGCGTTCGATAATCGGACAATCACGAACCCTATGCTGTCCGCTATCCGCCCGCCCTTCGCCTAGGTCGCATTGCCTAACCCCCGCCATATTGCTTAGTGTGTGAGCAAGCCACCGGTTGTCACTTGCCCGCTGTCACCTGCAACCGGCCCTATAGAATGACCGTGAACGACCGCGACCACGGGCCTTGTGCCCTGTAGGAAGCGGCGACCAGAACAATAACGAGCCGAGTGCCTTGCCTATGGAAAGCCGCCTGTTGAGCGAGCGCAGCAGCGTGTTCCATCATGCTGATCCTTATGCTGTATCCGATTATGTCAATCGACATGTCGGCCAGCACTGCATCGGCCTGTCGCGCTCCACCCATCCCCAGGCCAGTCTGAGCCATCGCAAATTCGCCGAGCTGGACCTGTGCCGGATCAGCTATGGCGGCAGTGTGCGGGTTACCTCACCGGCGCTGGAAACCATCTACCACCTGCAGGTGCTGCTCAACGGCAACTGCCTGTGGCGCGGGCCGCAGCGCGAGCATCACCTGGTGCCGGGCGAGCTGCTGCTGATCAACCCGGATGATCCCGTTGACCTGACGTACTCGCAAGACTGTGAGAAATTCATTCTCAAGGTGCCGACGCGGTTGCTCGATTCGATTTGCGATGAGCAGCGTTGGTATCGGCCCAGTGGTGGGGTACGGTTCTTGCGCAACCATTATCGGTTGGAAGAGCTCGATGGCTTCGTCAATTTGCTGGCGATGGTGTGTCATGAGGCTGAGGTCAGTGATTCGTTGCCGCGGGTGCAGGGGCACTACAGCCAGATCGTGGCGAGCAAATTATTGACCTTGATGAGTACCAACATCCGCCGTGAGAGCCTTGGGGCGCCGGGGGCTAGCCTGGAGCGGATCTTGGATTACATCGAGCGTAACCTGAAGCTTGAGTTGCCGGCTGAGGCGTTGGCGGAGCAGGCTTGCATGAGTTTGCGGTCGTTTTATGTGTTGTTTGATCGGCATTTGGGGACTACCCCTAAGCAGTATGTGCGCCAGCGAAAGTTGGAGCGGGTGCATGAGTGTTTGAGTGATTCGAGTTGCTCGGTGCGCAGTGTGACTGAGTTGGCGATGGATTATGGGTTTATGCATTTGGGGCGGTTTTCGGAGAGTTATCGGCAGCGGTTTGGGGAGTTGCCGTCTGAGACGTTGCGGCGGCGGTAGTTTTGGTTTTTGGTTTTTGGTTTTTGAGCATATCCATTGGCGATGGAGACGCTGAATCACCTTTCCGCCCTTACGGCGGGTCACTTTTTGGCAAACGCCCCAAAAAGTAACCAAAAAAGTCTGCGCTCCACCATCCGGCCCTCCGCTGCGCTACGGGTCCCTTCGCGCCGGCGCCTTCCGGGCCCGCGCGGCCTACGATTTGCTGCGCAAATCTACATCTCGCGCCTTCGGCTGCGCCGAAGGGTGCTGCGCACCTGGCCCTCCAGGCACCTCTGCTCAGCCTCCTGAAGTCGCGAATCTGCGGTGCCTGAACTTGCGCGCACGAAGATCAAGAGCAGCGAATCGCTACGCTCTCGCAAAAGCAAAAGCCAATCTGCCTGCACAAAACGGATAACACTCTGCACGAAGCGGATATTGCGTAACACCCCCGCCACATAACCTGACCTGGCCTGAAACAATAACAATTGGAGACCCTGGCCATGTCCCTGGGATTCGACTACCTCAATGCCATGCTCGAGGACGACCGGGAATCGGGCGTCTACCGCTGCAAGCGGGAGATGTTCACCGACCCGCGCCTGTTTGACCTGGAGATGAAACACATCTTCGAAGGCAACTGGATCTACCTGGCCCACGAAAGCCAGATCCCCGAAAAAAATGACTTCCTGTCCCTGACCATGGGCCGTCAGCCGATCTTCATTGCACGCAACAAGGACGGCGAGCTCAATGCCTTCCTCAACGCCTGCAGCCACCGTGGCGCCATGCTCTGCCGGCACAAGCGCGGCAACCGGTCCAGCTACACCTGCCCATTCCATGGCTGGACCTTCAACAACAGCGGCAAACTGCTCAAGGTCAAAGACCCAAGCAACGCCGGCTACCCCGAGAGCTTCAACTGCGACGGCTCCCACGACCTGACCAAGGTCGCGCGCTTCGAGTCCTATCGTGGCTTCTTGTTCGGCAGCCTCAATGCCGAGGTCAAGCCGCTGGTCGAGCACCTGGGCGAGTCGGCCAAGATCATCGACATGATCGTCGACCAGTCGCCAGAAGGCCTGGAAGTGCTGCGCGGCTCCAGCTCCTACATCTACGAGGGCAACTGGAAGCTCACCGCCGAGAACGGCGCCGATGGCTACCACGTCAGCTCAGTGCACTGGAACTACGCCGCCACCCAGAACCAGCGCAAACAACGCGAGAGCGGTGACGAGATCAAGACCATGAGCGCCGGCGCCTGGGCCAAGCAGGGCGGGGGCTTCTACTCGTTCGACCACGGCCATCTGCTGCTCTGGACCCGCTGGGCCAACCCTGAAGATCGCCCGGCCTATGAGCGCCGCGAGCAACTGGCGGCGGACTTCGGCCAGGCCCGCGCCGACTGGATGATCGAGAATTCGCGCAACCTGTGCCTGTACCCCAACGTCTATCTGATGGACCAGTTCAGCTCGCAGATCCGCATCGCCCGGCCAATTTCGGTGAACAAGACCGAGATCACCATCTACTGCATCGCCCCCAAGGGCGAGAGCCGCGAGGCCCGGGCCAAGCGTATCCGCCAGTACGAAGACTTCTTCAACGTCAGTGGCATGGCCACCCCGGATGACCTGGAAGAGTTCCGCTCGTGCCAGACCGGCTACGGCGGCGGCACCGGCTGGAACGACATGTCCCGCGGTGCCAAGCACTGGGTCGAGGGCGCCGACGAGGCGGCTCAGGAAATCCAGCTGCAACCGCTGCTGTCGGGTGTGCGCACCGAGGATGAAGGGCTGTTCGTGCTGCAGCACAAGTACTGGCAACAAACCATGCTCAAGGCTCTTGAGCAGGAACCACAGCTGATTTCCGTGGAGGCCGTGCGATGAGCGATCTCTATGACAGCGTGCGCGATTTTCTCTATCGCGAGGCGCGCTACCTGGATGATGCCCAGTGGGATCAGTGGCTGGAGCTGTACGCCGCCGACGCGACCTTCTGGATGCCATCCTGGGACGACAACGACCAGCTCACCGAGGATCCGCAGAGCGAGATCTCGCTGATCTGGTACGGCAATCGCGGTGGCCTGGAAGACCGCGTGTTCCGTATCAAGACCGAGCGCTCCAGCGCCACCGTGCCGGACACACGCACCTCCCACAACATCAGCAACATCGAGATCGTCGAACGCAGCGAAGAGCAGTGCCTGGTGCGCTTCAACTGGCACACCTTGAGTTTTCGCTACAAGACCACCGACAGCTACTTTGGCAGCAGCTTCTACACCCTCGATCTGCGCGGCGAGCAGCCGCAGATTTTGGCCAAGAAAGTGGTGCTGAAGAACGACTACGTTCGCCAGGTCATCGACATCTACCACATCTGACTTCAGGTCTTGGCGAGTGCCGTTCGGGGCGCCCTCTGGCGCGCCGCGGCCAGGCTCGCCTGCGAGGTGCACCATGAGCTTCCAGATCGCACTGAATTTCGAAGACGGGGTTACCCGTTTCATCCAGGCCGATGGCCAGGAAACCGTTGCCGATGCCGCCTACCGCCAAGGCATCAACATCCCGCTGGACTGCCGCGACGGCGCCTGCGGCACCTGTAAGTGTCAAGCCGAGTCCGGCCGCTATGACCTGGGTGACAATTTCA
Source organism: Pseudomonas sp. xss_2 (assembly GCF_043104195.1). Lineage (NCBI taxonomy): Bacteria > Pseudomonadati > Pseudomonadota > Gammaproteobacteria > Pseudomonadales > Pseudomonadaceae > Pseudomonas > Pseudomonas sp. xss_2. Next base: position 87,246 of record NZ_JBICKL010000077.1, read on the forward strand.
TCGAGGATGCCTTGAGCGAGGAAGAAATCGCCCAGGGTTACGTGCTCACCTGCCAGATGCGCGTCGAGTCCGATTGCGTCGTGCGCATCCCGGCTTCCTCGCAGCTGTGCAAGACCGAGCAGGCCAGTTTCGAGGCGGCCATCAGCGATGTGCGGCAGTTGTCCGAAAGCACCATCGCCTTGTCGATCAAGGGCGAGTCGCTGAGCAGCCTGGCGTTTCTGCCGGGGCAGTACGTCAATCTGAAGGTGCCGGGTAGCGAGCAGAGCCGCGCCTATTCATTCAGCTCGTTGCCTAAGGATGGCGAGGTCAGCTTCCTGATTCGCAACGTGCCGGGCGGGCTGATGAGCAGTTTTCTTACAAGCCTTGCCAAGACCGGAGACAGCATGACCCTTGCTGGCCCGTTGGGCAGCTTCTATCTGCGCGCGATCCACCGGCCACTGTTGCTGCTGGCCGGCGGCACGGGCCTGGCGCCGTTCACGGCGATGCTGGAGAAGATCGCCGAGGCCGGCAGCGAGCACCCGCTGCACCTGATCTACGGCGTGACCAACGACTTCGACCTGGTCGAGCTGGACCGCTTGCAGGCGTTTGCTGCGCGCATCCCCAACTTCACCTTCAGCGCCTGTGTGGCCAACCCCGACAGCCAGTATCCCCACAAGGGCTACGTGACCCAGCACATCGAGCCGGGCCACCTCAACCAAGGTGATGTGGACGTGTACCTGTGCGGCCCGCCGCCGATGGTCGAGGCGGTCAGCCAGTACATCCGCGAGCAGGGCATTACCCCGGCCAACTTCTACTACGAGAAGTTCGCAGCAGCAGCCTGAAGCTTTGTTGGGGCCGCCCGCATCGTGCGGGTGCTGGCGGCCTCTTTTTTATTACCTGAAGCACACAGTGGGTGATGGCGTGGCAGCGGGCTTGCCCGGCGATAGCGAACGGACATGCACCGGCGATGGCCTTGCAGATCCAGTCGCGGGGCAAGCCCGCTGCCACGACCGCGCCAACAAGGAGGCAACGATGAACGCTAGATTCCAAGGCAAGGTCGCCCTGGTCACCGGCGCCGCCCAAGGCATCGGCCGTGGCGTGTGCTGGCGGCTCAAGGCCGAGGGCGCGCAGGTCATTGCAGTGGACCGTTCGGAATGGGTCCATGAGTTGGCCGGGGAGGGCATGCTGACCCTCACCGCCGACCTTGAACAACACAGTGAGTGCGCCCGGGTCATGGCCCAGGCGGTCGAGACCTTCGGCCGCCTCGACATCCTGGTCAACAACGTCGGCGGCACCATTTGGGCCAAGCCGTTCGAACACTATGAGGTCGAGCAGGTCGAGGCCGAGGTCCGCCGCTCGCTGTTCCCCACCCTGTGGTGCTGCCATGCCGCGCTGCCGTACATGCTCGAACGCAACAGCGGCGCCATCGTCAACGTGTCGTCGATTGCCACCCGGGGAGTCAATCGCGTGCCATATGGCGCAGCCAAGGGTGGCGTCAACGCCCTCACCGCATGCCTGGCCTTCGAGACCGCAGGCCGGGGCATCCGGGTCAACGCCACCGCGCCTGGCGGCACCGAGGCCCCGCCGCGCCGGGTGCCGCGCAATGACGCGGAGCAGAGCGAGCAAGACAAGGCCTGGTACCAGCAAATCGTCACCCAGACCCTCGACAGCAGCCTGATGAAACGCTACGGCAGCATCGATGAGCAGGTCAGCGCGATCCTCTTCCTCGCCAGCGATGAAGCCTCCTACATCACCGGCGTAACCCTGCCGGTGGGGGGCGGCGATCTCGGCTGATTGCCTGCCCGGCAAGGTTCACCTCACACAACAAAAACAACAGAGACAGATGCCATGCGAACAATTGACGCCCAGCCGATCATCGATAATGCCCGCTTCACCCCGTTTCACTGGATGGTCATGGCCTGGTGCGGCCTGCTGCTGATCTTCGACGGCTATGACCTGTTCATCTACGGCGTGGTATTGCCGGTGATCATGAAGGAGTGGGGCCTGACGCCCCTGCAAGCCGGTGCGCTGGGCAGCTATGCGCTGTTCGGCATGATGTTCGGCGCCTTGGTCTTCGGCAGCCTGGCCGACCGCATCGGACGCAAGAAGGGCATCGCCATCTGTTTCGCCTTGTTTTCCGGCGCGACCATTGTCAATGGTTTTGCCAGCAGCCCAAGCGAGTTCGGCATCTACCGCTTTATCGCCGGGCTTGGCTGCGGCGGCTTGATGCCCAATGCCGTGGCGCTGATGAATGAATACGCGCCCAAACGCCTGCGCAGCACCCTGGTGGCGATCATGTTCAGCGGCTATTCGCTGGGCGGCATGCTCTCGGCCGGGGTAGGGATCTTCTTGCTGCCGCGGTTTGGCTGGGAGTCGATGTTCTTCGCCGCTGCGCTGCCCTTGCTGCTGTTGCCGCTGATTCTCTACTACCTACCCGAGTCGATTGGTTTTCTGGTTCGTCAGGGCCGCACCGAAGAGGCGCGCACGCTGCTCAAACGCCTGGACCCACAGTGTGAGGTGCAGGCAGATGATCAACTGCAGGCCAGCGATCGCAAAGGCAAGGGCGCCTCGGTGCTGGAGCTGTTTCGCGACGGCCTGGCGGTACGCACCCTGGCCCTGTGGCTGGCGTTTTTCTGCTGCTTGCTGATGGTCTATGCGCTCAGTTCCTGGTTGCCGAAATTGATGGCCAACGCCGGCTACAGCCTGGGTTCGAGCCTGTCGTTCCTGCTGGCGTTGAACTTTGGCGGCATGGCTGGGGCGATTCTCGGCGGCTGGCTGGGCGATCGTTACAACCTGGTCAAGGTCAAGGTCGCGTTCTTCATCGCGGCGGCCGTGTCGATCAGCCTGCTAGGGGTCAACAGCCCGATGCCGGTGCTGTACCTGCTGATCTTCATCGCCGGCGCCACCACCATCGGCACGCAAATCCTGCTGTATGCCGGCGCTGCGCAACTGTACGGCCTGTCGGTGCGTTCAACCGGCCTTGGCTGGGCCTCGGGCATTGGCCGCAATGGCGCCATCGTCGGCCCGCTGCTGGGCGGTGCGCTCATGGGCATCAACCTACCGCTGCAACTTAATTTCATCGCCTTTGCCATCCCCGGCGCGATTGCCGCGCTGGCCATGGCCGTGCACCTGGCCAGCAGCCGGCGCCACGGCCTGGCCACGGCGGCCCAGGCGTGACCCTGTGACTTTAGCCAACTGGAGGCCCTGCATGACAAGCCCGACTATCGAACGGCTGGAGGCGATTATCGTCGACCTGCCGACCATCCGCCCGCACAAGCTGGCCATGCACACCATGCAGCAGCAGACCCTGGTGGTGCTGCGCCTGCGTTGCAGCGACGGCGTCGAGGGCATCGGCGAGGCCACCACCATTGGCGGCCTGGCCTACGGCTACGAAAGCCCGGAAGGGATCAAGGCCAACATCGATGCGCACCTGGCGCCAGCATTGATCGGCCTGGCGGCGGACAACATCAATGCCGCGATGCTCAAGTTGGACAAGTTGGCCAAGGGCAACACCTTCGCCAAGTCTGGGATCGAAAGCGCATTGCTCGATGCCCAGGGCAAGCGCCTGGGCCTGGCCGTCAGTGAGCTGCTCGGCGGCCGCGTGCGCGACAGCCTGGAAGTGGCCTGGACCTTGGCCAGCGGTGATACCACCCGTGACATCGCCGAGGCTGAGCACATGCTGGACATTCGCCGGCATCGCGTGTTCAAGCTGAAGATCGGCGCCAACCCACTGGAGCAGGACCTCAAGCACGTGGTGGCGATCAAGCGCGAGCTGGGCGAGCGCGCCAGCGTGCGCGTCGACGTCAATCAGTACTGGGACGAGTCGCAAGCCATTCGCGCCTGCCAGGTGCTGGGCGACAACGGCATCGACCTGATCGAGCAGCCGATCTCGCGCATCAACCGTGGCGGGCAGATCCGCCTGAACCAACGCAGCCCGGCGCCGATCATGGCCGATGAGTCGATCGAAAGCGTCGAGGATGCCTTCAGTCTCGCCGCTGACGGCGCCGCGAGCATCTTCGCCCTGAAGATCGCCAAGAACGGCGGCCCCCGTGCCGTGCTGCGCACTGCACAGATCGCCGAGGCGGCCGGCATCGCCCTGTACGGCGGAACCATGCTCGAAGGGGCCATCGGCACCCTGGCCTCGGCCCACGCCTTCCTCACCCTGCGCCAGCTGACCTGGGGCACCGAGCTGTTCGGCCCGCTGCTGCTGACCGAGGACATCGTCACCGAGCCGCCGCGCTACCACGACTTCCAGCTGCACGTGCCACGCATCCCGGGCCTGGGCCTGAACCTGGATGAAGCGCGCCTGACGCGCTTCGCCCGCCGCTGAACCTGACTTGATCGAAGGAGAACTGCCCATGCTGTTCCACGTGAAGATGACCGTGAAACTGCCGCCCGATATGGACCCGGCCAAAGCCGCCCAGCTCAAGGCCAATGAGAAGGAGCTGGCCCAGCGCCTGCAACGCGACGGCACCTGGCGCCACCTGTGGCGCATCGCCGGGCACTACGCCAACTACAGCGTGTTCGATGTGCCCAGTGTCGAGGCGCTGCACGACACGCTGATGCAGCTGCCGCTGTTCCCGTACATGGACATCGAGGTCGACGGCCTGTGTCGCCACCCCTCGTCGGTGCATGCCGACGACCGCTGATTTCCACCGACTCGCACAAGAACAACAGAGGTACGCAATCATGACCGTGAAGATTTCCCACACTGCTGATATCCAGAAGTTCTTCGAGCAGGCTGCCGGTTTTACCAATGACCAAGGCAGCCCGCGCCTCAAGCGCATCATCCAGCGCGTGTTGCACGACAGCGCCAAGCTGATCGAGGACCTGCAGATCAGCGAAGACGAGTTCTGGCATGCCGTCGACTACCTCAATCGCCTGGGCGGGCGCGGTGAAGCCGGGCTGCTGGTGGCGGGGCTGGGCCTGGAGCACTTCCTCGACCTGCTGCAGGACGCCAAGGACGCCGAGGCTGGCCTCACCGGCGGCACTCCACGGACCATTGAAGGCCCGTTGTATGTGGCCGGTGCGCCGCTTGCCGAAGGCCAGGTGCGCATGGATGACGGCAGCGAGGAGGGCGTGGCCACGGTGATGTTCCTCGAAGGCCAGGTGCTCGACCCCAACGGCCAGCCGCTGGCCGGGGCTACGGTTGACCTGTGGCATGCCAATACCCGTGGCACCTATTCGTTCTTCGATCAGAGCCAGTCCGAGTACAACCTGCGCCGACGCATCGTCACGGACGCTGAAGGGCGCTACCGCGCGCGTTCCATCGTGCCCTCCGGCTATGGCTGCGATCCGCAGGGGCCGACCCAGGAGTGCCTGGATCTGCTGGGGCGGCACGGCCAGCGTCCGGCGCATGTGCACTTCTTCATCTCGGCGCCTGGCCACCGGCACCTGACCACCCAGATCAACCTGGCCGGGGACAAGTACCTGTGGGACGACTTCGCCTATGCCACCCGTGATGGGCTGGTCGGTGAGGTCGAGTTCCGCGAGGACGGCGCACGGGGTGTGGCCGGGCGCTATGCCGAGCTCAAGTTCGACTTCCAGCTGCAAAAGGCCCCGGATAGTGACGCCGAACAGCGCAGTGGCCGGCCGCGGGCGTTGCAGCAGGCCTAAGGGGCAATCGCGGGGCAAGCCCGCTCCCACGCCGGCCTGCTTGCAGCCAAGCCCGTTTGCGTGGGAGCAGATTGGCGTGGGAGCGGGCTTGCCCCGCGATCAAGGGCGTAGCCCTTGCCCCCTCTACAAAAACCGGAGCCGGTCACCCAGGCCGGCCGATGGCTCCCACGCCGATGTGTGGGAGCAGATTGGCGTGGGAGCGGGCTTGCCCCGCGATCAAGGGCGTAGCCCTTGCATCCCTATACAAAAACAAGAGCCAGCCACCAGGCCGGCCCGATGTCTTGCCAGAGGTCACATGAAAGACCTGTTCAAGGATTGCTCACTGTCTGCCATCGTTGCTGGCCTGATCGCGACGATGATCTCCTATGCCGGCCCGCTGGTGATCATCTTCCATGCCGCCGAGGCCGCCGACTTGACCTACGCCCAGTTGTCTTCCTGGGTCTGGGCGGTGTCCATGGGCAGCGCCGTGCTCGGTGCGCTACTCAGCCTGCGCTATCGCGTGCCCGTGGTAATCGCCTGGTCGATCCCAGGCTCGGCACTGCTGGTCACCGCCTTGCCACAGCTTGGCCTGGAGCAGGCCATCGGCGCCTACCTGCTCGCCAACCTGATCTTGCTGCTGATCGGTGTCAGCGGCGCTTTCGACCGGCTGATCGCGCGTCTGCCAGGCTCGATTGCCGCCGGCATGCAGGCCGGTATCCTGTTCAGTTTCGGCATCGAAGTATTCCGCGCCTTGCCGGTACAGCCCGCATTGGTCCTGGCGATGTTCGTCACGTACCTGCTGATGCGCCGGCTGCAACCACGCTACGCCGTGGCAGCTGTGCTGTGCGTCGGCGCCGCGGTCACGCTATTGAGCGGCCAACTGCGCAGTGAAGCATTGGTGCTCGAGTTGGCCTCACCGCAGTTCATCACGCCGCACTTCAGCTTGGCTGCCCTGTTCAGCCTGGCGGTGCCGATGGTGCTGGTGGCCTTGACCGGGCAGTTCATGCCGGGCATGGCCGTGCTGCGTAACGCCGGCTACCCGACGCCGGCCAGCCCCCTGATCACGGCCAGCGCAGTGGGTGGGCTAGTGCTTGCCCCATTCGCGTGCCACGGGCTCAACCTGGCGGCAGTCACCGCCAGCCTGTGCACCGGCCGCGAAGCGCACGAAAACCCGCGCCGGCGCTATATCGCGGCGCTTTCGGGCAGCGCCCTGTACCTGCTGCTGGGCATTGCCGGGGCGACCCTGATGTCGTTGTTCGCCGCATTCCCCGCCGCCTTGATCGCCGCCCTGGCCGGGCTTGCCCTGTACGGCGCGATCAGCGAAGCCCTGGCGCGCAGCCTGGCCGAGCCGCAGGAGCGTGATGCTGGGCTGTTTACCTTCCTGGTAACGGCATCCGGGGTGTCGTTCCTCGGTTTGTCGGCGGCGTTCTGGGGGCTGCTGTTCGGCCTTGGCGCCCATGCGCTGCTGGCGATTGGCCGGCCACGACAACCTGGCGCGGCCCTGCGCCGTAGCCCCTGAAAGGAGCCTGTGCACGCACAACCCCGTAATTGCAGCGCTTTACCCATAACAACAAGATCATAGAGAGCTTCGCAATGAACCATACCCCTTGTGTCGCCCTGGGCATCAGCTTGCTCAGCCAACCACTGCTGGCCGCTGAAGGCGGATTTTTCGAAGACGCCAAGGCCAGCCTCAGCGCCCGCAATTACTATTTCAGCCGGGATTTCTCCGATATCGTCGGCGCCAACCCGCAATCCAAGGCCGAGGAATGGGCCCAAGGCTTTATCCTCGACTTCAAATCAGGCTACACCCCAGGCCCGGTAGGTTTTGGGGTGGACGCCTTGGGCTTGCTCGGCATCCGCCTGGACAGCAGCCCCGACCGGGTCAACACCGGCCTGTTGCCGGTGCATGGCGATGGCCGTGCGGCGGGGGAGTACAGCCGCCTGGCACCGACCTTCAAGGCCCGCGTCTCGAAAACCGAGCTGCGTGTCGGTGAATTGCAACCCAACCTGCCAGTGCTGACCTTCAGCGATATCCGCTTGCTGCCGCCGACCTACCAGGGCGTGAGCCTCACCTCTGCCGAACTCGCTGGCCTGACCTTGCAGGCAGGGCATCTGTCGTCCACTCACCTGCGTAATGAAGGCGGTGACGACAAGCTCAATGCCATGCTTGGCCATGTGCCGATGCGTCAGGCTGCCAGCGATGCCTTCAACTACCTGGGCGGCGACTATGCCTTCAATGCCAACCAGACCTCCGCCAGCCTCTGGTATGGCCAGTTGCAGGACATCTACCAGCAGGGCTTCGTCGGCCTCAAGCACAACACGCCCGTGGGCGACTGGCTGCTCAGCGCCAACCTGGGTTACTTCACCGCCCGCGAGGACGGCGACGCCTTGCTCGGCCGGATCGACAACCAGGCGTTTTTCTCGCTGCTGACGGCCAAGCATGGCGGGCATAGTTTCCACGTCGGCTATCAGGGCATCTATGGCGACAGCCCATTCCCACGGGTGTTCGCCAACATCACCCCGCTGGGCAACGAGGTGCCCACCTACGAGTTCGCCTACACCGATGAACGCTCCTACCAACTGCGCTACGACTACAACTTCGCCGCCATGGGCATTCCGGGGTTGACCGCGACCGTGCGCTACATCACCGGTAACAATGTCGATACCGGCCTGGGCTATGAGGGCAAGGACCGCGAACGCGACCTGGACATTGGTTACGCGGTACAAAGCGGCGTGCTCAAGGGCCTGGGGATCCGCGTGCGCAACGCCATGGCGCGGTCCAACTATCGCAGCGATATCGACGAGAATCGGCTGATCCTGGTGTACACCTGGCAGTTGTTCTGAAGTGTTCAACGCTCGGCGTGGACGCCGATTGCATTTGCACTGTCGAACAGGATGCAGGTAGGTTGCCCAAACCACCTACTTGAGATCGTTTCCTTGGACTCAATCACCCAAGCCGTGCTCGGCGCCGCGCTGCAGGGCAGCGTGCTCGGCCGCATCCAGGGCCGGCGCTCGCTGCTTTATGGCGCCGCCCTGGGCACCTTGCCTGACCTGGATGTGATCATCCGCTACGCCGACCCGGTGTCGCAGATGACCTACCACCGGGGCTTTTCCCATTCCGTGTTCGTCCTCACCGGCCTCGCACTACTGCTGGCCTGGCTGGTGAGTTGGCTTGGCCAGCGCTACTGGCCGCAAAAAGGCTATCGCTGGCCACGGTTGTTCCTGGCGTTCTGGCTGGTACTGATCACCCACCCCGTGCTCGACGCCTTCACCGTGTATGGCACCCAGCTGTTCTGGCCGCTGCCTTTCACCCCCGAAAGCTGGGCGGCGGTGTTCATCATCGACCCGGTCTACACCTTGCCATTGTTGGCAGCGGTGCTGATCGCCGGGTTCAAGGGCTTGCAGGGCAGGGCAACTACACTGCTCACGGCTACGCTGCTGTTGACTACCGCCTACCTGGGCTTGGGCCTGGCCAGTCGCATGGCCGCAGAGGCGCGCTTTCAGGCTGCACTGGACCAGCAGGGCATCGCCGTAAGCGAGGTGCGTGCAGTGCCTATCGCGTTCAACAGCCTGGTCTGGCGGGTAATGGCCAAGACCGCGGACGGCCATTACTACGAAGGCGTCAGCAGCGCGTTCGATCGCCAGCCCCCGGAAATGCTCCGCCAGTCGCTCAACCTGGAAGCGGCCAAGCCCCTGCAAGGCGCCCCCTTGCACGAGCGCCTGCGCTGGTTCACCGGCGACTGGTTGCGCTATGACGTGGTTGGCGATGCGCTGGTGGTGACCGATTTGCGCATGGGTATCCCGGGCAACTACACCTTCCGCTTCCAGATGGCCCGCCGCGATGGGCACGGGCAGTGGATCGTCGGCACGCCGTCGGCGTGGTCGGGCACGGCGCCCAATTCGATGTTCAATGGGCATGACCTGGCGCTGATCTGGCGACGCATCTTCGATCAGCAGCCACCGCTGCCGCTGGCGGCCTGGACCGCCAAGTACCTGGGCCAGGCCGCAGCGCCCGAGCCTGGCCGCTGAGCATGCGCTCGGCCGGGTTGGACCTGGTCAAGTGGCTGGCGATCTTGACCATGGTCGCCGACCACCTGCGTTACCTGTGGCCGCAGGCTGACGGCCTGTTCATCATTGGCCGGCTGGCGTTTCCGTTGTTTGCACTGGCCTTGGCCATCAACGTTGGGCGCAGCCATCCGCTTGCCTGGCCGAGCGCCACAAGTGCCCGGTATCTGGGTTGGTTGCTGGTGTTCTCGGTAGTTTCCGAGGCGCCGTACCGGTGGCTGGACAACGGCTCGACGACGTTCAACGTGATCCCTACGCTGACCCTAGGCCTGCTGGTCGCCTGGGGCGTACATCACCGCCCATCGGCAGCGCGTTGGCTTGCGGCAGGCGCGGCACTGTTCGCCGCTGTATACAGCGATCAGCTGATGTATGGCCTGCCGGGCGTATTACTGCCGGCTGCAGTCGTCGTCGCCGGAAGCCGTGGGGGCGCAACCTGGCTGCTGCCGTGCGCCCTGGCAGTTGCTGGCAATCTGACCAACAGTTGGTTGCGCGAGCACCCGCTGTTGCCGATCTCCGTGCTGATCCTGAGCGTGGCCGCCTTGGCGATCCCAGCAGGGTGTTGGTTGCTGAGGCAGGATTACAGGCGTGTGCCGCGTGTCGCCCGCTGGGGTTATCTGTTCTATCCGCTGCACCTGCTGGCGATCAAACTGTTGCAGGGGGTGCTGTGACCGTTACGCTGACGGGCCTGATCGCCGCGACCGGGTCTTGAATATGTACAACCAATGCCACCCCCACCCAGTACCCAAGTAGCATTCGAGCCAACCCCTGGCTTGCCTATCCTGCCGCCAAGGCATTCCCCTCTCTACGGAACCGAACCATGAGCGAAGGCGTCCTCAGCGCACTTTCGCGCGCCAGCAGTGCCGCCCAGGCCGCGCGCGAGCTTGCCGAGCAGTTGCTGCATGCCGAGTTGGGCTTGGTGCTGTTCTTCTGCTCGGCCGAATACGATCTGCCGGCCTTGGCTACGGCATTGCAAAAGCAGTTCGCCGAGGTGCGCCTGGTCGGCTGCACCAGCGCTGGCGAGCTCACCCCAGAGGGTTACGGGCGTGGCTGCATTACCGCGCTGGGTTTTGATCGGCGCTATTTCTCCATCGCCGCCGGCCTGGTGGAAGCCATGCCCGGTTTCAGCCTGCTGGACGCCCAGGCACTGGTGGCGCGCTTGGTCGATGAGTGTCGCGGCAACAGCCTGGCGCCGATCAAGGGGCATAGTTTTGCCCTGACCCTGTTCGATGGCCTTTCCAGCCGCGAAGAGGTGGTGCTCGCCGCCTTGGCCGCAGCGTTGGGTGATATCCCGCAATTTGGCGGTTCGGCGGGCGATGACAATCATCTGAGCCGTACCCATGTGTATTTCGACGGCGCCTTTCACAGCGGCGCGGCGGTGTTGCTGCTGGTCAATACCTGGCTAGAGTTCGAGGTGTTCAGTACCGATCACATCCAACCTCGCCAGGAGAAGCTGGTGGTCACCCGTGCCGATCGCCAGTTACGTCGGGTATACGAACTCAACGCTGAGCCCGCCGCCCAGGAGTACGCGCAGCTGATCGGTGTGCCGCAAGCGGCGCTCGATCATCGCGTGTTCGCTGCCCACCCGCTGGCGATGCGGATCAACCACAAGCACTACGTGCGCGCCATCCAGCAGGTGCATGACGACGGTAGCCTGAGTTTCTACTGTGCGGTGGAGAACGGCATCGTCCTCACCGCCATGCGCCCGGGCCCGTTGCTGGCCAACTTGCAGGCGTTGTTTGCCGGGCTGCGGCAACGTCTTGGCCCGTTGCTGCTGACCATTGGTTGCGACTGCGTGCTGCGCCGCCTGGAGCTGGAAGGCGAGGGCGGTGTGGCCGAGGTTGGGGCGTTTTTGCGGGAGCAGCAGGTGCTGGGTTTCAACACCTATGGGGAACAGTTCAATGGCATGCACATCAACCAGACCTTCACCGGCGTTGCCATCGGACGGCCCCGCGAGCCTCTTGCCAGCTGAGCAGATCGCCCAGCTACACAAGGACAACGCCAAGCTCAGGCGGATCAACGCCGCGCTGATCGAGCGCCTCGAATCCGGCGCGGCGCGGCCCGACGATGCCTTTGCCGCCTTTCAGCATTCGGTGGTGTTGGCCGAACAGGTGCGCGAGCGCACCGATGCGCTCAACCATGCGCTGCATGAGCTCAAGGCCAGCCACCTGCTGCTCAGCGAGGCTCACCAGCGCGCTGAAACCGCGCATCAGCGCCTGGTGGACGCTATCGAGAGCATCTCCGATGCCTTTGTGCTGTTCGATCCAGACTTGCGCGTGGTGTTGTTCAATCGCCGCTTCAAGGCCCTATGGGCCAATAGCCGGCTACGGGTGGCCAGCGGTATGCACCTGGTGGAGGTCAAACGCCTGATGCACAGCCTGTTGCGAGAGGAGCCGCGGGCAAGCATCGACGAGCAACCGCTGTATCGGCTGCGCAATGAGCGCTGGCTGCAGGTCAGCGAGCGGCCCACCCGCGATGGCGGGCGGGTGATGCTGTTCACCGACGTCACGCGGGTCAAGCTGCGCGAGAATCACCGCCGCGAGCAGGCCCTGGCGCACAAGTCGTACCTGCTCCAGCGCGCCGTGGACAACCTGTCGCAAGGCTTGGCCATGGTCAATGCCGAAGGCGTGCTGGAGTTGTGGAACCGCAGGTTTCTGGAGGTCAGCGGCTTGGCGCCGATTGCCAGCCACCGGCACTTTTGCGATGTGATTGCCGACAGTGAACTGGCTCTGCTGACACCGGCCAGCCGCGATGACCATGGCCAGCCGGTACACGAGCTGGAGCAGCGCCTGTTCGATGGCCGCATGCTGGAAATCCGCACCCATCCGTTGCCCACTGGCGGCTTCGTCAATACCTTCACCGACATCACCGAGCGCTATGCCCATGCCGAAGCGCTGCACCAGGCCTATCAGCACCTGGAGCTGCGGGTGCATGAGCGTACCGCCGAGCTGACCTGCCTCAACCAGCAGCTGCTGCGCGAAATCGACCAGCGCCGGCGTATGGAAGCCAACCTGCGCGAGGCCAAGGCCGAGGCCGAGCAGGCCAACCTGTCCAAGACCAAGTTCCTTGCGGCGGTCAGTCACGACCTGCTGCAGCCGTTGAACGCTGCGCGCCTGTTCACCAGCGCCTTGCTTGAGCAACCGGGCGTGGGGCCGATGGTGCACAACGTCAGCAATGCGCTCGATGGCGTGGAGAACCTGTTGGGCACGTTGGTGGATATCTCCAAGCTCGATGCCGGGGTGATCCGCGCCGATGTCGCCAGCTTCGCCCTGAGCGATTTGCTCGATAACCTGGCCGCCGAATACGCCACGGTGGCGGCCAGCGAAGGTCTGCGCCTGGCCTATGTACCCAGCCGTTTGCGCGTGCGCAGCGATGTCCAGCTGCTGGCGAGGATCTTGCGCAACTTGCTCAGCAATGCCATCCGCTATACGCCCAAAGGGCGGATCTTGTTGGGCTGCCGTCGGCGTGGGCGCAAGGTATTGATCGAGGTGTGGGATACCGGTATCGGCATTGCCGCCGACAAGTGCGTCGAGGTGTTCCAGGAGTTCAAACGTGGCGAGGCCCAGCGCCCCGATCAGGACCGTGGCTTGGGTTTGGGCTTGGCCATCGTCGACAAGATTGCCGGCATCCTCGGTCACCCGGTGCAGTTACGCTCGCAACCCGGCAAGGGCTCGGTGTTCTCGATCGAAGTGCCGTGCTGCCGGCGCGTGCCGCGCCAGGCGCACACGCTGGTGGGGCACATGCCCATGTTGCAGTCGTTGCAGGGGGTCCGTATTTGGGTGCTGGATAATGATGCGGCCATTTGCGAGGGGATGCGCAGCCTGTTGCAGCAGTGGGGCTGCAGGGTGACCACGGCGTTGAGCGAGGAGGACTTGGCCCGGCAGGTGAATATCGCGCGGGCGCGGGTGGAGCTGTTGATCGCCGATTATCACCTGGATCATGAGCGTACCGGGATCGAGGCGGTAGCCGCGATCAATGCGCGGCGCGACCGGTCGATTGCGGTGTTGATGATTACCGCCAACTACAGCAACGAGCTCAAGCAGCAGGTGCGCGAGCTAGGCCATACCTTGATGCACAAGCCGGTCAGGCCAATGAAGCTGAAGACGGCTATCTGTCATCTGTTGGGTGGGCAGGTATAAAGCCGGGACCGCTGCGCGTTTCATTGCAGCGGTCCCCGAGCAGCTATCGGGCAATCCGCCCACTGACGTAATGCGCCACATCATTGAACCCCGGCGTTGAGGCATGCCCCGGCGTCACCAACGTATCGATGAAGGCTTCGTCCTCCGCCGTAACCTTGACCTGCAGCGCCCCGGCATAGGTATCCCACTGGGCCTCTGTGCGTGGGCCGACGATAGCCGAGCTGACCAGCTGGTTGTTCAGTACCCAGGCAATGGCGAACTCGACCATCCCCACGCCCTTGGCCTCGGTGTAGGCCTGGATCTTGCGGGCAATGCTCAACGATTCCTGGCGCCATTCGGTTTCCATGATGCGCTTGTCCTGGCGCCCGGCGCGGCTGCCGGCATCGGGTTGCGCACCGGGAGCGTACTTGCCACTGAGCACGCCGCGGGCCAGCGGGCTGAACGGCACCACGCCCAGGCCATGGTAAGCCGCAGCCGCCAACTGCTCAGGCTCGGCCTGGCGATTGACGATGTTGTACAGCGGCTGGCTCACCACCGGCTTGGCCACGCCCAGGCGCTCGGCCACGTTGCAGATTTGCGCGATGCGCCAACCGCGGAAGTTGGACACGCCCCAATAGCGGATCTTGCCCTGCGCCAGCAGCTCGCCAATCGCCCGGACAGTCTCCTCAAGCGGCGTCCTGTGGTCTTCGCGGTGCAAGTAGTAGATGTCCAGATAGTCAGTGCCCATGCGCGTCAGGGTTGCCTCGATGGCATTGAACAGGTGCTTGCGCGACAGCCCGCTGCGGTTGGGCAGACCTTCTGCCGGGCCAAAGCCCGCCTTGGAGGCAACGATCCAGTCCTGGCGGTGACGCGCCACCGCCTCACCGACGATCTCCTCCGAGCGCCCACTGTTGTAGACGTCGGCGGTGTCGATGAAGTTAATGCCTTGGTCCCAGGCCTTGTCGATGATGCGTAGCGAATCCTCGGTGCTGGTCTGCTCACCGAACATCATGCTGCCCAGGGTAAGGGCGGAAACCTGCAGGCCGCTGCGGCCGAGAGGGCGGTAGATCATGCGCTGGATCCTTTTCCGGTCATCAGGGGGATCGGATTGTTTTACACATATCCTGCAGGCTTTGAAAGGGTGCTGGGCTTGACGCTTCAACTGTGACCAAGGGCATGACACACCTGTGTCAGGTCTGCGCCAGGTGCGTCAGCGATGGCTCAGTGTGGTCGCGGGCAATGTGCTCAAGGTGTACGCACAGACCGCTCTGGCTCGGCGTTTCAGGGCAATCGCGCGACGCTGGCACAGGCGTTGCTCCTGCTGTTGTCGACAGCCCTGAGCTTTCGCCAATAACAAGAAACGGAGATCCGCCGATGACCCGATCAGGCCCGCACCGCCGGCCCCTGCCCAGTGCCTTGATGACCACCGCAGGCTGCGCCTTGTTCGCCCTGGCCTGCCTGAGCCCGGCCTATGCCGCCCAGGTCGACGGCCAGCGCATCATCGATGCCGACAAGGAGCCCGGCAACTGGATGAGCCACGGCCGCACCTACGATGAGCAGCGCTACAGCCCGCTGAAGAACATCACCGATGCCAACGTCAACCAACTGGGCCTGGCCTGGAGCTACAAGCTCGACCTCGATCGTGGGGTGGAAGCCACGCCCATTGTGGTCGATGGGGTGATGTACACCACTGGCCCGTTCTCGGTGGTCTACGCCTTGGATGCACGCAACGGCAAGCTGCTGTGGAAGTACGACCCGCAATCGGACCGCCACCGCGCCGGCGAAGCCTGCTGCGATGCGGTCAACCGCGGCGTGGCGGTGTGGCAGGGCAAGGTCTATGTCGGCGTGCTGGACGGGCGCCTGGAAGCGATCGATGCCAAGACCGGCAAGCGCGTCTGGTCGGTCGACACGCGCAACGACGACAAGCGCAGCTACACCATCACCGGCGCCCCGCGGGTGGTCAACGGCAAGGTGGTGATCGGCAACGGTGGCGCCGAGTTCGGCGTGCGTGGCTATGTCACCGCCTATGACGCCGAGACCGGCAAGCAGGCCTGGCGCTTCTTCACCGTGCCGGGCGACCCCAAGTTGCCGCCGGAAGACAAGGCCATGGAGATTGCCAGCAAAACCTGGCACGGCGATGCCTTCGTCGAACAGGGCGGCGGCGGTACCGCCTGGGATTCATTTGCCTATGACCCGGAGCTGAACCTGTTGTACATCGGCGTTGGCAATGGCTCGACCTGGGACCCGAAATGGCGCAGCCAGGCCAAGGGCGACAACCTGTTCTTGTCTTCGATCGTGGCGATCAACGCCGATACCGGCGAGTACGCCTGGCACTACCAGACCACCCCCGGCGACGCCTGGGACTTCACCGCCACCCAGCACATGATCCTCGCCGAGCTGCCGATCAACGGCCAGCAGCGCAAGGTGCTGATGCAGGCCCCGAAAAACGGCTTCTTCTACGTGCTCGACCGGGCCACCGGTGAGCTGTTATCGGCCAAGAACATCGTGCCGGTGAACTGGGCCAAGGGCATCGACATGAAAACCGGCCGGCCAATCTTCGATGACCAGGCCGCCGCCTACTGGAAAGACGGCAAACGCAAGCTGGTGACGCCAGCGTTCTGGGGGGCGCATGACTGGCACCCGATGTCCTACAACCCCAACACTGGGCTGGTGTACATCCCGGCGCACATCATGTCGGCCTACTACGAGCACATCCCCGAGGCGCCCAAGCGCAACCCGTTCAAGAGCGTGTATCAGCTCGGCCTGCGTACCGGGATGATGCCTGAAGGCCCGGATGGCCTGCTGGACATGGCCAAGACCTGGTCGGGCAAGCTGATCGCCTGGGACCCGGTCAAGCAAGCGCCGGCCTGGGAAGTGCCCTACATCACCATCTTCAACGGCGGCACCCTGAGCACTGCCGGCAACCTGGTGTTCGAGGGCAGCGCCGATGGGCGGGTGATTGCCTATGCCGCCGACAGTGGCAAGAAACTCTGGGAATCGCCCGCTGCCAGCGGGGTGATGGCCGCACCCATCACCTATTCGGTGGACGGCGAACAGTACGTGACCTTCATGGCCGGCTGGGGCGGAGCGTTCTCGACCTTCGCCGGCGCGCTGTCGCTGCGTGCCGGGGTGCAGCCGTTCTCCCAGGTGTTGACCTACAAGATTGGTGGCAACGCGGTGCTGCGCGAACCACCACCCCCGGCCGACGCGCCTGAGCCGCCCGCGCTTAGCGCCGATGAGCAGACCGTGGCGGCCGGCGCTGCGCTGTATGACGGTAACTGCTCGCAGTGCCACGGCATTCACGCAGTGAGCGGCGGGGTATTGCCGGACTTGCGCAAGCTGACGCCGGAAAAACACCAGATGTTCCTCGGCATCCTCTATGGCGGCCGGGTGCCCGATGGCATGCCGTCGTTCGCCGATGCGCTCAAACCTGAGCAGGTGGAGCAGGTGCATCAATACCTGATCAAGCGCGCCCATGACCTCAAAGGCGAAGGCACTGCCTGGCAGCGCTTCAGCGCCAAGCCAAGCGCCGCTACGCCGCTGGCTGACAACAATCCCAAGGAGTGAGACGACCATGCACGACGCGATCTATCAGAACTACATCGACAACGCCTTTGTCGCCAGTGAGCAACTGATCGAGGTGTTCAACCCGGCCAATGGCCAGTTACTGGCCAGGGTGCCCGAATCTTCCAAAGAGCAGGTCGAGCGGGCAATTGCCGCCGCTCGCCAGGCGCAAAAGGGTTGGGCAGCCAAGCCTGCAATCGAGCGCGCAGGCTACCTGCGCCAGATCGCCAGCAAGGTGCGCGCCAACGCCGAGCGCTTGGCCCGCACAATCACCCAGGAGCAGGGCAAGGTTGCCGGCTTGGCCATGATAGAGGTGAACTTCACCGCCGATTACCTGGATTACATGGCCGAATGGGCGCGCCGCCTGGAAGGTGAGGTACTGACCAGCGACCGCGCCAACGAACACATCTTCCTGCTGCGCAAGCCCTTGGGCGTGGTGGCCGGGATCCTGCCCTGGAATTTTCCCTTCTTCCTTATCGCGCGCAAGATGGCGCCGGCCTTGCTGACCGGCAACACCATCGTCATCAAGCCGAGCGAGGAGACGCCGATCAACTGCTATGAGTTCGCCAAGCTGGTCGCTGAAACCGACTTGCCGGCTGGGGTGTTCAACGTGGTCGGCGGCAGCGGTGCCAGTGTCGGCCAGGGTTTGAGCAGCCATGCCGGTATCGACCTGGTCAGCTTCACCGGTAGCGTGGCTACGGGTGCGCGGATCATGGCGGCGGCAGCGCCGAACATCACCAAGCTCAACCTTGAGCTCGGCGGCAAGGCACCGGCCATCGTCCTGGCTGACGCCGACCTTGACCTGGCAGTGCGCGCCATCGTTGCCTCACGGGTGATCAATACCGGCCAGGTATGCAACTGCGCCGAGCGCGTGTATGTGCAGCGCGGGGTGGCCGATGCGTTCATCGACAAAGTCGCCCATGCCATGGCCGCCACCCGCTATGGTGACCCATCCAAGGACAGCGATCTGGACATGGGCCCACTGGTCAACCAGGCCGGCCTGGACAAGGTCGCGCAGATGGTGCGTACCGCCGTTGGCCAGGGCGCTCAATTGGTAACCGGTGGGCAGGGGGCGGACCTGGGGGCGGGTTTCCACTATCAGCCGACGGTGCTGGCCGGGTGCGCGGCGGACATGGAGATCATGCGCAAAGAGATTTTTGGCCCGGTGTTGCCGATCCAGGTTATCGACGACCTTGACCAGGCCATCGCACTGGCCAACGACAGCGAGTACGGATTGACCTCGTCGATCTATACCCGCGACCTCAATGCAGCGCTCAAGGCCAGCCGCGAGCTTGATTTTGGCGAGACCTATATCAATCGGGAGAACTTCGAGGCCATGCAGGGCTTCCACGCCGGTACGCGCAAATCGGGGATCGGTGGGGCGGATGGCAAGCATGGCTTGTATGAATACACCCGTACCCAGGTGGTCTATATCCAAGGCTGATACGACTGGCCTCTTCGCGGGCAAGCCCGCGAAGAGGCCGGCCCAGTCATTCGACCAGGTTCGGCGGTACGATCCCGTAGCGTTTCATCTTGCGATAAAGGGTCGAGCGGGAAATACCCGCCGCCTCGGCCGCCGAACTGATATTCCACCGCTCGTTACGCAGAACACCCAGCAGATGCCTGGCTTCGGCATCCCCGACCTGGTCGCCAAGGCGCAGCCCCAGGGCAGGCGTTACCCGCGCAACTGGCCGGGTGAGCAGCTCTTCTGGTAAGCAATCGCACTCGATTAGCCCATCCTCGGCCAAAGCCAGCGCATAGCGTAGGGTATTGAGCAACTGGCGTACGTTACCCGGCCACGCATACCCCTCAAGACACTGCCGAGCTTCGTCACTGAGACGACCCCTGGCGCCTCCCGGCAAGCGCGCCAACACCCGTTCGATCAACTGCCCACGATCGCTGCGTTCGCGCAGCGCCGGCAAGCACACGCGCATCCCGCACAAGCGATAGTACAGATCCTCGCGAAAACGCTTCTCGTCAATCATTGCGCTGAGGTCCTGGTGCGTTGCAGACACCACCTGGATATCCAAGGCAACAGCCGTCTCGGCGCCCAACGGCTGCAATTCACGCTCGGCCAGCACCCGCAGCAGGCGGGTCTGCAAGTGGGCGGGCATGTCGCCAATCTCATCGAGGAACAACGTGCCGCCATTGGCCAGTTCCAGTTTGCCCTTCATGCCTTTGCGATTGGCGCCGGTGAAGCTGCCGCTGCGATAGCCAAACAGCTCGCTCTCGATCAACGATTCGGGGATCGCCGCGCAGTTGAGGGCGACGAAAGGCCCGGCATGACGCTGACTGGCCTGGTGGATAGCGCGGGCGAAGGCTTCTTTGCCGGTGCCCGTTTCGCCCGTGATGAGGATGCAGATGTCTTTGTCCAGCACCTTGCGCAGACGGCGCACGCCTTGTTGCAGCTGGGCATCGCCACCGGCCAGTTGTTCAAGGTCCGGGTGGCTTGGCACTGCAGCGGGCCGACTGGGTTTTGCCTGCTGGCCGTAGCCTGCCGGCACCCGCAGGCCCACTTCGATGATGTGCTCACTGTTCGGCGCGCGCAGCTGGGTGCCGCGTGCGCCACCGCGAGTGAGATCCAGCAGCTCATCGATGGTGGCCGGCAACAGCTGCTCGATGCGCTGGCCGAGCAACTGGCCGGGCTGGGCGAGAAACGCTGCGCGATTGGCGCCGATCACCCGGCCGCCTTCGTCCAGCGCGAGCAACTGCTCGTTGGCAAGATCAGTAATGTCGTCATGCGCTTTGAGCGCCAGGGTCAGGCGATCGCGGTAGCACTGGCGAAAATGGGTGTTTTCGATCAGCCGCGCATACAGCATCACCAGGTGCAGGGTCAGGTGCTGGGCTTGCTTGGGGCCTTCGTTGTGCAGGCAGGTGGCGTTCAGGCAGCCGAGCAACTGGTTCTGCGCATCGAAAATCGGTGAGACCGAGCAACTGAGCCGGGCATTGGCCGCCAGAAAGTGCTCTTGGCGGTGGATGGTCAGTGCCTGCTCCGAGGCCAACGCAGTGCCAATGCCGTTGGTGCCAGCGATCGACTCGTCCCAGCGTGCCCCGACGATCAACCCGGCGCGGGTATAGCGTTGCGGGTCCTGGGGCAGGCGGGCGTCGAGGGTGATGCCATCGGCATCGCTGAGCAGTACCGCGAAACCGGCGTCGACCACGCGCCGGGCCAGGCCGTTGACACCTTGCCCGGCGATGCTCAGGTAAGCCTGGTGCTGGGCTTGGTGCTGGCGGATCTCGGCGGCGCTGAGGATATTGTCGACATGGCGCAGGCTAGGGTCGAGGCGGTGCTGGTTGATACTGCGGTACCAGGACTCGGCTATCAGCGCCTCGGGCGCCAGGCCGCGTTCGGCGAAATGGCAGTCGATAAAGGCGGCCAGTTCACTGGCGCGGGTATCAGCGGTGTGCGCGGGCATGGGCGCTTCCCGTATTGTCGTTGTCTGGGGCCGCTTCGAATGGCGGATTAGAGGGAAACCATAGCTGGTTGTGGCCAAGGGTGCACGGGCGCAGTGGGCGTGTGGGTAGTTACTCCGCGACAACAATCGTGTGGGAGAGGGCTTGCCTCGCGATGGCGCCAGTACAGGCAACCTCAACCCTCCGGCCAAGCGTCGATCAACGCCCGCGCATCTTTGCTTGATAGTGGCCGCTTCATGCGCTGTGACAAGACCGCCATCGCCTGCCCGTAGCCCTTGGCGATCACAGCCTCGACCTGGTCATCGATACACTGCAAGGCAATGAAATCGCCTTGCTCCGGCTCGCCGACATACTCGATCCGGTTCCAGTTGCGGCCATGCCCGAGCACTTCATAGGTTCGCCCATGCTGATAGGTCCAGAAGAACGGCACGTCGTCATAGCGGCTACGCTCGCCAAGCATATTGGCCGCAGCGATCACTCCGTGCTGCTGGGCCAGGCGCCAGTGTTCGATGCGCACTGGCTGGCCGGCGAGGGGGAAGGTGGCGATGTCGCCGGCGGCCCATAGGCCCTCTGCCGCCAGCATGCTCGCGTCTACCCGCATAGAATGGTCGTCAGCCAGCTGCACACCTTGGATGAACGCGGTGGCCGGTTTCACCCCGGTGCCTAGCAGCACCAACGAGGTCGGCAAGCGTTCGCCATTGGCCAGCAGCACGGCTTCGACCTTGTCGCTGCCCTCGATGCGTTCAACCTCGGTCGGGCCATGGAAGATTACGCCCTTGCGTTGGTGCAGCTCGCGGATGCTGCGCCCAATCCGCTCGCCCAGTTGCTTGGCCAATGGCACGTGGTGACGGCTCACCACATGCACTTGCATCCCATATTTGCGCAGGGCCGAGGCCGCTTCCAGGCCAATGAAACCGTCACCGACGATCACCACGGGTTGGCCTGGCTCGGCACTGTCCAGCAGGTGCGCGGCATCGTCGCGCGAGCGCAACACGCACACACCGCTCAATTGCACCCCAGCGATATCGGGCCGCAGCGGTTTGCCGCCGGTGGCCAGCAGCGCGTGGTCATAGTTGATGCGCTGGCCGTCGGCGAGGAGCACCTGGCGTTTGCCGGTATCGAGCAGACGCACCTTGCCGTGCACACGTTGCAGATGGCCTTGGCGCAGATCATCCGCCTCCAGCAAGGCTGGAACTTCATCAGGCGACATTTCGCCGGCAATGACGAATTTGCTCAGCGAGGTTCGATCGTAGGCGGGGTGGCGCTCTTGATCGATCCACACCAGGCAGCCGCCAAAACCGTGGCCGAGCAGGGTGGCAACGGCCGCGCAGCCCGCAGCGCCTGCACCGATGACCACAAAGCAACGCGCATCACTGTGTCGCGGGGGTTGGGTTTCAGGTAGCGGCTGGTCGTCGACCCAGACCTCACCGCCTTTGACCTGGGTGGGGTAACGGCGTAGGTCGCACAGGGCGGGGGGCTCGCAGACGGCGCCTTCATCCACCGCGAAGGCGGCCTTGTGCCAGGGGCAGATCAGCAGCCCGCCGTACACCGTGCCTTCTTCCAGCGGTGCGCCGGCATGGGGGCAGTTGGCCTGGTAGGCGTGTACCTGGTCACCCTGGCGGAGCAGGATCACCTCTTCACTGCCGAACTGTACGCGCAAGGGACGCTGTTGTTCGAGCTGTTCTAGGCGGGCCACGGCGTGCTGGGTCATGAGCGTTCTCCAAGGACCTTGTAGGTCATTGGACGCCTTTGCCGGGAGGAGGGTGCAGCGAACTGACGATTGGACGGGGGCAGGGGCTAAACCGGCAAGTGTGCGGGCAAGTCGTTAGCGACTTGCTCGCAAACCGCTTTAGTTGGCGCGAGCGGCCTTCAGCGCACCGCTACGGGTAACGCGCAACGCCACCAGGCTGCCGACCACGATCAAGCCGGCCAGCGAGTACAGCGCTGCATCGGTGGAACCGGTCTGGTCCTTGATGAAGCCCACCAGGTACGGGCTGAGAAAGCCCGCCATCTGCCCCACCGAGTTGATGATCGCCAGCCCCGCGACGGCAGCCCCGGCGCTGAGCAGCGCGGTAGGCATCGGCCAGAACATCGGCAGGCCAGTCAGCGCGCCCATGGTGGCAATCGACAGGCCAAGGATGGCGATGGTCGGGTTGGCGGCGAAGTTCACCGCGATCAGCAGGCCGATGGCGCCCATCAGCATCGGCACCACCAAGTGCCAGCGACGCTCGTTGCGCAGGTCAGCCGAGCGGCCCACGATGATCATGAACACGCCCGCCAGCAGGTACGGAATGGCGCTCAGCCAGCCAATCAGCAGTGGGTTGTCGAAGCCCATGTTCTTGATGATTGATGGCAGCCAGAAGTTGATCGCGTAGACC
Source organism: Pseudomonas sp. xss_2 (assembly GCF_043104195.1). Classification (NCBI taxonomy): domain Bacteria; kingdom Pseudomonadati; phylum Pseudomonadota; class Gammaproteobacteria; order Pseudomonadales; family Pseudomonadaceae; genus Pseudomonas; species Pseudomonas sp. xss_2. The sequence continues at coordinate 110,356 of NZ_JBICKL010000077.1, forward strand.
CCGCTCTGGATGCAGAAATAGACGAAACCGAAGGTCCAGATCAGCGGATTGGTCAACACCGACAGCACGCTATCGCCACTGGTGGCCGGCTTGCTGGCAGCATCGGCCTTGAGGTCGGCTTCGATCAGTTGACGCTCGGCCGGGCTCAGCCAGGCGGCTTTGTGGTAGCCATCGCTGAGCAGCTTGATCGCCAGGATCCCCAGCACCACGGTCGGCAGCCCCTGGATCAGGAACATCCATTGCCAGCCGGCCAGGCCATGTTGGCCGGCAGCGAAGTGTTCCAGGATCCAGCCGGAGAACGGCCCGCCAAGCAGGCCGGAAACCGGAATCGCCGACATGAACAGGGCCATGATCCGCCCACGCCGATCGGCCGGGAACCAGCGCGAGAGGTACAGCACCACGCCTGGGAAGAAGCCAGCTTCGGCAGCGCCGGTGAGCAGGCGCAGGGCATAGAACTCGGTGGGGGTGGTGACGAACAGCAGGCAGGTCGAGAGGCTGCCCCAGGCGATCATCATCAACGCGATCCAGCGCCGTGGGCCGAAGCGGTTGAGCGCCAGGTTGCTGGGCAGGCCGCACAGCACGTAGCCGATGAAGAAGATCCCGGCGCCGAGGCCGTAGACGGTTTCGCTGAATTTCAGTGCGTCGAGCATCTGCAGCTTGGCAAAGCCGACGTTGACGCGGTCCAGGTAGTTGAACAGGTAGCAGATGAAAATGAACGGAATCAACCGCAAGGTGATGCGCCGGTATAGCGCATTGCGGCTGATGTCTTGGCCTTGGTCAGGGGCAGGGCTGTGTGCCATGATCGGGTTCTCTGTTGTTATGGTTGTCGCCGCGTCGCCTGTGCCGGCGCTCGCCCTGACGAGTCTCGGGGACCGCGGCGCGGCTGTCTTTGTGCTTTTGCACAGGTCGGTGCGCTGGCTGCTGTGCTGCGGCCCAAATCCTATCACTGCAAGGATCGTTGAATGTTCGAACTGGACCATGACCTGGCGCAGGACATCGTCGATCGGGCGATGGCCATCTTGCCGTGCAACGTCAACGTCATGGACAGCCAGGGCCTGATCCTGGGCAGTGGCGAGCCGGAGCGGATCAATACCCGTCACGAGGGCGCCCAGCTGGTACTGGCCAACGGGCGTATCGTCGAGCTGGACGGTGAAGCCGCCAAGTGCCTCAAGGGCGTACAACCTGGGGTGAACCTGCCATTGATGCTCGATGGCCGCTTGATCGGCGTGCTCGGCCTGACTGGCGATCCGCAGCAACTGCGCACCTTCGGCGAATTGGTGCGCATGACCGCCGAGATGCTGCTTGCCCAGCGCCACCTGCAAGTTGAGCAGCAATGGCGGCGCCAGCGCTGTGATGATCTGCTGGCCTTGCTGCTGGGCAGTAGCGGCGACTCCACGCGGTTGCTGGACGAGGCCCAGCAGTTAGGCCTGAAACCACAACTGGCGCGGGTGCCGTGCCTGTTCGAGTTGCACTCCGGGCCTCCGGCGGAGGCACTGTCGGCCTGGCTGATGAGCCGTTACCCAGACAGCTGGTGCGTCAGCCCCGCACGCGAGTCGTTGCTGTGGTGCCGGCCAGCCGGGTTGGTATTGGACGAACAGCGTTTGCTCGAGCGTTTGCAGCGCCACGGCTGGCAGGTGCAGCGCCTGGCCCTGGGGCAACCGGCGCAGAGCCTGGAGCAGTTGCGCAAAGGCTATCGGCGAGTACGTGACCTGTTGGCCTATGGCCGCGAGGTTTTGCCTGGCGAGCGGCTGCTGAGCCTGGCGCGTTATCGCTTGCCGACCTTGCTCTGGCGCCACCGCAACGATGATGCCTTGGATGAGCTGCTTGAGCCGTTGCAGCGGATTCGCGCCAAGGATGCCAGTGGCCAGTTACTGGCGACCCTGCGCGCCTGGTGCGCGCATGATGGGCAGAGCCAGGCCTGTGCCGAGGCGCTGGGGATTCATCGCAATAGCCTGCGCTACCGCCTGGAGCGCATCGCCGAGCTGAGCGAGGTCGACCCGCAGCGTCTGGAAGGGATGCTGAGCTTGTACTTGGGACTGCAATTGTTACCTGCGCAGTAATAGCTCGGCTGATTATCGTGGGAGCGGGCTTGCCCCGCGATGAGGGCAGCCCAAGCAACCCCAAACACCCGTGCAAAGGCATATGCCCAAACAACCCAGCCAGGCTTTTGTGCATCCGACCGAGGCCCCTGCGCGGCGCAACTGTCAGCATGCGGCTATCTGGATCAGGAGAATCCCCATGAAAGTCGTTATCGCCCCCGATTCGTTCAAGGACAGCCTCGATGCTGCCGGTGTCGCCCGGGCCATTGCCAGCGGCCTGGCCGAGGTCTGGCCGCACGCCGACTACGTTGAATGCCCCATGGCCGACGGCGGCGAAGGCACCATGGAGGCGATCCTGGCCGCAAGCCAGGGCGAACTGCGTCGACAACAGGTTCGTGGCCCACTGGGCGAGAGCGTCGAAGCCGGCTGGGGTTGGCTTGCGCAAAGCCGCACCGCGATCATCGAAATGGCCCAGGCCAGCGGCCTGCAACTGGTCCCGACCGGTCAGCGCGATGCTTGTCGCAGCAGCACCTGGGGCACTGGCGAGCTGATCGCGGCGGCCCTGGCGGCCGGTGCGCGGCGGATCGTCCTGGCCATCGGCGGCAGTGCGACCAACGACGGCGGCAGCGGCATGCTGCGTGCGCTTGGCCTGCGCCTATTGGATGGCAACGGCCAGCCGCTCGCCGAGGGCGGCCTGGCCCTGGCGCAGTTGGCGCGGATCGACGCCAGCGGCCTCGACCCGCGTCTGGCCGAAGTACAGGTCGAGGTCGCGGCAGACGTCGACAATCCGCTGTGCGGGCCTAACGGCGCCTCGGCCATCTTTGGCCCGCAGAAGGGCGCAAGCCCTGCGCAGGTGCAGGCGCTGGACCAGGCCTTGGGCCATTTTGCCGATCACTGTGCGCCACTTTTGGGTGAAGATGTACGTGAGTTCCCAGGGTGTGGCGCAGCCGGCGGCATGGGCTTCGCGGCCAAGGCGTTCATGGGCGCGCGTTTCCGCCCTGGGGTCGAAGTGGTGGCCGAGCTGGCCGGCCTGGATGCGCTGGTCCAGGGGGCTGATCTGGTGATTACCGGTGAAGGCCGGTTCGATGCGCAGACCCTGCGCGGCAAAACCCCGATGGGCGTAGCCCGGGTCGCCAAGCGCCACGGCGTGCCGGTGGTAGTGCTCGCCGGCACCCTGGGCGAGGGCTATCAGCAGCTGTACGCCCACGGTATCGATGCAGCCTTTGCCTTGGCCAGTGGCCCAATGACCTTGGAGCAAGCCTGTGCCAATGCACCTGAGCTGCTGCGGGCACGCGCCAGTGACATCGCCCGGCTGTGGCGCTGCGCCCGCCAAGGCTGAAGATCAGCGCTGGCGTTGTGGTTCGGCATCCGTAGTGGCTGCCGGATCAGGCGCTGCCTGCGCGCTCAGTGCCAGCAGCGCGATCAGCGCCGCGCCAACCCCGGCCAGGGGCAAGTAGGCCAAGCCCAGGTGAATGATCAACCCGCCACCAATGGCGCCACCCACTGCTGTGCCGAGGTTGAACGCGGCGATGCTCAGGCCGGAGGCCACGCCGGTGGCATGGGGTGCGAGGGTTTTAGCCAGGGTGAGCAGACGCAAGGTCGAAAGGGTGACAATGGCAAAGAACAGCGCGCCGAGCACGCCGACCAATACCAGCACCGCCCACGCGCAATGCTTGGCGACGTACAGCAGCGCCAAGCTCGCGGCGAGCAAGCTCAGGGCAGCCATCAGGCAGCGCGTGCTGTCGTAGCGATCGGCGACATAGCCGCCCAGCAGGTTGCCAACGATCGTGCAGGCCCCGAACATCAGCATCGCCAGCCCCAGCAGCTGCACGCTTCCCTTGGTCACCTCCAGCACAAACGGTGACACATAGGTGAAGAATGAGAACACCGCCACGCTGACCAACATGGCAATCCCCGCAGCCGACAGCAGCGCGGTGTGCATGATTGCCGCCAGACTGGCAATCGGCCCACCCTGCGCGGCAGTCTGGGGCGCGCCCTCGCTGGGCATCAGCCGCAGCAGCCCAATCACGCTGAACAAGCCCAGCACACCTAGCACGACAAAAATCACCCGCCATGACCACAAGCTGCCCAGCACGGTGCCAAGCGGCACACCCAGCGCCAACGACAAGGTCAGGCCGATCCACACCACCGACAGCGCGCGGCCGGCGCGCGCCGGCTCGACCAGTTTGACTGCAACGTTGGAGGCAACGGCCATGAACACCCCATGGGCCAGGCCAATCAGGAAGCGCAGCAGGTACAGCGCCAGTAGTTGATCGACTTTAGCCAGCAGCAAGCTGCCCAGGCCGAGCACCGCCAGGGTCAACAGCAATACCGCGCGATCGCGCCAGGTCACCAGCAGCGCGGTGAGAATCGGCGCGCCAATGGCAGCGCCCAAGGCATACGCGGCAATCGCCGAACCTACTGCGGTGATTGGGCTGCCAAGGTCGTCAGCCATGACCGAGACCAGGCCGGCGACGACGAATTCAGACAGGCCGAACACGAAAGTGCACAGCGAAAAAACGTAAATGACGATAGGCATTGGTGTATCAGACTCATCCTTGAGTGAAGGAGAAGGTTAACGGATGTCGGCGTTGCAGGCGAGGCGATCAAGGCTGACCCGCCGCGCCAGCTCCAGGGCTTGCTCACCGTTCAGGCGTGGGTCGACCTTGCTCAGGTAGCACTGGCCGAGGTCGCTCGGCTGCAGATTGGCGGGGCCGCCGAGGCATTCGGTGACCGCCTCGCCAGTCATTTCCAGGTGCAGGCCGCCGAGGATCGAGCCGTGCCGGGCATGCACCCGGAAGGCCATGGCGATTTCCGCGAGGATGTCGTCGAAGGCGCGGGTCTTGGTGGCGCAGGGCAGGGTGCGGGTGTTGCCGTGCATGGGGTCGCACAGCCACAACACCTTGGCATCGGCGCGCTTTAGCGCATCGATCAGCGCACCGAGACGCTCGCCCAGTAACAGCGCGCCCATGCGGTGGATCAGGGTCAATCGGCCTGGCTGATTGCCCGGGTTGAGGCGCTCGACCAACTGCAGCAGGTCACTGGCCGTGGTGTCGGCACCGACCTTGACCGCCAGCGGGTTGTCCACCCCACGCAGGTACTCCACATGGGCGCCGTCGGGCTGGGCGGTGCGCAGGCCGATCCAGGGCAGGTGAGTGGACTGGTTGAGCCAGCGGCCATCGGCCTGTTGGCGGGTCAGGCTTTGCTCATATTCGAGCAGCAGGGCCTCATGGGAGATGAACAGGCTTCGCTCGGCCAGGTTGTCGCTGTGCATGATGGCCTGGATCGCCCGGGCATGCTCCAGGGTACTGGCGGAGTGGGCGTAGGCCTGTAGCAAGCGGGCAGGATCAGCCCGGCGTGCCTGCGGGCAGAACTCGGCTTGGTTGACGATATCGCCGCGATAGACCGGCAAGCTCAGGCCAGCATGGGTCTCGATATCACTGGAGCGCGGTTTGGCATATTGCCCAGCCAAGCGGCCGATCTTGATCAGCGGCCGTTGCAGGCCGGGCATCAGCGCCTGGCTCATGTGTTCCATCAGCACCAGCAGGCGCTTGAGCGCAGCGGGGTCGGTGTCGGCAAAGGCCTCGGCGCAGTGGCCGCCTTGCAGGACGAAGGCGCGGCCTTGTTGCGCCTGAGCCAAGCGGGTTTTGAGCAAATCGATTGATTGCGCACTGACCAGCGGGGTGGCTTGGCGCAGGTGGGTAGCGGCCTGGCGCAAGCCCTGGGCATCGGCATAGTGGGGTTGCTGGGCGGCGATGCGTTCGCGCCAAGAATCGGGTGTCCAGGCCGTCTGGCCGTCCAGCATCTGGGCGCATGTGCTCAACATGATGTGTCTCCCTGAATGATCGTCGCTCAATCTGCAAGTGCTGCAGGTGGCGGCGATAGTGCGCAGTGACGACACAGCTTGGGAAATACAATAAACGTCTTTATCTGATACTCGGCTAACACCCCCGTGGCGTCGGCGGATGGTTATTTTCTGGCCTCGCTTCCTACACTAAATCCTTGTATTTCAAGGGCAACTAATACTTCGCGACTCTCACCGCAGGGTCGAAAATAGTATTTTACTCAGCGCAGGCACTCGCCAATTCTCGTCGCGACTTATTCGAGAGGGGCGGGTCGATGTTAGTTCACACGGATCATGATTACGCTGTCGTTAAGGACGCCGAACGCGAACTTCGCCAGCAACTCGGGCGCATGCCCGAACAGGCTTTTTATACCGGCAAGTTGCACGCGGCCTGGGAGCGTGCTCGAGCCAGCACCTTCTACAGGGATTTGCCAGCCTTCAGCCTGGCAGCCTTTGACCAGCTGCAACCGACCGCCAAGGCCAGCCTCAAGGCACGGCCGCTGGACTTTTGCACCGTAGGGCTTGGCGATGCTGCCAAGTATTACGCCACCACCGGCACTACAGGTGAGCCGACACCCACCCCGCGCCTGAAACAGGACATCATCTGGAACGCCATCAGCGTTGCCAGTCACTGGCGCTCGCTGTTACCGGCCGGGGCACGGGTGGCCAACCTGATGCCCTCGGACATCGTCCCGGTCGGTGACTTGATCGCCAATGTCTGCGAATACCTGGATGTCTGCCATGTGCGGCTGTACCCGTTCACCACCGGCATCACCGACTGGGAACGGGTGTGCAAGACCTTCGCCACCTACCAGCCCACGGTATTGTTCATAGCCCCAGGCGTACTGGTGCAGCTGACCCGGTACCTGAAGCAGCGCGACATGCTCGACGGCTTCGCCCAGTCGGTGCGGACGATCATGCTGTTGGGCGAGGTCAACACCCAGCCGTTTCGCCAGCGCCTGGCGCGTTGGTGGCAGTGCCAGGTGTTCGACGCAAGCTACGGCAGCACCGAGACCGGCACCTTGGCGGCGGTGGGCGACGATCAGGTGATGCGCCTGGCCACTGCGACCAACTACTTCGAACTGCTGCTGGCCGATGGCCGCGTGGTCGCGCCAGCCCAAGGCCTGACTGGGCGTTTGCTGGTCACGCCGCTCAATCTCTACGCCCGGCCGCTCCTGCGCCTGGACACCGGCGACAGTGTCACCATCACCGGTGGCTGTGAGCCGGGGCAGATCAGCCCGACCCTGCTGATCAATGGCCGCGACAATGACAGTGTCACGGTCAGCGGTGTCGGCCTGGAAATTCGGGCCGTGGAAGAGGTGGTGTACGGCAGCTGCGACGCGACCGGCTACATGATCGAAGTCGACCGTGACAGCGACACCGCGGCACTGATCCTGGAGCGTGATGTACTTTGGGACAATGACCAGGAGACTGCCTTGCAGCAGCACCTGCAAGCCCAGTCCGAAGCGCGGATGCGCCTGCGCTGGAGCCGCATCCTGTTCGTCAACAATCTCTCGGCCCTGAGCAAGAGCGGCGCCTCGCAGAAAAGCTGGAAGAAAACCAACCTGCGCTTTGTCGGTGGCCAGCAATGAGCGAGCGTTTGCTGCAACAGCCGCGCTTCCCGCAAGGGCGAGGCCTGGCTAACCATCAACCGGATTTGTGGTGCACCTACGCGGCAATCCGCAGCCTGGCCTGGATCGAGCGGCTGTCCAGCGCGAACGTGGTGCAGCTGCAGGCCTATATCCAGTCTCGGCGCAATCGTGATGGCGGCTATGCCTGGAGCAAAGGCATGCCCTCCGATGCCTGGGCGACATTCTATTGCACCGAAACGCTCAAGGATCTCGCCGCGCCGGTCGATCAGCGCGAGGCTACCGCGCAGTGGATCGATACCCTGTTCGATGGCGACGCCTATGCCATGTGCCCAGGGCAAACCGCAGATGCCTGGGCAACTCACTATGCACTGCGCACCTTGTTGGACGTGTGCAATGGCCAGGTACGCGACGCCGACGCCCTGTACCGCTGGCTCGACGGCTTGCAGTGCGCCAACGGCGGCCTGAGCTGGTCAGCTGATTTCGCCAAGCGTAATGTGGCCGATACCCGCGCCTGCTTCTACGGCGTGATGGCCGCCCGCGCCCTTGCAGGAGCGGGCCTGCGCGCACCGGCCTGGGACCGGCGGCGGCTGATCGGCTGGCTGCAGGCGCAGCAAGTGGACGCAGGTGGCTTTCGCTTCAGCGAGACGGCGCAATCGCCGTGCTTGTGGGCGACCTATCGCGCCACCGCAAGCCTGGTCGAACTCAACGCGCAGCCGCTGGATCAACAGCGCTGCGTGGCCTGGATCGAGGCCCTGCGTGGGCCAGGTGGCGGATTCGTGCGTTGGCAGGGTTACGACGGCGAGGATGTCTGGGCGGTGTTCTGCGCCGTGGGCTCGCTCAAGGCGATGGGCCAACCGGTTGAGCATATGGCCGATGCGCTGGCGTCGTTCATCGCTACCCTGGCCATGCCCCAGGGTGGCTACAGCTACCGTGGAGTGAGCAGCGCCGCCGATGTCTTGAGCACCGCAGCGGGCCTGCTCGGCAATGGCCTTGGCGATGATGATCGTGATGCGGCACTGCGCTGGATCGAAGGCTGCCAGATGCCCAATGAAGCTGGGATCATGTACATGCCCGGGCGTGGCGCCGAGCTGCGCTGCACTGCTTGGGGCCTGGCCGCTGGGGCGTTTGCCGAGCAGCCAAGGGCGCGCCAGGCCATCGGCCAGTGGCTGGCCTCGTTACAGAACCCCGATGGTGGTTTCGGTTTCTGGGAAGGGCGTGGCTCGGATCTGGTCTCCAGCGCCTCGGCGGTGTCGATCCTGCAAGCGCTGAACGACAGTGCCGGGGTGGACCTTCCTAGCCTGGAGCGCTTCGTGCGCAGCTGCCGCCGCGAGGAGGGCGGTGTAATTGCCTATTCAGCCTATCCCCGAGGCCAGTCGTCCTTGCGCGCGGGGTTACAGGCATTGAGCTGCCTGGCCTATCTGGGCCTGGACGTGAAGGCCGAGGCCGCGACGCTGATCGCCGCGCACAAAGTACGCCAGGGTGGCTTTGCCAATCTGGGCCAGCGCATCCCTGATTTGCTCAGCACCTATCAGGCGCTGGCGTTGGCGCTCGCCCTTGAGTTGCCGATCGATATCCCGCACCTGGGCTTTTTCCTCGACAAGGTCGGCGCTGGGCAGGGCTTTGCCTGGTCGCCGTTGTACCTGGAGGGCCAGGACGCACTGTCTGCCTGTCTGGGCGAGCTATTGCTGGCGTTGGTCAACGGCGCACGTACGCAGCTACCCAACCTCCACCTCTCCTAAGGACCGGCCCATGCCCACCATTACTGTCGCCTGCGCGCCGTTGGCGCTGATCGAGCGTAAGCGCATCGCCCTGGGCTTTACCCGGGTGCTCAAGGGGCTCGGCGCCGACCCTGCGCACTGCATGGTGTTCTTCGCCCCGTTGCCGCTGGACTGCGTGTTCAGCGCCGGCATGCCGCTGCCCAGCGTCGATCGCCATGGCAAGCCTGCGCAATTTCACCTGCGCATCACCTGCTCTGAAGAGCGCGACGCGCTCGCCCAGCAGGTGCTGGCCGACGGCTTGTATGCCGGGCTACGCGCCACTTACAGCGGCGCATTCATTTATTTGCAATTCGACCCCATCGCGCCTGCACAGGTGTTCTACAGCGCAGGTTCGGCGCTGATCAACGCAGGCTCACCACAAGGAAGCACAGGCTCGTGAATACCCCCTCTATTGAACAGCGCATTCGTCACACGCTTGAGCAACTGCTCGGTGCCGAGGTCGCCAGCCTCGATCGCCACGCCAGTTTTCGCGATTTCATCGGCGAGCGCTTCGATAGCCTGATGGCAGTTGAAGTGATCACCGCGATCGAGCAGTGCTTTGAGATCGAAGTGGACTACCTCAGCGACGACGTGCGCTTCTGGTTCGAGACTCTGGACAAGATGCAGCGCTTCGTCGCGCAAAAGCTCGAGGATCAACTGACTTTGCAGGCCAGCGTGTGAGCCAGCACCAGCTGTTTCAAACCTCAGGCTCCACTGGGGCGCCGCGGCAATGGTTGCGCAGCCATGCGCAGATGGCCTGCGAGGCGCGCTTGATCTACCAGCGCTGGGCGGCGGATGTCGGCGAGATTATCGCGTTCGCTCCCGCGAGCCACAGCTACGGCAAGATCCTCGGCGAGTTCGGCGCAAGCGTGAGCGGTGCGCCGGTGCAGTTTTGCTCGCTGGAACAGCAACAACTGCCAACGCTCGATGGCACAGGACATTGCGTGATCCTGGCGATCGCCAGCACTTGGCGCCTGCTGCCGGGGCTGCTGGAAAGGTTAGTGGGCAAGCGCCAGGTGCTGGTCCTGCACAGCGCCTCATTGTTGCCACCGGATGCCTTGGCCATCGTGCAGCGCTTTGCCGGGCCGAAGGTGCGCTTCATCGAGCTGCTAGGTTCGACCGAAACCGGTGCCATGGCGTTTCGGCAGCTCGATGTGCAGAGCACGGCCGATCAGCCCTGGACCTTGCTCGACGATGTCGAACTGCTGACCCCGGCAGGGCAACCGGCGCCGCTCGAAGTGGCCAGCCCGCGCATCGCCTGTGAGCAAGGCCAGGCCACCGCTGCCAGCCACCGCTGCGACGATCTGATTCAGCCACTGGATGCCAGGCGCTTCCAGTGGCTCGGCCGGGTCAGCAGCCTGATCAAGGTCAACGGCCTGCGCGTCGATCTGGCAAGACTGGGCAGTGAGCTGAGTAGTCATCTCGGCTGTCCGGCGTTGGCCTGCGTGCCGCTGCGCGACGCCCTGCGCGCCGAGGCTTATGAACTGTTGTTTTGCTCCAGTTCGCTGACCGAGCGCGAAGTACTGGGTGCTTTTACCGAACTGCTGCCTGCCACCCCACGCCCGCTCGCGGTGCGGCGGGTCGCGCATCTGCCGCTGTCTGCAACCGGCAAGCCGCAACCCTGGGCGGCTGCCTCTACTGTCAAGGAATACACCGATGTCACACGTTAGAACCGAAGATGCCATTGCCGCTTACCTGGCCGACTGCGGCGCCGATCCAGCGCATGGCCGGCAGCCGCCGCAGTACCTGGCGCTGAGCCTGCGCGAACGCCACGCACGCCTGGAGGCCAACCCGGCTCTGGCCGCTGAGTGGGCTGAGCAGTACGAGCAGTGGTCCGTGCATGCCGATCACCATTATCGCTGTCTGGTCAGTAGCCGAGCGGTCGCAGCGCCGTGGTATCGCCTAGGCGTCAAGGACACGGTCGACATCGCCGGCCTGCCGACCCGCCTGGGCCTGCGCAGCTACCGCCATTACCCGGCGCGCAGCGCCGAGGCGCTAACCTGGCTGGACCCGCGTGTGGCGCTGACCTGCAAGGTCACCACCACTGAGCTGAACATTGCCTTTGGCGGCGGTTGTCGCAACCCGCGTTTCCCCACGATCGACCCTTCAGGCTCCAGCACGGGCTCGGCGGTGTCGGTGGCAGCCGGGCTGTGTGATATCTCGTTGGGCACCGACGTGCTTGGCTCGGTACGTTGGCCTGCGTCGCACAACGGCATGGTCGGCCTGCGCATGACGCAAAAGGCCCAGAGCCTGGCCGGGGTATTCCCGCTGTCGCCCCGCATGGATGCCTTGGGCTGGGTGACGCGCACCGCTGACGACCTGGACTTCCTGTTTCCCTTGCTGGGCATCGAAGGCCTGCTCGGCGAGCAGCAACCCCTCAAACAGCAATACCGGGTCGGCTTTCTCAGCCATGTGCACGAGCCGGGCCTGACCAGCGCGCAGATGCTGGCCATGCTCGACAAGACCCGCCATGCCATGACTGAGCTGGGCATGCGCCAAAGCGAGGTGCAGATGCCTGAGCTGTGGGCCTGCCGTGGCGACGCCTGGCAGCTGTGCGCACGCGATGCCTGGCTGGCTTCGGCAGCCTGGCAGCAGGCCTTCGACTGTGAGCTGCACTGGTCGACGCAAAGCGCCCTGGCCGTAGGCGCCGGGGTGAGCGACAGCGAATACCAGCGTATTCACCAGCGCATGGACCAGATTCGTGGCGGGGTTGACGCCTGGTTCGACGCCGCCCAGGTCGACTTCGTGGTGTTCCCGATGGACCCCAACCGGCCATTCGACCTGCGTCATCCGCAACCCGGCGACTCGACCATCCCGTCGCCAGCAGACGCCGACTACGCGCAGAAAATCAGTTTTACCCCGCTGGCCAGCTTCAGCGGTCTGCCGGCGATCACCGTGCCGATCAGCCAGAGCACGGATGGCAAGGCGGCGCTGGCGGTGCAGATCATGGGCCGACGCGACAGTGAACGGCAGTTGCTGGATATCGCCAAGCGCTTGCAAGCGCTGGTCGGCCTGGTGCCGGCAGACACCCAGGCTCAGTAGGAGAGGCGCACATGTGTGGAATTACAGGGTGGGTGGACTTCACCCGCGACCTTGAACAACAACAGCCCATCATCGCCGCCATGACCGACACCTTGGCCCTGCGCGGCCCGGATGCCCATGGCAGCTGGCGCCACCGCCACGCGCTGCTCGGTCACCGGCGGCTGGCGATCATCGACCTGGCCGGTGGCGTGCAGCCGATGACTTATCGGTTCGCCGACGGCCAGCAAGTGGCGCTGGTGTACACCGGCGAAGTCTACAACCACAACCCGCTGCGCGAACGCTTGCAGGCGCTGGGGCACCAGTTCCAGACCCGCAGCGATACCGAAGTGGTGCTACACGCTTATCTGCAGTGGGGCGAGGCCTGCTGCGAGCACCTCTCGGGGATGTTCGCCTTCGCCGTGTTCGACACCCGTGACGGGCATTTGCTGCTGGTGCGCGACCGCCTCGGGGTCAAGCCGCTGTATTACGCGCAGCAGGGGCGAGGGCTGCTGTTTGGCTCGGAAATCAAGGCCATCCTGGCCCACCCGGAGTTCGCCAAAGCGCTGGATGTGGTCGGCCTGGTGGATGGCCTGAGCCTGTCACGCGCTACAGCGCGCACGGCGTTTCGCGGCATCAGCGAGCTGCCGCCCGGGCATCGTTTGTCCTGGCGTCCGCAAGGCCAGGTCAAGGTCAGTCGCTATTGGCAACTGAGCCGGCGCGAGCATGAGGATGACCTCGACAGCACAGTGCAGCGCACCCGCGAGCTGCTCGGCAAGGCGCTGGGCGAGCAGCTCTATGCTGACGTGCCGGTATGCTCGCTGCTGTCCGGCGGGCTGGATTCGAGCATTCTCACCGCCATGGCCCAGGGCAAGCTGCAGGCCGAGCATGGCGCGACGGTCAATTCGTTCTCGGTGGATTTTGTCGGCCAGGCCGAGCAGTTCCAGGCCGATAGCTTTCGCCCCGAGCGGGATGAGCCCTATGCGCTGGCCGCGGCCCAGTTCATTAGCAGCCAGCACCAGACCATCTTGATCGACAACCGCGAGCTGGTCGCAGGGCCCGCGCGCGAGGCGGTGTACCGGGCCAACGATTCGGCCAATACCTTCGGTGACGTCGATACCTCGCTGTACCTGCTGTTCAAGGCAATTCGCGGGCATTCCACGGTGGCGATCTCCGGTGAAGCGGCCGATGAGGTGTTTGGCGGCTACGCCTGGTTCCGCGATCCGCAGGCGATTGCCGCGCCGCGCTTGCCTTGGCTGTCGCGTATGCAGCTGCTGCAAGCCGACCTGATCAACCCTGAGTTCAATCGCTTGTGCGATTTTGCCGGGTATCAGGACAGCGCCTATCACCAGGCGTTGGACCGGGTCGAGCATCTGGCCGGCGACAGCCCGCAAGAGCGACGGATGCGTGAGATCAGCCACCTGCACCTGCATCACTGGTTGCCGATCCTGCTCGATCGCAAGGACCGTTTGAGCATGGCCGCAAGCCTTGAGGTGCGGGTGCCGTATACCGACCACGAACTGGTGGAGTACGTCTATAACGTGCCCTGGTCGATCAAGGGCAAGGATGGCCAGGAGAAGTGGCTGCTCAAGCAGGCCTGTGCCGACTTGCTGCCCGCTGCGGTGCTGGAGCGCAAGAAAAGCCCTTACCCGACCTCAGCCAACCTGGCGTATGAGCTGTTCTTGCGTGATCGCATCCGGCTGCTGCTGAGCGATTCACACAGCCCGGTGTTCCAGGTCATCGACCGCGCCCAGCTGGCGGCGCAGCTCAAGCAGGCGCAGGGGTACTTCAACTCGCAGCTACGCCGCAACAACCTGGAAACGGCCTTGGCGCTGGATGCCTGGATGCGCCTGCATGGGCTAGCGGTGTAGTTCGCGGCGCACGATCTCTTCCTGGGTAGCGAGGTCCAGCAGGGTATCGCTGAAGCGCTTCGGCGCGCCCAGGTCGAGCATCGAGATGAAGCTGCCCAGGGCAGGGGAGGCGTTCTGGCTGTTCCAGTTCATGTACAGGCCCATGCTCGGGTTGGGCTGTTCATTGACCGCCTTGATCGGGCGGAACAGCACCCGGTCGCGCAGGGTCGAGTGGGCGATCGACTCCGGCACCAGCGCCACCCCGAAGCCACACGCGACGAGGCCAATCAGGGTATGGATCTGGCCAGCTTCCTGCACCACCTTGGGATAGAAACCGGCCGCTTCGCACAGGGCCATCAGCTGGCTGAAGTAACCATTGCCCAATACCTGCGGGGTGAAAACGAAATCTTCCTCAGCAAAATCACGCAGATCGACCGTCGACTGGCGGGCTTTTTCATGATGGGCCGGCAAGGCCATCACGATCTGCTCGTTAAGGATCAAGCGCGATTCGATCAGGTCAGGCGGCATCGGCAGCTTGCGCATGAAGGCGATGTCCGCTTCGCCGGCCATCAGCGCCGTGGCCTGGGAGGCCGAGGGCATTTCGCGGATGGTCAGGCGCACGTTGGGGTAGGTTTCGCGAAAGCGCCGCAGGGTATTGAGCAGTGATTCGTAGTAAGCGATGGAAATGGCCGTGATGGTCAGCTTGCCGCAGATGCCTTCGGAGACATTGCGCGCATACTCGATGCCTTCTTCGAGCTCCTTGAGGGTGCGATAAGCGGTTTCCAGGAAGGCCATCCCAGCCGCTGTGAGCTTGACCCCGCGCTTGTTGCGCAGGAACAGGCTGAAGCCAAGCTTCTCCTCGAGTCGGTTGATCGCTTGGCTCAGGGGCGGTTGCGCCATGTGCAGGCGAATGGCTGCCTTGTGAAAGTGCAGCTCCTCGGCCACGGCGATGAACTGCCTGAGCAAACGTGTCTCGATCATTCTACGTTCCTTCATCGAGTCGAACTGGTGCCAGGTCGGCGACAGGCGCCGGCCATTCCTGCAAGCGCGCCATCATAGAGTGTGACTTGGCCATGCAGAAGCCTCTAGACGAGGGCTTTTCCTATCTAATTGCACAGGTATAAATGCCTGCTTCATTCGATTGGCAATCTTCGGTGATATCCAGGAGATATCAAGGTTGCATGCTTTTAGTATTAAGTCATTGATTTTTTTATTGTTATGGTTCGTGAATAAGAATCGGAGGGGATTCGACGATGTCATTCACGAACAAGGTCGCCATTGTCACCGGTGGCGGCCAGGGGCTGGGGCTTGATTATGCCAAGGCGCTACTGGCCCAGGGCGCCCGCGTAGTGGTCAGTGACCTGGGCACTGATCGGGTAGGTGAAGGTGAGAATCAAGCGCTGGTGACTGAGGCGGTCAGCGCCTTGCAGGCAGCAGGCGGGCAGGTGGTGGCGCATATTGGCCATCTGGATGATGAAGCGGGCTGCCAGCAGCTGGTGGAGCTGGCCATCGAACAGTTTGGCGCCTTGGACATTCTGATCCACAACGCCGGTTGGGTCGGCTACCAGGATATCGAAGACCAGCAAGAGGCGTTTCTTGAGCGCGCCCTGGGCATCAGCGTGCACGCACCGGTGTGGCTGGCCAAGCATGCCTGGAAACACCTCAAGCGTTCCGCCGCGCCGCGGGTGGTGCTGACCACCTCGGACCGGGCGATGTACCAGCGCTACGCCCAGCCAGGGTTGGTGGCCTATGCCGCCGGCAAGATGGCCCAGGTCGGCATCATGAACGCGCTGAGCATGGAGGGCCTGGAGCACGGCATTCTGGTCAATGCGATCTCGCCGGTGGCCAAGACCCGCATGTGGGGCGTAACCCAGCCGCCAGAAGACCTCAAGCCCGAGTGGGTCACCCCTGGCGTGCTGTACCTGGCCAGCGACTTGTGCCGCGACACCGGGTATATCCTGCGCGCCAGCAATGGCCAGTTCACCGCCACGCGCTTTTGCGAGAACAGCGGCGTCAATTATCCCCGCGACCTGGCCCGGGTCGAAGCGGGCAGCCTGAACGAGGTGGCCGAGCGCTGGAGCCGCATCAAGGAGTGTCACTACGTGCCGACCAAGGTCGCCCGGACCCGTGCCGATCTGGGTGAGAGTCCGGTTTGGGATGAGCGAAACGGGCTGCTGTACTTCGTCGATATCTCCGGGGGCCGGATCAATCGGCTGCGCCCGGGTGGCGAGGCAGAGGAAGTGTATGCGTCGGCTGCACGTATCGGCGCCCTGGCCCTGACAGACAAGGGCAACCTGATCTTTACCGAAGATGCCAGTGCAGCACTGCTCGATGTGGCGCAAGGCAAGGTGCGCCAGTATTCGGCGCCGGTGCATCATCGCTCAAGCTACCGCTTCAACGACGGCGCCTGTGATCCACAGGGGTATTTCGTCACCGGCCTGATGGATGAAGGCCCTAGCGGCAAGACCGGCGCGCTGTATCGTTTTGACCGTGAGTTGCATGCCGAGGTGATTCAGCGCGACCTGTCTCTGCCCAACGGCCTGGCCTGGAGCGAGGACGGCCAGACCCTGTTCTTCGTTTGTTCGGTCGCCCGCAGGATCTACCGCGCTCAATACCTGCCCGACGGCACGATGGGCGAGGCCACCCTGTTTGCCGAAACCCCGGCCGAGCTGGGCCGCCCGGACGGCATCGCCCTGGACCGCGAGGGTGGCCTGTGGGTGTGCCAGTTCAATGGCAGTTGCCTGCTGCGTTACGATCGCGAGGGCCACCTGAGCGATCAGGTGCTGATGCCGGTACCGCGCCCGACCAGCTGCTGCTTTGGCGGCGAGGGGCTCGATACCCTGTACATCACCACCGCGCGCTTTGGCATGGCGCCGGCGCAGCTGGTCGACTATCCGGATGCCGGCGATCTGTACATGATTCGCCCCGAGGTGCCGGGGGTGGCGCGTCACCTGTTCAAGGAATGAGGCGCTTGTCCTGACCGCCCGGCAACACCGCCAGGTCGCCAAAGCGCTGCGCTGCATCGATGTAGCGCAGCGCTGACTTGGCATCCTTCCAGCCGATATAGCTCATCAACGACTTCAGCTCCCAGCCGTTGGTCGTCGCCCAGGTGGCAAAGCCACGGCGCAGCGAATGGCCGCTGTACAGCGCAGCGGGCACCCCGGCGCGCTCAAGCATGCCGCGCAGCAGCGCAACCAGGCTGTTGCTGTTGAGCGGCGCCTGGCCCAGATTGCCCCACCGGTCGAGCTTGCGAAACACCGGGCCATGGGCGATGGCGGCCACTTCCAGCCATTGCAGATAAGCTGCGACCGGGCACAGCGCCTTGAGCGCCGGGGTGCGGTGGTGCACGCCCAGTGCCTCGCGGTCGCCCTTGCTGCGTGGCAGGAACAAGGTCAGGCCGACGCCGGCTTCGGCCTGGATATGCTCGATGCGCAAACGTGCGAGTTCATCGCCACGCATACCTCGCCAGAAGCCAAGCAGCAACAGCGCGGTATCGCGCCGGGCGCGTAGCAGGGTTGGCAGGTCATGCCGCTCGCGGGCCAGGCGGGCCTCCTCTTCAAAGCGCTCGACAGCGGTTTGCAGGTGGTGCAGCAGCAGCGGTGCGGCTTGTTTGGGCGGCGCTGGGTGCAGGGTGCGGATACCACGCAGCACCTGGCGCACCAATGGCGCCTTGGTCGGGTCAGGGAAGCCCTGGCTGACGTGCCATTGGCTCAGCGCCGCCAGGCGTTGGCGCAGGGTACTGACCGCATGTTGCTCGGCGTGCTCGACCAGGTAGCGGGCGATGCTGTCGGCGGTGGCCGGCAGGAAGCCACCCCAGCGCACTTCGAAATGCTCGGTGGCGGACTGGTAGCTGCGCCGGGTGTTGTCGCGGGTGGCGGCGCGTACGTAGCGCTCGATGTCGGTCATGGGCTGGGCGGTGAGGCAGTGGATCGAGCTGATACGATAAACCAGTTGGGGCAGGGAGGCGATGAGGCCAGCACGGATATCACTGCACGGCGGCGTCCATCATCCGCTGCAACGCGGCGTAATCGGCATGGCTCACCGGCACCAAACCGCTGGCTTCCTGGGAGGCAACGAACCCTGCCAGTGCCTGTGGGTCGTTCAACATGGCATCGCGAACCCGCGCCTTGATCGCCGGGCACACGCTGGCACTGAATACATACGGGTCGTAGTGAATCGGCTGCGAGCGCCACAGTACCTGCAGCCGTTCAGGCTTGATTGCATGACTGGCCAGATACGCATCGGCCCGTTCGCTGGCGACGAATGCGGCATCGACGCGACCGTCCAATAGCGCCTCCAGCGCGTTGTCATGATTGCCGGCATACACCAGCGCGCCAAAGTAACGTGGTAGCGCCACGCCCACTGTGGCGGCGAACTCGACGCTGGGCACCAGGCTGCCTGAAGTGCTGGCCGGGTCGCTCAGCGCGACCCGCTTGCCGCGCAGGCTGTCGATCTGTTCAGGCCCATCGGCGCGGGTCAGCAGCAGTGCCTGGTAGTAGTTGCCCGCCGGGGTATAGGTGCCGGCGCTTAGGGTGAAGCTGGCGAAGGGCTCGATGCGCGGGTCGCGACGCTGGGCCAGGACGTAGGAGGCCGGGCCGAGCCGGGCAATATCGGCACCGCCGGAGACGATCGCATCGACCACGCTTTCATAGGAAGAGGCGATCACCAGCTCGACCGGCACACCGGTTGCCTGGCTCAAACGGTCGATCAGTGGCTGGTGTTCATGCTGCATGTCTTGCGCGCTCTTGATCGGGATCACGGCCAGGCGCAACGCACGAGGGCTGCAGACGGCCTGGGCATGACCGATAAAGCTCAGGACCAGGCTCAGCGCGGCCAGCGCCTTGGCTACACGCATGCTTTGACCTCGAGGCTTCTGAACGGTGGATAGTCTTGCAGTTGAGCGACCGACAACGGCCGGCTGAAGTGATAACCCTGGGCAATGTCGCAACCGGCAAGTTTCAGGCACACCACCTGCTCGCGGGTTTCGACGCCTTCAGCAACCACTTCCAGGCCCAGGCGCTTGGCCAGGATGATGGTCGAAGAAACGATCGGGCTGTCGTCGTGGCTGTTGCACAGCGGCGCGATCAACGCACGGTCGATTTTCAGCTTGCTCAGCGGCAGAGAGTGCAGATGGGCAAAACCTGCATAGCCGCGGCCGAAATCATCCAGGCTGATGCCGATACCGGCGGCGCGCAAGCGGTGCAGGTGGTCGACGGCGGCGCCTTCAGGGTCGAGCACGGTGGTTTCGGTGATCTCCAGCTCCAGCCGTTGCGGGGCAATCTGCAGGCGCTTGAGCTCGGCGAGCAGGCGTTCGCTGAAATCGCTCTGGCGCAGTTGCAGCGCTGAGACGTTCACCGCCAGGCGCGACTCGAGGTCGCGTTGGCGCCAGCGCACCAGTTCCTCGCAGGCCAGGCGCAACACTTCCCAACCCAGCTCGACGATAAAGCCGCTGCGCTCGGCAACGCCAATGAACCGGTCGGGGTAAAGCAGGCCGAACTCGGGGTGGTCCCAGCGCACCAGAGCCTCGTAACCCAGCACTTGCAGGGTATCCAAGCGAATCTGCGGCTGAAAATGCAACACGAACTGGCGCTCGGCCAACGCGCTGCCAAAGGCCTGTTCGAGGGTGAAGGCCTGGATGTCGCTCAGGTTCAACGAGGGATCGAAGAAGCGGTACTGGGCACGTCCGGCTTGCTTGGCCGAATACATGGCGGCGTCTGCGCAGCGGATCAGCGCGTCGATGTCTTGGCCATCGCGCGGGCAGATGCTGACGCCGACGCTGGGGCTGGTGTTGACCTCCTGGCCATCCAGGGCATAGGTGGCAGAGAGCTTTTGCACCAATGTGCGCACCCAGGTGTTGATCTGTTCTTCACTGCGCTCCCCGGCCAGCAGCACCACGAACTCGTCACCGCCAAAGCGCGAGGCTTCGTCGCCGGGTTCAAGCAGGCGCTGGATGCGCCCGGCGACCGCTTGCAACAGCAGGTCGCCAATGCGGTGGCCAAGCGAGTCGTTGATCGACTTGAAGCGGTCCATGTCGATGAACAGGATCGCCATCAGGCGCCGTTTGCCACGCTGGCGGCTAAGGGTCTGGGTAGCAACTTCGACGAACTGGCGGCGATTGTGCAGGCCGCTGAGGTGATCGGTGGCTGCCGCATGGCTGCTGCGTCGGTGCTCGTCTTCCAGGCGCTCGATCAGCTCATGGTTGACCTGCTGGGCCTGCTCCAGCGCACTGAAGGCTTCCTGGCGCTTGCCCAGCAGGCGCAGGCTCCAAGCGAGGCTGGCGAGGATCATCAGGGTCATGCACAGGTTCAGCCAGAATTGGCCTTCGTAGGTCAGTGCCGATGGGGTGAGGATTTCTTCATAGCGCTGACTGACCACGATGCTGAAACCGCGATCAGCCACGCGCCGATACAGGCTCTGGTAGGGCCCTTCGGCGGCATATTGGGTCAGCACCCCGGCGTCATCGCCGGTGTCTGGCAGGTCGGGCATCAATGTCTCGCCGGCCACCACTACGCCGCTGGTGTCGATCCGCAAGCGCTCCTGGCCATCATCTTGCAGCAGCCGCATCAGCCCGCTGCGGCCCAGGTCGATGTGCTGAAACAACACCGCCAGGTAGCCGATGTCCAGTTGCACCACCAGGATAGTGTCGATCTCGCGCCCCGGCAGATCAGTCAGGGGCAGCAGGAACGGCAAGCGCCAGTCGGGCAGGGCGGAGGGATTGTCACTCGCTGCGATGCGCGGCAGGAACGGCTTGAAGCCGTAGCGCGAGACGTGGTTTTTCAGCTGCTCCAGCCAATCATCAGGCAGGCGCTGGACTTCGTCGGCATGGCTGGCCGAGACCAGCTGTCCGTGCCGGTCATACAGGCTCATGCGCTTGAATACGGGGTCTTCAGCCAGAATCCGCGCCAGGCTGAAGCTGCCTTGGCGCAGCGCTTTCATATCGTCCTGGGTACCGCGGCCAACCGCCTGGGCGCGATCGACCAATTGGCGCAGGCTCTCGGCGACGATACTGGCAAGGTTCAGGTGCTCGGCCGCTTTGGCTGACAAAGCGCCCTGGCGGGCGGCGTGCTTCTGGGTGAAGTGCAGGCCCCAGAGAAATGCCAGGGTCGCGGCGCACAGCACCAGGATCAGAATCGGCAGAAGGCCTGCGGAGGATGATGTTCGGCGGATCACTGCTGGTGGTTCCCGACCCTGGGTAATGCTCGGAAAATACGACAGGCAGATGACAGCTGGATGACTAATGGCACTTTGCTTTCATTTTTTCTAGCGCGCGCGCAGCCATAGGCTCACAACGCCTATGGCTGCGCATTGATCAACCGCGCACGAACGCCAACAGATCGGCGTTGATCACATCGGCATGGGTGGTCGGCATGCCATGCGGGTAGCCCTGGTAGGTCTTCAAGATGCCGTTGCTGAGCAGTTCTGCCGAGCGCGGGCCAGAGTTTTCATAGGGCACGATCTGGTCGTCATCGCCATGCATGACCAGCACCGGGATGGTGATGCGCTTGAGATCCTCGGTGAAGTCGGTCTGCGAGAAGGCAACGATGCCGTCATGGTGAGCCTTGGCCGAGCCCATCATGCCCTGGCGCCACCAATTGAGGATGACCCCTTCGGCAGGCTCGGCCCCAGGTCGGTTGTAGCCGTAGAACGGGCCGGCGGGCACATCGTGGAAAAACTGCGCGCGGTTGGTCGCGGTTTGCACCTGGAAGTCGTCGAATACCGACTTGGGCAGCCCACCCGGATTAGCCTCGGTCTTGACCATCAGCGGGGGCACCGCTGCAATCAGCACGGCTTTGGCAACCGGATCCTTGGGATGACGGGTGATATAGCGCACTACCTCGCCGCCGCCGGTGGAGTGGCCGACATGCACCGCGCCCTGCGTCCCCAGGTGCTCGACCACAGCGGCGACGTCATCGGCGTAGTGGTCCATGTCGTGTCCATCCCCGACCTGGCTGGAGCGCCCGTGTCCGCGCCGGTCATGGGCTACCACGCGAAAGCCTTGGTCAAGGAAGAACAGCAATTGCGCATCCCAGTCATCGGCGCTCAGCGGCCAGCCATGGTGGAAGTGGATCACCTGGGCGTCGCGTGGTCCCCAGTCTTTGTAGAAAATCTCGACCCCATCTTTAGTTGTGACGTATCCCATGCTCGCGTCTCCTGTATCAAAGGGTGGCGTGGTGACCGACATCCGCCGCACAGCCTGAGCCGGTTGATCGCTCGGTCGCCTATCCAGCGTAGGATTAAAGTAAGCTTCAAGGTCTGAGAATTTTCTGAGGTGTGGCATGAGAATTGGCGAACTGGCCAAACGAACGGGCCTGGCGGCATCGCGTATTCGCTTCTACGAAGCGAGCGGCCTGATTACCTCGGTGGCACGCAAGGCCAATGGCTACCGCGATTATTCGCCAGAGGCGGTGGTGCTGCTGGAAATCATCACCGGGGCGCAGCGCGCGGGGTTCTCGCTGGACGAGATCCGACATCTATTGCCATCCACTAGCAACGAATGGCAGCACGACGCGCTGGTGGGTGGCCTGCGTAGCAAGGTGGCAGAAATCGAGGTGCTGCAGGAGCGTCTGGCGCAAAGCAAAGCGCGGCTATTGCTGGCGATAGACAGTATCGAGAGCAAGCCCGATCAAATGCCCTGCAGCGACAACGCCCAGCGCGTTCTGCAACGGCTGCGCCGCGAGCACGACCAACAAGCTTGATAGACCTATTGACCTTAAAGTTGGCTTTAAGCTTAAGGTGAGGCCTCGACTCCACGAGGCCATCGCCATGACCCTGTTTACCCCGCTGCTGCTGCCTAACGGCTCGTCCATCCCCAACCGCATTGCCAAGGCGGCCATGGAAGAAAACATGGCCGACCAGCACCAGGCGCCTTCGCCGCAGCTGCTGCGCTTGTATCAGGCTTGGGCGCAGGGCGGCGCCGGGCTGCTGATCAGTGGCAACGTCATGGTCGATGGACGGGCGATGACCGGGCCAGGTGGCGTGGTGTTGGAGGACGACGCCCAGCTCGATGGGTTTCGCCGCTGGGCCGCGGTCGGCCGGGCCAAGGGCGCGCAGTTCTGGTTACAGATCAACCATCCCGGTCGACAGATGCCGGCCAATCTCGGCCAGAAGACCTGGGCACCCTCAGCCGTGGCATTGCAGCTGGGGTCGATGTCCAAGCATTTCGCTACGCCCCATGCAATGACGGACGCGGTTATCGAGGAGGTCATCCGCCGCTTTGCCCGCACCGCCCAATTGGCCGAACAGGCGGGGTTCACCGGTGTGCAAATCCACGCAGCGCACGGCTATCTGCTCAGCCAGTTCCTATCGCCACTGACCAACCACAGGGCCGATCGTTGGGGCGGCGCGTTGGCCAATCGCGCGCGCTTGTTGCTAGAAATCGTCAAGGCCGTGCGCAGCGTGGTTGCCCCAGGCTTCGCGGTGGCGGTGAAGCTTAATTCGGCAGATTTCCAGCGCGGCGGTTTCAGTGCCGATGATGCGCGTGAGGTGGTGCAGATGCTCAATGGGCTGGCGGTTGATCTGGTCGAGCTGTCGGGCGGCAGTTACGAGGTACCGGCCATGCAGGGCGAAGCGCGCGATGGGCGGACCCTGGCCCGGGAGGCCTACTTTGTCGAGTTCGCCCAGCACATACGCGAGGTTGCGCACATGCCGGTGATGGTCACCGGCGGTATTCGGCGCAAGCCCGTTGCCCAGCAGGTGGTGCAGAGCGGGGTGGACATGGTGGGGATTGGCACGGCGTTGGCCATTGACCCAGGTTTACCGCAGGATTGGCGCGAAGGTCGCGATAGCGCGCCGCAGTTGCCGCCGATTACCTGGCGCAACAAGGCACTGGGTGCTGTGGCGAATATGGCGGTGGTGAAGTATCAACTGCGCAAGCTCAGCTGCGCCAAGGCGCCCAAGCCTGGGGTGTGGCCGTTGCGCGCGCTGATCGTGCAGCAACTGGGCAATGCCTGGCGGGCGCGGCAGTATCGGCGCTGGATCGCGCAGCGTGGGTGATGGGCGGTGTCCGTGCCGGCCTCATCGCGGGGCACGTCCTACAAGGACCGCGCTCGTCCCGCGATGAGGCCCGCAACTACAACACAAAAAAACAGGCCCATGACGGGCCTGCGAGGAAAGCACCATGCCTGCTTACAGCGTTTCGATACTGCGCGGCGCCATGAAGTACAGCCAGATCAGCGCCAGGAAGTACATGGCCGGAATCAGGGTGAACAACACCGCATAGTTGTTATGGGTTGCAGTCAGCACGCTGCCCACGATCTGGGTCATGAACATCCCACCAATGGCCGCGCACATGCTGGCGAAGCCGAACACCGAGCTGATCAGGTGCTTGGGCGTGTAATCCATCACCAGGCTCCAGATATTCGCCGTCCAGGCCTGGTGCGCGCCAACCGCCACCGCGATGGCCAGTACCGCAATCCACAGGCCACTGGCGTGCGCGGCAAAGGTCACGCTGAGCATGCTGCAGGCGAAAATCAGCAGCGAGATCAGTCGCGCGCGGGTGGCTCGTACGCCCCGACCGATCAACCAGGAAGACAGGATGCCGCCGCCGATGCTGCCGAAATCAGCGGTCAGCCAGATCAGAATCAGCGGGATGCCCATCTGGGTAACGCTGATGCCCAGGTCGTACTGCTGATTGAGAAACGGCGGTAGCCAGTACAGGTAGAACCAGAACACCGGGGCGGTGATCGAGTACGCCACGGCGAAGGCCCAGGTCCCGCGCATGCGCAGGATGCGTTTGAAGGGTACGCGGCGCGCCTCAGGCTCGATGTCCTGCTGGATGTAGTCCAGTTCGCTCTGGCGCACCCGTGGGTGCTGCTCAGGGTCGAAGTATTTCAGCCCCCAGAACACCAGCCAGACCAGGCCCAGGCACCCCATGGCGATGAACGCGGCTTGCCAGCCCCAGGCGGCGAGGATCAGCGGCAGCAGCGCCGGGGTGACCATGGCGCCGACATTGGTGCCGGCGTTGAACAGGCCGGTGGCAATCGCGCGTTCGCCAGCGGGGAACCACAGCCGCGTGGTCTTGACGCAAGCGGGGTAATTGGCCGCTTCAGTCAGGCCAAGGATGAACCGGCAAACCATGAACCCCGCCGCCGAGGTCGCCAGGCCGTGGGCGCCCGTGGCAATGCTCCAGAGCAGCACAGCGGCAAAGAACGCACGCTTGACGCCTACTTTGTCGATCAGCCGGCCTTGCAACAAAAAGCCGATCGCATAGCCGACCTGGAACCAGAAGTTGATGTTGGCGTAGTCCATCGCCGTCCAGCTCATGTCCTTGGCAAGCATCGGTTGCATGATCCCGAGGGCAGCGCGATCGATGTAGTTCAAGGTGGTGGCGAAGAACACCAGGGCGAGCATGCCCCAGCGGGTCTTGCCGACGGCGAAGGCATCGCGAACTTTGGCGCCAATGCCTCCCTGCGGGACGCGGGCGGTGGTGATCTTGGAATCGGTCATTTAAGGGTCGGTTTGTTGAATTTGTTATGAGCTGCAAGGGCTTATCGAACGCGACCAGCCTTTAGCTAGAGCGGGGCGCGAGGTCGGTGAATGGTGCGCAGTGAATCACAGACCGTCAATTCAAGGGGGGCGCTTGTGTTCGATCATCGAACAGTAGCGCGCCGCGTTTCCTTGCGCCTGAGTATCGGCCGCTTTTCCCTATCCAGTACTCCCGCAGCGAGCTTCTGTACATCTGAGGGCGACTTTTAGCGACGCATTTGCCTCTCACATGCGATAAGCCGTGATTATTGAATGTCATCTAGTCCTTGAAAACCCGTTTCTCTACCATCAGAATTGGTACGTAATTACATAGTACGTACCACATTACGAAATCGTAGGAGCAAATATGGCGCGCGGCGGTATCAACAAAGCAGTAGTGCAGCAGGCGCGCCAGGCCTTGATAGCCCGTGGCGAACATCCAAGCATCGATGCGGTACGAATCGAGTTGGGCAACACCGGATCGAAAACCACCATTCACCGCTACCTCAAAGAACTGGAGGCCCAGCAACCCGCGGCGCCGTTGGCGATGGCAGGGCTGAACGAGCAATTGGCACGGCTGGTGGATCAGCTGGCGGCGCAATTGCATGAGCAAGCAGAGGAGCACGTTCGCCAGGCCGAGGCGGGATTCGTCGAGCAGCGTGAACAGCTCCAGGCGCAGCTGCAGCTGGCGCAGCAGGCGCTGGCTGCGGCGCAGCAACAACAGCAGATCCAGGCCGCCGCCTTGCAGGCCGAATCGGAGAAACTCGCCTCGACCTTGAGTACTCTGCAAGCCGAGCAATTGCGCAGTGCCAGCCTCAACCAGTCGCTGGGCGAGCTGCAGCTGCGCCTGACCGACAAGGATGAGCAAGTCCGTTCGCTGGAGGACAAACATCGCCACGCCCGCGATGCGCTCGAGCACTACCGCGCCGCCAGCCGCGAGCAGCGCGAGCAAGAACAGCGCCGGCATGAGGCGCAGGTTCAACAGCTGCAGGTCGAACAGCGGCAATTGCAGCAGGGCCTGATCGTGCGCCAGGAAGAATTGACCCGCCTGCACCGCGACAATGAGCGTTTGCTAGGCGAGAGCCGTCAGTTGACCGCGCAGCACACCCTGATGAACGAGCAACTTGAGCAACGCGATGCACAAGTGCAGGGGCTGCGCTCGATCCTGGCCCAGGCGCAGGGCAGCAGTGATGAGATGCGCCGTCAGCTCGAGGCACAAGCCCAGCAGTTGGAGCAAAAACGTGAGTTGTGCAGCGAACAGAAGCAGCAGTTGGATTATTTGCAGGCTGAGCTCGGCAGTCGGTCTGCCGCGTTGAGCGAGTGTCGCGCGGTTCTGGCTGGCCAGGAGCACGCCAATAGGCTTGGCGAAGGCGGATAAATCAAACTTTGCGCTGCCGGTGGTTTCTTCTATAGACACTCACCGGAGTCGCTCAACCATGTCCAAGCCAGAGCAACAGCCTACTGAACAGCCAGGGAAGGGGCCTCACTCTTCCGAACATGCCAGCCAAAAAGATGATCTGGGGTTTGATCCGGACTCGCCAGATGTCGATGATCCGCAAGTTGATCCCCAGGGGCCGGCCAAGCCGCCGCGGGATTTTGAGAAGAAGCAATGAAGACTCCGGCCTCTTTGCAGGTGAGCCCGCAAAGAGGCCGGAATGGGCTTAACCAGTCAGGACGGTCAGCCTTCGACGTGCTTGGCTGCCTCAACCCCCGCGCTGGAGAGTTTGATCGGATACTGCACGCTGATCTGGTGCTCGGCGTCGACGCCAACGCTGCCATCGTGAATCAGCCCTTCGTCCTGCAGGGTCTTGAGCATGCCGGCCACGGCTTTCTCGCCGCGATAATTGTCCAGCACTTCCTTGCCTAGCCCCTGCGGGTGGGCATGCAGCAGGCGGGTGAGAACTTCTGAGCGTAGTGGATCGTTACTCATGGATGGCTAACCTCGCAGAATCAATTCATTTGCCGTGTTTGGCTTGGAGCTGCTTGGCATGCTCCAGGTGTTTTTGCAGGGTCGGCAGCGTGTCGCTGGCGAAGGCTTTCAGGTCAGGCTTGTCAGAAGAGCTGGCCTCTTTCTGGAACAACTCCACGGCTTTTTCGTGGGCATCGACCTGGTTGTTGATGTACGACTTGTCGAACGACTCGTCACGCCACTCCAGGATCACCTTCTTCACCTTGTCGGTCAGCGCGGCCTCATCCGGCACGCTGATATCGTGTTTGCGGGCGACATCGCCAAGTTGCTGATTGGCCTTGGTATGGTCGGTGACCATTTGTTGGGCGAAGGCCTTGATGTCGGCATTCTGGCTCTTCTGCATGGCCAGGTTGCCGGTCACCACTTCGGCAATACCGGCTTCGGTGGCAGCATCGACAAAGTCATCTGAACTTGCGGCCATGGCATGCAACGAAGCCATGCCCAATGCGACGGACAAGCCGACCCGCTTGAGGAACAGGTTGTTCATGACGCACTCCTTCTCAGTTGGCGCGACCTCTATGTCGCTTATGGTTGAGCCATGGCGCCGAGCAAAGGTTTAATTTTTCTGCACACAGCGCCACCTGTGCACGACTGGGGAACGATGTCAACGGGCAGGGCTCAGAGATTCAAAGGTTGCTTGAAGGAGCAGGGGCATGAGCATTGAACGCAGCATTCCCGAGCTTGAAGCCTGGTACGCCCAATACGACGACGAGAGCTATAGGCGCGAATCGCCGGATGCTTATCACCACGAGCTGATTCGTACTGCCCAGGCGCTGCGCGACGACGGCGCACTCGACTGGGATGATTGGCTGGCCCTCAAAGCGCTGGCCGACCAGGCCCATGTCCGCGCCCTCGAAGACGCCGTGCAGGCCCACGTCAACGATCCAGACGCATGAAAGCGCTGAACATTGCCACCTTCAACATCAATGGCATCCGCAGTCGCTTGCCTGGCTTGCTGGCCTGGCTTGAACGTGAACAACCGGATATCGCCTGCTTGCAAGAGCTCAAGGCCGCCGACAAGGACTTTCCCCGTCAGGCCTTGGAAGCGGCCGGCTATGGCTGTGTGTACCAGGGCCAGCCGGCGTGGAACGGGGTGGCGATATTGGCCCGCGACAGTGAGCCTTTGGAAGTACGCAGGGGTTTGCCGGGCATGCAAGACGACAGCCAGAGCCGCTACCTGGAGGCTGCGGCCCATGGCGTGCTGGTCGCCTGTCTGTACTTGCCCAACGGCAATCCGCAACCGGGGCCGAAGTTCGATTACAAGCTCGCCTGGTTCGAAAGCCTGATCGAGCATGTCCAGGGGCTATGCGAAAGCGAGCACCCGACGGTGCTGGCCGGTGACTTCAACGTGGTGCCCACCGATCAAGACATCTACAACCCGCGCTCCTGGCTCAAGGACGCCTTGCTCCAACCCGAATCGCGCGCCTGCTACCAGCGCCTGCTTGGGCAAGGCTGGACCGATGCCGTGCGCCACCTGCACCCGGATGAGCGGGTGTATACCTTCTGGGATTACTTTCGCAATCACTGGGCGCGCAACGCCGGGCTGCGAATCGACCACTTGCTGCTCAATCGCGCGCTAGCCCCCTATCTGAAGGCGGCAGGGGTCGACGCCTGGGTGCGTAACGAGCCCAAAGCCAGCGACCACGCGCCGACCTGGATCGAGCTGGGTTCGCGCAAACGGCGCTGATCTATAGTCAAGGACGGCAATTGCGACAACAAGGGACTTCAATGCGTGCTGCCAGGAAACACGACGATGACGGGCTGTTCGCGGTAACCGGCGAGGGCCGCGCCGTGGCCTTGTTTCGTCTGGTATTGGTGTTTATGGCGGTGGTGATGCTGGCATTCGTGTCGACTGAAACCTGGCGCATCTGGCGGGATTATCGGCATGCGTTCGTCAATGCCGAAGACTCGGTCACCAACCTGGCCCGTGCCTCTGCGCAACACGCCGAAGATGCAATCCGCCAGGTCGATGCGATTACCGCAGCATTGGCCGAGCGCTTGGAAGGCGACGGCTTCGAGCACCTCGACCGACCGCGCCTGCACGCCTTGCTGCGTCAGCAGGCCACCATCATGCCGCAGTTGCACGGTTTGTTCGTGTATGGCCCGGACGGCAGCTGGATCGTCACTGACCAGGACGCCATCCCGGCCAATGCCAACAACGCCGATCGCGACTATTTCAGCTATCACCGCAGCCACACCGATCGCCATGTCCGCATCGGCTCGGTAGTCAAAAGCCGCTCGACCGGCGATTTGATCATTCCGATTTCCAGGCGCTTGAACTATCCCGACGGCAGTTTTGCCGGGGTGCTACTGGGCACCATCAAAGTCGACTGGTTCGTGCGCTATTACGGCGATTTCAAGATCGACGAGCGCGGCGCCCTGGTCTTGGCCAAGCGCGATGGGACCATTCTGGTACGCCGGCCCTTTGTCGAGCAGGTGGTCGGCCGCAGCCTGGCCAACAGCGAGGTGTTTCGCAACCACCTGCCGTATGCCAACGAAGGCATCGCGCAAGCGGTGGCAGTGGTCGACGGCACGCCGCGGCTGTATGCCTACCGGGCGCTGAGCCGGTATCCGCTGGTGGTGGAAGCGGGGCTGTCGCGCGAGTCGATCATCGCGCCGTGGCGGCATGACATGATCAAGTCGATTGGCGTACTGCTGGTCTTGCTCCTGGGCTTGGCGGTATTCGGCTGGGTGGTGCTGCGCCAGCTGCGCGAACGGATTGCCATCGAACGCGCTCTGCACCAGGCGCACCAGACCCTCAAGGACCTGGCCCTGACCGACAGCCTGACCGGCCTGGGCAACCGCCGGCGACTCGATGCGGTGTTCGAAGCTGAAGTCGGCCGGGCACGTCGGCAAGGCTACCCGCTGGCCTTGGTGATGATGGATCTGGATTACTTCAAGGCCTACAACGACCGCTACGGCCACCCGGCAGGCGACCAATGCCTGCGCCGGGTTGGCGAATTATTACGGCACATGTTGAAGCGCCCTGCGGACCTGGCGGTGCGCTATGGCGGTGAAGAGTTCACCCTGTTGTTGCCCGATACCGACGCGCAAGGTGCCGTGTTGATCGTCCAAGAAACGCTGCATCTGCTGCGCCGCTTGGGTATTGAGCACGCCGGCAGCCCGTTGGGACAGGTGTCGGCCAGTGCTGGGATTGCGGTGGCTTATCCGGCCCTTGAGACGATTACCGCAGAGGGCTTGATGGCGGTGGCCGATAGCGCGCTGTATGAAGCCAAACGCCAGGGTAGGGACCGTTATTGCCTGGCTGGTGCGCCGGCCACAAGTGCCTAGCCAGAGGTTTTGGGGCTGGCAATACCGGCCTCATCGCGGGGCAAGCCCGCTCCCACGTTAACCAGCTTCATAGAGGGCTGCGTGAGAGCAGGCTGCGTGGGAGCGGGCTTGCCCCGCGATAAGGCCGGTACTGACACTATCAGACCAGAACCCTGCGCATGGCGCAGCGCCCAACCAGCCCATGGCGCTGTTCTTCCTCCAAGATCCCTAGCAACCGCTCGCCCAACTGCTCCTGGCTAATCACGACAAAACCAAGGCGCTGATAAAACGGCGCATTCCAAGGCACCTGGGCAAAGGTTGTCAACGTCACCTCTGCACAACCCATCCCTCGAGCCGCACTGATTGCCTGGGCAATCAACCCACGGCCAAGCCCTTGGCCCTGTGCCTGCTGAGCCACGGACACTTCATGAATATGCAGCGCATCACCCTCCAGACGGGCGCAGAGAAACCCCAATACCCGTTCGTGCGCATCGACTGCCACCCAGCTCGCCTGGGCATGAATGAATGTCCGATGCGCGGCTTCGCCCAGCACCTCACCGGCAGCCAGCCAGGCCAAGCTGGGCACACTGAGAAATGCCTGGGCTGCCGAACGCTCGATGCTCGGCAGCAGCGGGATATCCTTGGCCAGGGTAGGGCGGATAAGCATAGGGCGGTCCTCGGCAAGCAAAGCGGCAAGTCTGAGAGCTGACAGCCTTGGGGACAAGCAAGGGCTTGCAAGTTAATTGTTATAACGTAACATTTAAAGCTGCCCACCCTCTCAGGATCAACCACTGTGATTCGCAGAAACCCCTCCGGCCACCTCCCAGAAATCGCTGAGTCGGCCTACATCGACCAAACCGCGATCATCTGCGGCAAGGTGGTGATCAAAGACAACGTGTTCGTTGGCCCCTACGCCGTGATCCGCGCCGACGAAGTCGACGCCAGCGGCGATATGCAGCCGATCGTCATCGGCGCCAATTCCAATATCCAGGATGGCGTGGTGATCCACTCCAAGTCTGGCGCCGCGGTAAGCATTGGTGAATACACCTCGATTGCCCACCGCTCGATCGTCCACGGCCCCTGCACCGTGGGTGATCGGGTATTCATCGGCTTCAACAGCGTGTTGTTCAACTGCCGCGTGGGCAATGGCAGCGTGGTGCGGCACAACTCGGTGGTCGACGGCAGGGATTTGCCCGAACGCTTCTACGTGCCGCCCACCGAGCACATCGGCCCCCACACCGATTTGCAGAGTTACCCGCCGGTCAGCGTTTCGGCCTCGGAGTTCTCCGAAGACGTCGCGCGCACCAATATCGATCTGGTCCAGGGCTACAAGGCCTTGCAGAACGAGTTTTGAGCATGGCCGACTTGCTCATACGCAATGCCCGGGTGGTCAATGAAGGGCGTGAGTTCGACGCCGACCTGCTGGTCGCCCACGGGCGCATCGAAAAAATCGCCGCGAGTATCGACAACGCCCAGGCGTGCATCGAACTCGACGCCGATGGCCGCTGGCTGGTGCCGGGCATGATCGATGACCAGGTGCACTTTCGCGAGCCAGGCGCTGCGCACAAAGGCTCCATTGCCAGCGAGTCGCGTGCCGCAGTGGCCGGCGGCATTACCAGTTTCATGGACATGCCCAACACCCATCCGCCCACCCTGACCCTGGCAGCGCTGGCCGACAAGCAGCGCCGCGCGGCGGCGACTGCGCGGGCCAACTATGGTTTTCACTTTGGTGTCAGCCGCGACAACCTGGAAACCATCGCCGCGCTCGACCCTGGCGCGGTCGCCGGGATCAAGGTGTTCATGGGCGCATCCACCGGCGACATGCTGGTAGATGACCCTCAGGTACTGGAAAAGCTGTTCAGCTGTGCCCCCACCATCCTGCTCGCCCACTGCGAGCACACCCCCAGCATCCTTGCCAACCAGGCGCGCTGGCAGCAGCGCCATGGCACGTTCATCCCGCCCGCCGCGCACCCACAGATTCGCGACGCCCAGGCGTGCTATCGCTCCTCGCGGCTGGCCGTCGAGCTGGCCCGGCGTTTCGGCACTCGGCTGCATGTACTGCACCTGACCACAGCCGGCGAACTGGCGTTGTTCGAGCCGGGCCCGGTGACCGGCAAGCGCATCACCGCCGAGGTCTGCCTGCACCATTTGCTGTTCGACGATAGCGACTACGCAGCGCTTGGCCACCTGATCAAGTGCAATCCGGCGATCAAGTCGCGCGCCGACCGCGACGCTTTGCGTCAGGCGCTGGCCAGCGATCTCATCGATGTAATCGGCACCGACCATGCACCGCACAGCCTGGAAGAAAAACAGCGCGATTACCTCCAGGCACCGTCCGGGCTGCCATTGGTCCAGCATGCCTTGCCGGCCGCCTTGGAGCTGGTCAGCGAAGGGGTAATGAGCCTGAGCCAGATGGTCAGCAAGACCAGCCATGCAGTAGCGGACTTGTTCGCCATTCGCGAGCGCGGCTACCTGCGCGAAGGCTACTGGGCGGATTTTGCGCTGGTCGAGCGCCTGGCTCAGCCCCTGCCAGCCAGCGCGCAACCGATACTCGCCCACTGCGGCTGGACCCCCTTTGCCCAGTGCAGCTTTCGCCATGCCGTGCGCAGCACCGTGGTGTCGGGTCAGTTGGCTTGGCACCAGGGCCAGGTGATAGACAGCTGCCAAGGGCTGCCGTTGATGTTTGAACGATGAAGGAAGCACCGCCATGACCGAACAAGAGTTACTCAAGCAAAGCCCAGCGGCCTACATGAACGAGCCGCAGCGCCAGTTTTTTCGCACATTGCTGATAAGCCAGCGTAGCGATCTGCAGCAGCGCATCGAGCAAGAGTTTCGCGCCTTGCGCGAACAGGAAGTGCTCAGCGACCCCGCCGACATTGGCAGCGCCGAGGAGGAGCGACACTGGCAATTGCGCTCGCTGGAGCGCGAGAAGAAGCTGCTGGACAAGATCGACCAGGCCCTTGAGCGCCTAGCCCGTGGTGAGTATGGCTGGTGCGAGGAAACCGGCGAGCCGATCGGCCTGCGCCGTTTGCTGCTGCGGCCGACCGCCACCTTGTGCATCGAAGCCAAGGAGCGCCAGGAGCTGAAGGAAAAGCACCAGCGGGACGGCGCCTGAGCCGCCCCGCGCTGGCGTTCAGTCTGCCCCCAGCTCACGCACCTGCCAGCGCACCGCGCTGACGCCTTTTTCCAGGCTGACCCGGCCGACCAGCCGCTCCAGTTGAGCCGTGGCTTGCGGATTGCCCAGCAGTTCGGCGCGCACTTCCAGGCGGCTGGCGTCAGGCAGATCCTCGCTGTGCAGCGACTGCAAGCGCAGGCCAGGGTCGCTGAGGCTGTGCAGCATCAGGCTGCGCACCTGGATCTCGTCCTCGGCGCGGCAAACGATACGCACCTCGAAACGCTGCTCGACCTCGCTGGCCGGCAACACTTCCTGGTGATCCAGACGTTGGGCAATATCGCGCAGCAAAATGTTGGCGCAGAGCACCACCAGGCTGCCCACCGCTGCCTCCAATAGCAGCCCAACGCTGCACAGCACGCCGACAGCGGCGGTGCACCAGAGGGTCGCGGCAGTATTGAGCCCGCGCACGTTCAAGCCGTCGCGCATGATTACGCCGCCGCCGAGAAAACCGATACCCGACACCACATAAGCGGCGATCCGCGACGCATCGGTCGGGGCCATGCCCGGCACTGCCTGGGTCATCAGCACGAACAGGCAAGCGCCGGTGCTGACCAGCGCATTGGTGCGCAGGCCGGTCAGGCGTTGACGCAGTTGTCGCTCAGCGCCGATCAAGGCACCGAGCAGCAGGGCTACGCTGACGCGCAGCAGAAAGACTTTCCAATCCATAGCAAACCTCGTTGCACGGGCAATCGCCCGTACGAGCACCATCGGCAGATGGCACGTTGAAAAATGAGAATGCGCAGGACCACAGCAGCCATCGCCCATCGGGCGGCGGTGTAACGAAGAGGGGGGAGGGAGCATTGACCCGTTTGGGCCGTGCTGAACCACCGTCTACCGAGTTTGGCGAGACAGTGGCAGAAATACTGCCGGACTAGCTCGCCGTGTGGACCTGTCGCAATCGACTGGGGCTACTGTCCAATGCAGGACTCCTGTGTGGGGATGCGTAATTGCGCGGCGGACCTTACCCCTGGCACGGGGCAAGGTCAACGACACAAAGATGACAATTGCGTCATAGAGGCGTTTGCTCGATCAGGCTGGGCTGATCCGTACCGGCTGCGGTGGTAATCTTGCGCCTTTGGTCATCTACTGCGGATTTTCCCATGCTGTTCAATCTCGCCATCCTCTTCGCCACCGTGCTGGCCATGGAAGGCGTCGGCACCTTGGCGCACAAGTACATCATGCATGGCTGGGGCTGGTGGTTGCACCGCTCGCACCATCAGCCGCAGCTGGGCATGCTGGAAACCAACGACGTCTACCTGGTGGCGCTGGCCCTGATTGCGACCGGCCTGGTGGCGCTGGGCAAGGCCGGGCATGCGCCATTGCAGTGGGTCGGCGGCGGGGTAGGGGGTTATGGCCTGCTGTATGTGCTGGCCCATGACGGCTGGTTTCACCGGCATTGGCCGCGCAAGCTGCGCCCAGCCAATCGATACCTGAAGCGACTGCATCGGGCGCACCGGCTACACCATGCGGTTAAGGGGCGCCAGGGCTGCGTCTCGTTCGGTTTTTTCTATGCACCGCCCTTGGCCGTGCTCAAGCGCCAATTGCGTGCACGGCGTACGCACATCGAGCGCTGAAGCAGCGGGCCTCATCCCGGATCAAGCCCGCCCCTGCAAAGGTCAATCTTCAGCGGTACGCCCGGAACCCGCCGCGCCCGGCTCTAGCGTTTGGCCCCGACTCACCCACCAGCCAAACCCCGCCGCGGTGAAGAACATCAGCAAGCTATAGATCGCCGCTGGCACTGCCATGGTGGCGTTATTGAGCAGCGACGGGCTCAAGGCCAGGGCAATGGCCAAGGTGCCGTTGTGAATACCGATCTCCATGCCAATGGCAATCGCCTGGCGCTTGGGGATGTTCAACAAGCGCGGCACCCAGTAGCCCACGCCCAGGCTGAGCAGGTTGAACAATAGCGCAGCGCCGCCGACGATCGGTGCGTACTCGACCACGGTCTGCCAATCCTTGGCCAGCGCCAGGACGATGGTGAACGCCAGGAACAGCGCCGCCACCAGCTTCATTGGTTTCTCCATGCGCGCGGCAAAGCCCGGTGCCCAGCGGCGGATCATCATGCCCAGCGCCACCGGCAGCAAGACGATGGCGAACACTTGCATGACCTTGGCAAATTGCAGCGGAATCGCCTGGTCCGACTCCATGAACCAGATCAGCGACAGATTGACCAGCAGCGGCATGGTCAGGATCGCGATCAGCGAGTTGACCGCGGTCAAGGTGATGTTCAGCGCCACATCGCCATGGGCCAGGTGGCTGAACAGGTTGGCCGTGGTGCCGCCGGGCGAGGCTGCCAACAGCATCAGGCCGACCGCCAGTGCCGACTCCAGGCCAAAGCCATTGGCGATCAGGAAGCACACCAACGGTAGCAGCAGGATCTGGCAAGCCAGGCCAATCACTACCGGCTTGGGGTACTTCACCACCCGGGCGAAGTCAGCCAGGGTCAGCGACAAGCCAAGCCCGAGCATGATGATGCCCAAGGCGATAGGCAGGACGGCGGTAAGCAAGGGTGAGGCGGTCATGGGCACTGTCTCGAACAAAGTAGTGCCAGCAGTGTAGGTGGCGCTCGAACGATCGCTAATCGCACTAGGCCAGGTCTTGGTAAAGTTTTGTTACTGCGCCTGTGGCCAAAGCACCGTCACAGCGGCTCTGCGCCGCGTTGCTTACTGGCGGCGGGCGCAGTAGGATTCGCGCTTTTGCCGAGGATTAGCCTGTCATGCCGTTCCAGCAAGGTCTGCTTGCCACCCCGGTGCCGGCGCACGCCCGTCACCTGTTCTTCACCTTGCACGCAAGCCAGGCGCTGCCTGCGGTGCTTGACGCTTTGCTGACGCAAGTCGATGGCCAGCAACTGATCGTCGGCATCGGCGCGCCGCTGGCCAAGGCCCTGGGCCGCGAAGTCCCGGGGCTACGCAGCTTCCCGCAACTGGACGCGGCGGTCGAGAACCCTAGCACCCAGCACGC
This sequence comes from Pseudomonas sp. xss_2, assembly GCF_043104195.1. NCBI lineage: Bacteria > Pseudomonadati > Pseudomonadota > Gammaproteobacteria > Pseudomonadales > Pseudomonadaceae > Pseudomonas > Pseudomonas sp. xss_2. The sequence continues at coordinate 147,294 of NZ_JBICKL010000077.1, forward strand.
CCTGTGGCTGTGGCTGCGCGGTGCTGAGCGCGGTGAGCTGTTCCTGCGCGCGCAGGCCTTGGAACAACTGCTGGCACCGGCCTTGCGCCTGGTAGACAGTGTCGATGGCTTCCTGCACCGCGGCGGTCACGACCTGACCGGCTATGAAGACGGTACTGAGAACCCGGTCGAGCAAGCGGCAGTAGACGCGGCAATCGTTGCCGGCGAGCAGCCAGGCCTGAGCGGTTCGAGCTTTGCTGCCTTCCAGCTGTGGAAGCATGACCTGAACTACTTCAAGTCGCTGCCGCAGGCTGAGCAAGACAACATCATTGGCCGCCGTCTCAGCGACAACGAAGAGCTGGACGATGCGCCAGAGTCGGCACACGTCAAACGTACCGCTCAGGAGAGCTTCGACCCTGAAGCCTTCATGGTCAGGCGTTCGGTCGCCTGGGCCGATGAGCGCGGTGCGGGCCTGGCGTTCGTTGCCCTGGGGCATAGCTTCGACGCTTTCGAGGTGCAGCTGCGCCGCATGAGCGGCCTGGAAGACGGCGTGATCGACGGCCTGTACCGCTTCAGCCGGCCACTGACCGGCGGTTACTACTGGTGCCCACCGCTCAATGCTGGCGGTCTGGACTTGAGCTTGCTGCTGCAGGCCTAAAGCTAAACATCCAGATACAGAAACACCCACCGGTGCGGGGTAGAGCGGCTAGCCTTGAAAGTTTCCGATTCATGACGGGAGCTTTTCTATGTACGGTCGTCGTGATGTCCTACGCACTGGTGCGGCTTTAGGCCTATTGGCTGCCAGCCCTTGGCTACGCGCTGAAGCCGCCAGCGGCATGCTCACCCGCAAGGTCCCCGCAACCGGTGAAGCCTTGCCGGTCATCGGCGCTGGCACCTCTGGCAGTTTCGAGGTCGAGGCGGGCTCTGCGCAGTACCAGCAGCTCAAGCAAGTGCTCAAGGCGTTTTTCGACGGTGGCGGCAAGGTCATCGACACCTCGCCCAACTACGGCGGCGCCGATGCCATTCTCGGCCAGTTGCTGGAGGAGGGCGGCTGGCACCGCCAGTGCTTCATCGCCACCAAGATCGCCGCGGACAGCGCCGCTGCCGCCCAGGAGCAGTGGGCCGGCACGCTCAGGAGCCTGCGCACCGACAAGGTCGATTTGCTGCAGATCCACAACCTGCGAGACTGGCAACGCCAACTGCCCTACGCCCGCGAGCTCAAGGCCCAGGGCAAGACCCGCTATATCGGCATTACCCACTACCTGGCCAGCGGCCAGGATGATGTCGAGCGGATTGTGCGCAGCGAAAAGCTCGATTTCATCCAGATCAACTATTCGGTCAACTCGCCTGAGGCGGCGAAAAGCCTGCTACCGCTGTGCCAGGACAAGGGCGTGGCGGTGCTGATCAACCGTGCCTTCGATGACGGCCGGCTGTTCGCCAAGGTCAAGGATCAGCCGTTGCCGGGCTGGGCGGCAGAGGCCGGGGTTAGCAGCTGGGCGCAGTTGTTCTTGAAGTTCGCCATCAGCCATCCGGCCGTGACGGCGGTGATCCCCGCGACCAGTCGCCCGGACCGCCAGCTCGATCAACTCAAGGCCGGCAGTGGCGCGTTACTCAGCCAGACGCAGCAGCAAGCGCTGATCGAGCAGTTCGCCTGAGCCGATGAGCAACTGGCGGCGGCGCTTGGATCAAGGGCTCAACCTCAAGCCCGACGAGGGCCCGGCGGTAATCGCCGGTCTGGCCTTGTTCTACCTGCTGTTCACCGGTTACTTCATGCTGCGGCCGGTACGCGAGACCATGGGCGTAGCTGGCGGGGTGGACAACCTGCAATGGCTGTTCACTGGCACCTTCGTGGTGACGCTGATCTGCCTGCCGCTGTTCGGCTGGCTGGCTTCGCGGGTCAAACGACGGCGCATCCTGCCTTGGACCTATGCCTTCTTTGCCAGCAACCTGCTGCTATTTGCCGTGCTGTTTGCCCGCGACCCTGACGCTATCTGGCAGGCGCGGGCCTTTTACATCTGGCTGTCGGTGTTCAACCTGCTGGCCATTTCCCTGGCCTGGAGCGTGTTGGCTGACCTGTTTTCCAGCGAACAGGGCAAGCGGCTGTTCGGCCTGCTGGCGGCCGGCGCCAGCTTGGGCGGCTTGACCGGGCCGGTGCTCGGCACCCTGCTGGTGGCGCCGCTGGGGCATGCTGGGTTGCTGGTCCTGGCGTGTCTGTTGCTGCTTGGCAGCATCGGCGCCACCCTCTACCTGCAGCGCTGGCGTGACCGGCATCCGTTGCCGGCGATGAGTGAGCATCCGGCCTCCAAGCCCTTGGGTGGCAATCCGTTCGCCGGCGCTACCGCGGTGCTGCGCTCGCCGTATTTACTGGGTATCGCACTGTTCGTGGTGCTGCTGGCCAGTGTCAGTACGTTTTTGTACTTCGAACAGGCACGCATCGTCAGTGAAACGTTCGCTGACCGGACCCGGCAAACCCAGGTGTTTGGCCTGATCGACAGCGTGGTGCAGGCGCTGGCCATACTGACCCAGGTATTTATCACCGGCCGGCTGGCCCGGCGCCTTGGGGTCGGCGTGCTCTTGGTGGCAGTACCGCTGGTGATGGCGGCCGGTTTCCTCTGGCTGGCCGTGGCGCCGGTGTTTGCTGTGTTCGTGGTGGTGATGGTGGTACGCCGCGCCGGTGAATACGCCTTGGTTCGCCCTGGGCGAGAAATGCTGTTTACCGTGTTACCTGCCGAAGACAAGTACAAGGCCAAGAACTTCATCGACACCGTGGTCTATCGCGGTGGCGATGCCTTGAGTGGCTGGGTCAAGCGTGCGCTGGATGTGATGGGCGACCACCCGCAGCTGGCCATGCTGATCGGAGCGGCGATTGCCCTGGGCTGGGCGGTTACCGGTGGTTGGCTGGGTCGCCGTCAGCGGGGGCTGGAGGAGCGAAACTGAAATGCGGCCCCAATACAGGCGCCCCTAATCTTAGGTGTGCAGCAGTTCGGTAATACCCCGGGGTAGCCGCCGTATGGGCCTTGAATACCCGCTGAAAATGGCTCTGGTCAGCGAAACCCAGGCGATAAGCCACCTCAGCAAGTTCCTCACCTTGGCGAAGCAGCTGCCGCGCCCGGTTGATCCGGGCGTTGAGCAGATAAGCGTGGGGCGTAAAACCAGTGGCTGCACGGAAGGCGCGAATCAGCTGATAGCGCCCAAGGTCGGCTTGGCGTGCCAGCGAGCCGAGGCTCAGCTCGGCCAATTCCGCCTGATCGATATGCTCAATCAGTTGGCCAAGAACAGACTGGCTAAGCGGTGCAAGGGCGACCGCCTCCAGCGCAGGGTATGCACTGAAATCATGGTCCCCCATGAACGTCACCAGCGCTGCGTGCTTCTCGGCAACCCCGGCGCCTGAGAACAACAGCGCATTGAGCTGACAAAAGTGCTGGTAAAGCTCCACTGAGCGGACGATGCGCGCCGGTTCACCCGCATCAGCCGCTGGCGTGCCCATCTCCAGGCGCAATTGCTGCAACCATTGGGCATCCAGGTGCAGCATCTGGTAACTCCAGGCCGTACCCGGTTCCGGGTTGCAAGCATGCACCCGCTGCGCCGGCACCAGCACCAGGGTGCCTGGCGTCAGGCGCACTTGCCGTTTGCCGGCACCGCTGAAACGGCTAAAACCCACATCGACCGCACCTATGGAAAACGTTGGGTGGCTATGGGCCTTGTAACAGGCGCGGCTATGACAAGCGCGGCGACTTTCGACGAAGGGCAGGGCGGGGTCATGCCAGATTTCGCTGCTTGCGCAATGCATGGGCCTGTCTCGGGTGTCAGCGGAGCGCGCAGTCTAACCTGTGGCCCACTGTTGCGGCCATTTACCCCGTGACTGTGCTTGACGCCGGCAGGCCAGGGCGGCGAGGCTGGCCCGGTCGCAACGGAGAACAATAATGGACCTGTCGAGCCTGCTGCTTTTCATTCCCGCCTGCTTTGCCCTGAACATGGCACCTGGCCCCAACAACCTCTTGTCCCTGCACAACGCCAGCCGTTATGGCCTGCGCACCGCCTGTGTGGCCGGCGCTGGGCGGATTCTCGCCTTCAGCGGCATGATCACCCTGGCGGCAATGGGCCTGGCGGTGGTGCTGCACACCAGCGAATACCTGTTTCTAAGCATCAAGGTGATTGGCGCGGCCTACCTGTTCTACATCGCCTGGCAACTGTGGCGGGCACCGGTTGCTGAGGCGCACCTGACGGGCGATCACCCACGCGGCACCTGGCGCCTGGCCCGGCAAGAGTTCTGGGTGGCGGCGGGTAATCCGAAAGCGATTTTGCTGTTCACCGCCTTTTTGCCGCAGTTCGTTTCGATGAACAGCGCCACGCCGGTCAGTGAACAGTTCCTCTGGCTGGGCGGGCTGTTCCTGCTGTTGGAGTGGGCGGCAATCGCGATCTATGCGGGGCTGGGCGCTTACCTGCAGCGCTGGTTCAATCGGCCTGGACCACGACGGGTGTTCAACCGGGTCAGTGCTTCGCTGCTTGGCTGTGCCGGGTTAGGGTTGCTGGCAGCGCGGCGCTAGGCTTCATCAATCGCGGTAGAACACCTGCACCAGGTGATAGCCAAACTTGGACTTGATCGGCCCGTGGATCTCTCGCAGGGCTTTCTTGAAGATCACCTGGTCGATCGCGCCGACCATCTGCCCTGGGCGCACTTCGCCCAGATCGCCGCCGCGCTTGCCCGACGGGCAGGTGGAAAACTTCTTCGCCAGGACGTCGAAGGCCTCGCCCTTGGCGATGCGTTGCTTGAGCTGTTCGGCCTCGGCAGCGGTCTTGACCAGGATGTGACGGGCTTGAGCTTTCATGGGACACCTGTGTATCGGGCAAAAAAGGGCGCCATTATGCCTGATCGCGCAGCTCTGCGCGGTCGCGGAATTGCTCCAGCGCTTCAGGGTTGGCCAGCGCATCGGTATTTTTCACAGGCTGGCCGTGGACCACATTGCGTATCGCCAACTCCACCAGTTTGCCGCTGATGGTCCGCGGGATATCGTTGACCTGGGCGATCACCGCCGGCACGTGGCGCGGCGTGGTGTACTGGCGAATCACCTGGCGGATACGTTGGCGCAGGTCGTCATCCAGTTGCAGCCCCTCGCGCAGGCGCACGAACAGCACCACGCGCACATCGTTGTGCCACTGCTGGCCAATGGCGACGCTCTCGACCACTTCTTCGACCTTCTCTACCTGCCGGTAGATCTCTGCCGTGCCAATGCGCACCCCGCCCGGGTTGAGCACTGCATCGGAGCGGCCATGGATTATCAGGCCACCTGTGGCACTTTGCTCGGCATAGTCGCCCTGGGCCCAGACCCCGGCAAACTGGCTGAAATACGCCTCGTGGTAGCGGCTGCCATCGCTATCCCCCCAGAACCCCAGCGGCATCGAAGGGAAGTTGCGCGTGCAGACCAGCTCGCCTTTCTCGCCGATCAGCGGCTGGCCGTGCTCGTCCCACACCTCCACAGCCATGCCGAGGCCTTTGCACTGAATCTCGCCACGGCGCACTGGCAGTAACGGATTACCCAGGACAAAGCAGGAGACGATATCGGTGCCGCCAGACATCGAAGCCAAGCACACGTCGGCCTTGATCTGGCGATAGACGTAGTCGTAGCTGTGCGGCGACAGCGGCGAGCCGGTCGAGAGGATCAGGCGCAGGCTGTCCAGGCGATGGCTGGTGGCCGGCTGCAGGCCTTCTTGCTCCAGCGCGGCCAGGTACTTGGCACTGGTGCCGAAGGCCGTGACCTGCTCACTATCGATCAGGTCGAGCAGGCGTTCGGCGCCTGGGTGAAATGGCGAGCCGTCGTAGAGCACGATCGTTGCGCCAACGGCTAAGGCGCTGGCAAGCCAGTTCCACATCATCCAGCCGCAGGTGGTGTAGTAGAACAGGACGTCGTCGGCCTTCAAGTCGTTATGCAGGCCATGTTCCTTGAGGTGCTGCAACAACACACCGCCAGCGCGATGGACGATGCACTTGGGCACGCCGGTGGTGCCGCTGGAGTAGAGGATGTACAGCGGATGGTCGAAGGGCAGCGCAGTGAACTGAGGCTCGCCCCCAGCCTGGTAGAACGCATCCCACAGGCTGACGTTGGGTGCGACGAACTCCTCGGCTTGGGTATGGCTGCGGGTGTAGGGCACGATCAGCAAGCGCTCAAGGCCTGGCAGCTGGCTGACCACTTGGTTGATCTTGTCCACCTGGTCGATGCGCTTGCCGGCGTATTCGTAGCCGGCGCAGGCAATCAGGAGTTTCGGCTCGATCTGGCCGAAGCGATCGATGATGCCGTGCAGGCCGAATTCAGGTGAGGAGCTGGACCAGACCGCGCCGATACTGGCGCAGGCGAGCATGGCCACCAACGTTTCCAAGGTATTGGGCATGACCGCAGCAACCCGGTCACCGGCCTGGATGCCACACGCGCTCAAGGCACGCTGGAAACCGGCCACCTGAGCGGCCAGTTGGCTATGGGTGAACCCCTGGCGTTTACCGTCTTCACGTACGGCGATAACCGCCGGACGGTCGTCGCGGCGCTGCAGCAGGTGTTCGGCGTAGTTGAGGGTGGCGCCAGGGAACCAGCGCGCATCGGGCATGAGCCGGCCTTCTTCGAGTACCTGGCTAGCGGGGGATTGCCACTGTACGTGGAAGTACTCCGCCAGGGTCTGCCAGAAGGCTGCGCGGTGCTCGATGCTCCAGCGGTGCAGGGCGGGGTAATCGTTGAGCTGCAGATTGAAACGCAGGTTGACCCGGCGGCGGAAGGCATCCATCCGGCTGGCCTCGATCCGCGCCGTGGAGGGGCGCCAGAGCACATCGTTCATGCCGAAATCTCCGCAAAGGCGTGTAGGCGAGGGCAAGCCCGCGCCTACAAGGGCTCTATTACTCCACTTTAGCTGTTTCTACCTTTTCGGACGCCGACCATACGCGATAACGCACCTCGACACCTTTGGGCACGTAGACCACCACCGGCAGCTTGCTGTTATAGCGCAGCATGAAGCCTTCGCCGATTACCGGCACGAAGGCCTTGGTTTTCTTGCCATCCGGGCAGGCCATCAGGGTGCTGACCGGGCCGCCGACTTTTTCCAGCCGGTAATAGCTGTAGCCCCAGCCTTCCAGGGTTTTTTCTTCCAGGGTTCCGGCCAGACGCTGACGATTGCAGTCTACCTCAAGGGTTTTGCCAGCCAGAATCTCCAGCTTGTGGGCCGATTCATCAGCCTGCGCGGGCAGGTGGATGACCTGGCGGGTGAAGCCTTGTTCCGCCTCAGGATAGGGCGCGACGTCCTTGAGCGTGGCCGCCATTGCCGGAACGGCGGCGGCCAGGGTCAGGGAGAAGATCGCGGTCAGTGGGAATGGGCGCATACGGCCTCCTTGCAATTGAACGAATGCAAGACCGCGCCAGGCTCACCGCCAACCCTCACTGGGCCAGCCAGCCACCATCGACGTTCCAGGCGGCGCCGCGGACCTGGCTTGCGGCCTCGCTGCACAGGAACAATACCAGCTCACCCAGATGCTGGGGGGTGACGAACGCCAAAGAAGGTTGTTTTTCGGCGAGCAAATCGTGCTGCGCTTGCTGCGGATCAGCCCCGGCCGCTGCGCGATCGTCGATCTGCTTCTGCACCAGCGGGGTCAACACCCAACCGGGACAGATGGCGTTGCAAGTGACATTGCTGGTAGCGGTTTCCAGCCCCACCACCTTGGTCAGGCCGATCACGCCATGTTTGGCAGCCACATACGCGGCCTTGCCAGTAGAGCCCACCAAGCCATGCACCGAAGCGATATTGACGATCCGCCCCCAGTTGCGCGCACGCATGCCGGGCAAGGCCAGGCGCGTGCCATGAAACACCGCCGAGAGGTTCAGGGCGATGATCTTGTCCCAGCTTTCGAGGGGAAAGTTCTCGACCGGGGCGACGTGCTGGATCCCGGCGTTATTGACCAGGATATCGACCCCGCCAAAGTCGCGCTCAGCCAGGGCGAACAGGTCTTCAATCTGCGTGACCTGGGACAAGTCTGCCGGGTGATGGGCAACCTTCACCCCGTGGCGGGCGATCTCGGCCAGTGCCGGCGCCGGATCGCCAAAGCCGTTGAGGATGATGTTCGCCCCAGCGCCTGCCAGCACTTGGGCAATGCCCAGGCCGATGCCGCTGGTGGAACCGGTGACGAGTGCAGTTTTGCCAGTCAGTGTCATGCAAAAGCTCCTTAGACGATGCCGGTGGCGTAGAAGGTCGCGATGACCACGAAAACCGCCAGGGTCTTGATCAGGGTAATCCCAAAAATATCTTTGTAGGCTTCGCGGTGGGTCAGGCCGGTGACGGCCAGCAACGTGATCACCGCGCCGTTGTGCGGCAGGGTGTCCATGCCGCCACTGGCCATCGCCGCCACCCGGTGCAGCACTTCAAGCGGGATGTTGGCGGCGTTGGCCGCTGCGATGAAACTGTCGCCCATCGCCGCCAGGGCAATACTCATCCCGCCTGATGCCGAGCCGGTGATGCCCGCCAGCAAGGTCACGGTGATGGCTTCGTTGACCAGCGGATTAGGGATACCGCGTAGCGCATCGGCCAGCACCAAGAAGCCCGGCAGCGAGGCGATCACCGCACCGAAGCCGTATTCCGATGCGGTGTTCATGGCAGCCAGCAAGGCGCCGCTAACAGCGCTTTTGGTGCCCTCGGCCAGGCGCTGGCGGATTGCGCCGAAGGCGCACACCATCACCATCAAGATGCCCACCAGCAAGGCCGCCTGCACCGCCCAGATCGCGGTCAGCTTGGCCACATCGCTCTGCACTGGCGCGGCCATCCCCGGCAGTTGCAGGCTATGGCTGCTGCCGTACCACTGGGGGATCCAGTGGGTGAACAGCAGGTTCATCACCCCCACCAGCAGCAGCGGGGCGAGTGCCAGCAGTGGATTGGGCAGGGCCAGGTCGTCAGCGGTTTCTGGCTCATTGCGCAGTTCGCTGCCATAGCCTTCGCCGGCGCGCTGAGCCTTGTTGCGTTGGCGCTGCAGGTAGAGCATGCCGGTACAGAACACGAAGATTGTGCCAATCAAGCCCAGCCAGGGCGCGGCCCAGGCCGTGGTGTTGAAGAAGGTGCTGGGGATGATGTTCTGGATTTGTGGCGTGCCGGGCAGGGCGTCCATGGTGAAGGAGAACGCACCCAGGGCAATGGTCGCCGGGATCAGGCGCTTAGGGATATTGCTCTGGCGGAACATTTCCGCAGCGAACGGGTACACCGCGAACACCACCACGAACAGCGACACACCGCCGTAGGTGAGCAGCGCGCACACCAGCACGATCACCAGCATGGCCTGGCGGGTGCCCAGCAGGCGGATGGCGGCGGCAACGATCGAGCGCGAGAAGCCAGACAGCTCGATCAGCTTGCCGAACACCGCGCCGAGCAGAAATACCGGGAAGTACAGCTTGATGAAGCCGACCATTTTTTCCATGAACACGCCGGTGAAAGCGGGGGCAACAGCAGAAGGGTCGGTGAGCAGCACCGCGCCGAGGGCGGCGATGGGGGCGAAGAGGATTACGCTGTAGCCGCGGTAGGCGGCGAGCATCAGCAGCGCGAGGGCTGCCAAGGCGATGAGCACAGTCATCGGGTCTATCTCCTGGGTGAATCTTGTTTTTATGGGTTTGGAGGGGATAGCGGGAATCGTGCCAATTGCTTAAGTGGTTGATTTGTATGGTTTTATCGTTGATCTCAGGAATATATGTCTCTGATTTGAGATTGTTGGGGCTGCTTTGCAGCCCATCGCAGGCAAGCCAGCTCCTACAGGTACGGCGGCGTTTGTGAAAATCGCGCAGTACCTGTAGGAGCTGGCGAAGCCTGCGATGGGCCGCAACGCGGCCCCAACTATGCGGTCTCCAACTATAGATCGCTAATCTCATTATTGAGACACAACGCCCAGCGCGACCATTTTCTTGTACAACGTCGACCGTCCCACCCCCAGGCTCTGCGCCGTTTGCGGCACATTCCCAGCACAACGCGCCAAGGTCTCGACAATCACCTTACGCTCAAACTGCTCACACGCTTCGCGTAGATTCAACGCAACCGGCGCCCCTTCCACAGCCAGCAGAGGCCCTAGCGCTTCCTGCAAATCACTCAACCCCAACCGCGGCTGATCCGCCAACAGCGTCGCCCGCTCCAGCACGTTACGCAGCTCACGAATATTGCCCGGCCATGCATGGCGCATCAGCAAGGCCTGCGCCTCGTCCTCAAGCTCATATTGACTGCCCAAATCCGCCAGAATCGCCTCACACAGTGCCGGCAGGTCATCCAGACGCTCACGCAGCGGCGGCACCTGGATCGGCAGCACGTTCAGCCGGTAGTACAAATCCGCGCGGAACCGGCCTTCGGCCATGGCCACCTGCAGATCGATGGACGTTGCAGCGATGATCCGCACATCGCTGCGCAGCATCTGGTTGGAACCAACCGGCTCATACTCTTTCTCTTGCAGCACCCGCAGCAGCTTGCTCTGTAATGCCAGCGGCATATCGCCGATCTCATCGAGAAACAGCGTGCCGCCTTCGGCCAATTGCAGCTTGCCGGAACGGCCCTTGCGCTCGGCGCCGGTAAAGGCACCCGGCGCGGTGCCAAAGAACTCGGCCTCAAGCAGCGTTTCAGGAATCGCGGCGCTGTTGATGCTGACAAAGGCCTTGTGTGCCCTGGCCGAGGCGGCGTGGATGGCGTGGGCCAGCAGCTCCTTGCCGGTGCCGGTTTCACCCAGCAGCAACACCGGCGAATCACTGTTGGCGCCACGCCGGGCACGGCGTTTGGCTTCAAGGCTGGCTGGGCTGGTGCCGACGAACTGGGCGAAGGTGTACTTGGCCTGGCGCGCCCGCAACTGCGAACGGGTCGATGCCAGTTCCTGCTGCATGCTCGAATAACGTTTGAGCAGAGGTGACAAGCTGCGCAGTTCATCGAACAAGGCAAAGCCAATCGCCCCGATCAGCTTGCCCTGATCGTCATGAATCGGCAGGCGCATGACCACCAGAGGCTCATTGGGTGTATCGAGCATATCCAGCAGGATCGGCTTGCCATCGCTGACCACCTCGCGCATCAGGCTACCGGGAATCACCGCCTCGCACGGCTGGCCAATGGCACTGGCAGCGTCCGGCAGGCCAAAGCGGCGGGCGTAGCGCTCGTTCATCCAGACGATGCGCGCCTGACGGTCGACGATCACCGTGCCTTCGCTGGACTGCTCGATGATCTCGAACAGCGACCGGATCGCCAACTGGCGTACTTGGGGATAGTCCTTGAGGCTGTCGCTGTCGTGCATGGGGAGGCCTGGATAGGTGGAGCATGATTAAAGGTTTGTCAGTCGTAGCGGGTTGCCTGTTTCGCGGGCAAGCCGGCTCCCACAGGGATCGCAGCGGTCCGCTTGCCAGTGCTGAGCCTGTTACCTGCGCGGGTCGAACGCCTCGCGCAGGGCATCACCCATGAATACCAGCAACGAGAGAATCAAGGCCAGGGCAAAGAACGCGGTGAAGCCCAGCCAAGGCGCCTCCAGATGCTGCTTGCCCTGGGTCACCAACTCGCCCAGCGAAGCGCTGCCAGCAGGCATGCCGAAGCCGAGGAAATCCAGGGCGGTGAGGGTGGTGATGGCGCCGGTGAGCATGAACGGGATGAGCGTCAGGGTGGCATTCATGGCATTGGGCAGGATATGCCGCAGCATGATCTGGGTGTCTGCCAGGCCCAGCGCACGGGCCGCCTTGACGTACTCAAGGTTGCGTCCGCGCAGGAACTCTGCACGTACCACATCGACCAGGGTCAGCCAGGAGAACAACGCCATGATCCCCAGTAGCCACCAGAAATCCGGCTCGACAAAGCCACTGAGGATGATCAGCAAATACAGCACCGGCAACCCCGACCAGACCTCCAGCAAGCGCTGCCCGAGCAAGTCGACCCAACCGCCGTGATAGCCCTGCAAGGCGCCGGCAAGCAGCCCGATCAGCACACTGACTACCGTCAGGGCGAAAGCGAACAGCAGCGATACCCGCGTGCCATACAGCACCCGCGCCAGCACATCGCGCCCCTGATCATCGGTGCCCAGCCAGTTAGTGGTGGACGGCGGGCTGGGCGTCGGCACTTGCAGGTCGTAGTTGGGGGTGTCGGCACTGAACGGGATCGGGGCAAACAGCATCCATCCCCCTTGGCCCTCGATCAGCTCGCGTACGTACTGGCTGCGATAGTCCGGCTGGAACGGCAATTGCCCGCCAAACGCCTGCTCGGTGTAACGCTTGAGCGCCGGTACATATAGCTCACCCTTGTACGACAGCAGCAGCGGTTTGTCGTTGGCCACCAGCTCAGCGCCCAGGCTCAGCAGCAACAGGCCGGCAAACAGCCACAGGGAAATCCAACCGCGACGATTGTCGCGAAAGCGCTGCAGACGGCGCCGCGAGACAGGCGAGAGCATCAGTGCGCCCTCGTGTCGAAGTCGATACGCGGATCGAGCAGGGTGTAGCACAGGTCACCGATCAAGCGAATCAGCAGCCCGGCCAGGGTGAAGATGAACAGCGTGCCGAACACCACCGGATAGTCGCGTGATACAGCGGCCTCGTAGCTCATCCGCCCCAGGCCGTCGAGCGAGAAGATCACTTCGATCAGCAAGGAACCGGCGAAAAACACCGTGATCAACGCCTGCGGCACCCCAGCCACCACCAGCAGCATGGCATTGCGCAGCACATGCCCATACAGCACCCGCCGCTCGCTCAGGCCCTTGGCGCGGGCGGTGACCACGTACTGACGGGAAATCTCATCGAGAAAGGCATTTTTGGTCAGCAGGGTGAGCGTGGCGAAACCGCCGATCACCAACGCGCCGACGGGTAACACCAAGTGCCAGAAATAATCCGCGACTTTGCCCAGCAGGCTGAGCTGGTCGAAGTTTTCCGAGACCAGCCCGCGTACCGGGAACCAGTTCAGCGACGTGCCGCCTGCGAACAGCACGATCAACAGCAAGGCGAACAGGAACGAGGGCAGGGCATAGCCAATCACGATCAGCGCACTGCTCCAGGCGTCGAACCGACTGCCGTGGTGCACGGCTTTGCGAATGCCCAGGGGGATGGACACCAGGTAGGTGATCAGCGTCGCCCAAAAGCCCAGCGACAGGGTCACCGGTAGTTTTTCCAGGATCAGCTCGGTGACCTTGGCGCCGCGAAAGAAACTGTTGCCAAAGTCGAGCCTGGCGTACTGGCCGAGCATCAACCAAAGGCGCTCGGGGGCGGTCTTGTCGAAACCGTACTGGCGCTTGATCTCTTCGATCAGCGTTGGGTCCAGCCCGCGGGTCGCCCGCGATTCCCCCTGGACCGTCTCGACCCGTGCCCCAGGTGCGCCGCCGCCAATACCTTGCAGACGCGCGACTGCTTGCTCCACGGGGCCACCGGGCGCTGCCTGGACGATGGCGAAGTTGACCAGCAGGATCGCCAGCAAGGTGGGAATGATCAACAACAGCCGGCGCAGGATGTAGGTCGTCATGGCGAAGTCTTCCGTCGCTCGGCCATCTGCTCGTTGGTCAGGGCGGTGGGGCTGATTTCCCACCAGGTATCCAGGCCTTCGTCATAGCTCGCTTGCACCTTGGGCAGGCCGAAGCGATTCCACCACACGGTCGAGCTGCCGGGCGGGTAGTAGTTGGGGATCCAGTAGTAGTTCCATTGCAGCACCCGGTCCAAGGCGTGGGCGTAGCGCAACATGCTCGCCTGACTGTCGGCCCGCACCAGGCCATCGAGCAGGGTGTCCACGGCAGGATCCTTGAGCACCATGAGGTTGTTCGACCCCGGGTCGTTGGCCGACGCCGAGCCAAAGTAGTTGTATAGCTCAGCGCCCGGCGACAGGGTGACTGGGTAGCCGGTGACGATCATGTCGTAGTCGCGTGCCATGACCCGGTTGATGTATTGCGCCGAGTCTACGTTGCGGATGTTCAGGGTGATGCCGATCTGTGCCAGGTTGCGCTTCCACGGCAGCAGCAACCGCTCAAGGCCAGACTGGCCGTTGAGGAAGGTGAACGCCAGGGGCTCGCCCTGGGCGTTCACCAGGCGATCCCCCTCGGGCTGCCAACCCGCGCTTTGCAGCAGCTGCAACGCTTGCAATTGCTGTGGGCGGATGATCCCGGAGGCATCGGTGACCGGGGCGCTGAAGACTGTGCTGAACACCTCATCCGGCACCTGGCCGCGCAGCGGTTCCAGCAACTTGAGCTCTTCGGCATCTGGCAGTTGCCGCGCGGCCAGTGGGGTATTGGAGAATACGCTCTGTTGGCGGATGTACATGTTGCGCATCATCTGCCGGTTGCTCCATTCGAAATCCCAGAGCATGGCCAGCGCCTGACGGGTGCGACGGTCCTTGAACATGGCGTGGTCCAGGTTGAACACAAAACCCTGGGCGGTCTGTGGCTTGGCAGGCCCCAGGTGTGCACGCTGCAAGCGGCCATCGTCGAGTTGCGCGCCGTTGTAGCCAATGGTGTAGGCGGTGGCGGAAAACTCGCGGTTGTAATCGTAGCCACCGCCGCGCAATACCTGGCGGGCGACTTCGGTATCGCCGAAAAACTCGATGCGGATGCGTTCGAAGTTATAGCGCCCACGGCTGACCGGCAGGTCTTTGGCCCACCAATTGGCATCGCGCTCGAAGGTAATGCTGCGCCCGTTGTCGATCCGGCCAATACGATAAGGCCCACTGCCAACGGGTTTGCTGAAGCCTGCGCCATTGGCGAAGTCACGCTGTTGCCAATCGTGCTCGGGCAAAACCGGCAGAGTGGCCAGATCCAAGGGCAGGGTACGGCCATGAGCCTGCTTGAAATCAAAGCGCACCCGCTGCGGGCTTTCTACTGTCACCTTGGCGACTTCAGCGAACTGGGTGCGGAATTTCAGGCTGCCCTTGCTCATTAGCAGCTCAAAGGTAAAACGCACATCCTCGGCACGCACCGGCTTGCCATCGGCAAAGGTCGCGCGTGGATCGAGGTCAAAGCGCAACCAGGCATCGTCCGGTCCACGCTCCATGCGACGGGCGATCAGCCCATAAACGCTGTAAGGCTCATCGAACGAACGCACTGCCAGTGGTGCATACAACCAGCCATCGACTTCACTGACGCCAGTGCCCTTGTCGATGTAAGGCAAAATATGGTCGAACTGACCAATCTCGATCGCCGAGCGGCGCAGCGAGCCGCCCTTGGGGGCATCGGGATTGACGTAATCGAAGTGGCGGAACGCTTCGGTGTAGCGGGGGGCTTCGCCATAGACCGTGAGTGCGTGAGAAGCACCGGCATAGGCGCTGGACGAATGCACCAGCAGACAGGGCAGCAACCAGCGCCAGGCCCATTTCCGCAAACGACTCAGCACCTTGTAGGAGCGGGCTTGCCCCGCGATAGCGCCAGCAAAGGCACCACAGTTACCAGCCGGATCACCCTCGACGGAGCACCCCACCCCAACAGGCTGCACAGCGTTCCTGAGCAACAATCGCCGATCAGTCCTGGCGGCTGGTCACTTCAAGCAGGTGGTAACCGAACTGAGTCTTGACCGGGCCTTGCACGACGTTGATCGGCGCGCTGAACACCACGGTGTCGAATTCCTTGACCATCTGGCCTGGGCCGAACGAGCCCAGGTCACCGCCTTGGCGGCTGGACGGGCAGGTCGAGTTAGCTTTGGCAACTTCGGCGAAATCGGCACCCGCTTCGATCTGGGCTTTGAGTTCGTTGCACTTGTCTTCGCTGGCAACCAGGATGTGACGGGCAGTGGCGCGGGCCATGGGGTAACTCCTTGTGAGAAAAGGCACAGGGTAGCCTAATCGCTGCGTTTTGACAGCTGGGCTGTGGTCCGGACCTAGCATTTTTGCCAGTTGTTGGTTTTGCGGCGCGGCGTCAGATTGGCCGTTAGAGCACCGCCGCTCTTCGCCCAGGAAATGCTGCCATGACCGATCAGAGACCTTTCGATTTAATCGATGCGATGTACAAAAAGAAGCTAGAAGCTGCCAACAATCCGACAAATGCCCAACCCACGCCAACCCCAGTTGAGGAACCCTCCGTTGAGCCTTCGCAACCAGGCAGTGAGCCTAAAATTGAAGGGAGGATGCACTTCGGCCTGAATTTCCTGGAACCTGAGCGATCCCATCGGTTGCTGGAGGGGGAAGCAGCAATCGAAACAATGAAATCGACCTATGCGTCAGTCTTAGAAAGACAGCCAACTAACCGCGCATTGACGGTACCCACCCAGCAAGAGCCAGCCGGTTTCGGGCCAGCGGTACCGACAGTGTTTGTCTTGATCGGCACTGAGGATAAACCGGTTATCGGGCTCAATCTGGCCGGCGTGCTGGGGCGCCACCTCGATCCTGATACCAAGCAAACAGTCATGGGTTTACAGGTGGCACTCAGACCGTTCGAAGGCCGGTCGACCCAGCACACTTACCAGCTGTTCTGGCATGAAGCAGGCATCGTCAATCCCGCTCCGGTATTGACTGTACCGGTCCGGGCCGGGCAAGAACAGGAAAATATTCTGGCGGTTATTCCGGCAGCCGCTGCGGTTGTCGGTGAGGGCCTGTGGTATCTCAGAGTCATCACTGCCGGCGATGGCAACACAAGTGAAACTGTACCGCTCGATGTGTTCTATAAGGACACTGTGCCCGGCGGTGTCGACGACAGTCCTGCTGCAACGCACCCGGGCTTACTGGCGCCCACACTGACGCTTCCGCCGCAGCTGGTACCTGAGTCGCAGATCGCCGTCACCATTGCGCCGTATGTGAATCTAACTGCGGGCGATGTCATCATTCTGTTCATCGGCAACGTCAAGACCAGCCATCCGGTGTTGGCAAGCCAAGTCATTGCGGGCCAACCGCTGGTACTGAAGGTCCGCAGCACTTTGCTGGAATCTATCCAGAATCTGGACACGGTAACGGTGTACTGGAGGGTGGTCGACCTGGTGCTCAACTCTCAGCCCAAACCATCGCAATCAACATTGCTCAGGCCCAATTTCAGCAATGGACGACTTGGTGTCCCGCTGCTGCTGATCGGCGGCGTGCGGCAGGATACGGAAATTCAACTCGACGAGCTTGGCAGGCAAGATCTTCAGGTCCGCATTCGCGCGACCAGCCCACCGTTTTTGACTTCAGATCAAATCGTCACCAGCTATGAAATCACCTCCAGCGATGGGCAATCGGTCCTAAGCAGAAACCTACCCATCTTGCCAGTCGGTGACGCAGTGGGGGGGGACCATGACAGTGCAATACCCAATGCTGATCTACTGCTTGGCGCCGCCGGTCAGTTGTGGGTCAACTATGTGCAGTTACGTAACGGCGTTGAGATCGGTCGTTCGCCGCGCATCAGCCGATTTGTCAGAGCTGCGGTTCGTCGCCTACCGGCCCCTGTATTACCAGGAAACAAAGGGCTGCTGCTGACCGCCGATAGGCGTGAACTGACGGTCGAGCTGCGCTGGCCATCTATCAGCCTGCACGATTGGGTGACAGTCGTGCTGTCTGGCACTTCTGCCACTGACCAGAGCTTTGAGACTACATTCGATTTTCCCGTCGATAGCCGGGATGTGGATAGCGGAAGCAAGGTTCTAACGCTCCAGACACGTAATCTGTTGCCTGACTTGAATGGCGGCCGACTGGCTGTGAGTTACCGAGTGCGGCAGGGTGCGGCCGAACCGGTGCAGTCGGAGGTGCTCAACTTGCTGGTAGGTGAGCAAGCGAATCCGCTACCTACGCCGACGGTGGTGGGGCTGAGCCAGGACAGAACCGTGCCCCCTAGTAGCAGCGCTACCATCACGATCTGGTACAAGGACATGGCTGCGGACGACCTGCTAAGCCTGGTGTTGGTGCCGAGGGAGAGTGAAATTCATACCATCAAACAGTTCGGCTCTACGACGCCGGTGTCGATCAACGTTAAACAAGACGTTGTTGCCAGCTGGCTGGATGAGGAGATAAACGTCTTCTACACAGTGAGAGATCGCACTGGCCGCGTGCGTGTATCGCAGCAACAGCTGATGATTGTTGCCGACCCTCAACCTTTGGACCTGGTGCCCCCAGAGTCGCCGCTTGCGGTCGGTGGGCTGCTTGATCCAGTAGTGATTCCAGAAATGCCGGGGGCCACGTTTACCGTGAATTACCCGGGGATGCTCCCGCTTGATCAAGTGCAATTGTTGGTGAGCGGTGTAGATTCGCATGCCAGCGCAATTCAAACCGTCAGCCGCCCCGGACCACTCACGTTTGTTGTACCTCGCAACATCATTGTGTCCAGCCTGCTTAAGACCGTGCGGGTCTACTACACCTTGACTCGAAATGGGCAGTTGCCTCAGCACTCAGCTCAATTAGACGTACTGGTCAACCCACCGCTGATGGTGGATCAACGAGAACTGGTATTGAACGGACTCTCTGTCAGGTACGCACCTTGGCCCCGCGTCGCAGACTCTCTCGGCAACTCATTTACCCGAGAAGCAGTCGGTGGCTTGGGGCCGTATCAGTATGTATCGAGCAATACAAATGTGGCCTCTGTTTCATCGACGGGTAAAGTTGTGGGTAACGCCAATGGGCTTGCCACCATCACGATTACAGACAAGCTCAATAACAGGATCAGCTATCAGGTTCGGGTGAGTAATGTTTGGAGATTGAACTACGTGACCACTAGGCCGTGGACCTGGGATAACGCGGTGCAGTGGATGGAGTCGTTGGGGGGGAGGCCTGCTGACGGCTGGGTTATCAATGATCTGCACCGCGCCTACGGCAGGCCATTACGACTGGAACGTTACATTTGGAACTGCGTAAGGGTTAATCACAATTCGGGTGAGTTCTATCATCACGGTTATGCACCAACTCATGGCCGGGCATATACCATTGTGAACAACCCAGGCATGTTTGGCGGCCTGTGCATCACCCCCCTGAATGGCTGAAGAGCCTTTATTCGTTGGCCCTGGTGCTTTGACCAGGGCCAACGCCCGATTAACGCAGCATGCCCCTTGCGCTACGCAATAGCCGCTCTGTTGTATCCCACCCCAAACAGCCATCGGTAATTGACACGCCATACTTCAACAGACCTTTGCCCAACGCCTGACAACCGTCGAGCAAATGTCCTTCAAGCATGACGCCCACCAGCGAGGTATCCCCAGCCAAGCGCTGGGCCAACACGTCCTCGAACACCGCAGGTTGACGCGAAGGGTCCTTGCCACTGTTGGCATGGCTGCAGTCCACCATGATTCGCGCCGCCAGACCGACCTTGGCCAAACCAATACGTGCCTGAGCCACGCTATCGGCATCGTAGTTCGGCCCTTTGTGGCCACCGCGCAGCACCAGGTGAGTATCAGCATTACCCAGCGTCTCGATGATCGCCGGGTAGCCTTGCGCATCCATCCCGAAGTGGCGATGCGGGTGCGCCGCGCTGCGCATGGCATCGCAAGCAATGCCAATACCGCCATCGGTGCCATTCTTGAAGCCCACTGGCAACTCAAGCCCACTGACCATCTCGCGGTGAATCTGCGATTCGGTAGTGCGCGCACCAATCGCGGCCCAGCTCAGCAGGTCATCGAAGTAGCCAGCGGCCATCGGTTGCAGCAATTCGGTGGCAATCGGCAACCCGCGCTCGAGCATGTTCAGCATCAAGCCACGGGAGAGGGCGATACCGGCGTGCATGTCGTCGCTGCCATCGAGGTGCGGATCGTAGGCCAGGCCTTTCCAGCCGACCGTGGTGCGCGGTTTTTCCACGTAGGCGCGCATCACCAGCAGCAACTGGTCATCGACCTCACGGCTCAAGGCGGCGAGGCGGTCAGCGTATTCCAGGGCTGAACGTGGGTCGTGGATCGAGCAGGGGCCAACCACGACGAGCAGGCGCGAATCGCGGCCTTCGAGAATATTGCGGATGGCCTGGCGGTGCTGCTGCACTTGCTGGGCGAGCTCGCTGGAGAGCGGCATCTGCTGCTTGAGCAGGTGTGGACTGGGGAGACGCTGGCTGACGGTGGTGTTGGCAGCTTGCGGTTGGCTCAGGGCGAGGTTGGAGGCTTGCATGGCGTATTGTTCCCTGGGCGGACGGCGGGTTGATGCCCGCGCAGTCGGCCCTATCGAGGTGTTCGACAGATCGTCAAATGGGGTTGTTGTGCGGCATTGCCACCACGAATCGACCGAACGGAGGCGGCAGGCTGGCCCGAACGGGATTGGCTAAATCGCCAGGCGTAGGTGCTTGGGTAGGCGTAGGTGGCGTAGTTCATCGATCTGTCCTCAGGTGCAATCTGTGTGTTTGTCAAAGGTCTGGAAAAGCAAAACCCCCGGTCGGGGAGCCGACCGGGGGTTGAGTATTCTCGTATTCGGCGGCCCCTCGAAGAGTGGGCGCCGTTGGGGTATCAGCGGCGCCTAGTGGCTAAACCAATACCCAAAATAAAAGCTGGCAACGGACGAGCAGCCGACAACGGCCAGCACGCGGCGCAGGATGCGAGCGGTGTGGTTGGCGTGGTCGTGGATGCTGTGGGTCATGTTGCTCTCCAGTGAATGAGCCCGAGCTTACTGCACCTGTAACAAGGTGTTCAATGGATAAATGCTATCGGCGCAATGATTTTTCTGACACACCATTGCTCTCAAAATCAGCAAGGCCCGCTGTAGGAGCGGGCTTGCCCGCGAACAGGCCCTAAGCTTCACCGCCGCAGATAAGCACTGAAATCGATATCCCCAGCACTGAGAATCGCCTGCACCCGATTGTGCACATTGAGCTTGCGCAAAATCGCCGAGACATGCGCCTTGACCGTGGTCTCGGCGATATCCAGGTTATAGGCGATCTGCTTGTTCGACTCGCCCTTGGTCATCCGCTCGAGCACCAGCAGTTGCTTGCGCGTCAGCGCCTGTAGTAGCTCCGGGGCAAAGCCATGGTGCTCGCTGGTCGCGCGGCGGCTGCCCGGTTTCTGGGTGCGGATGATGTCCGGTGGCAGGTAGACGTTGCCGTTGAGAATCTGCTCGATCGCCTCGGTCATCTGCGAGCGCGGCGAGGACTTGGTGATAAAACCTACCGCACCATAGGTGATCGCCTGCAACACCACTTGCTTGTCCTGTTCGGCTGACACGATCACCACCGGAATGGTCGGGGCTTCGTTGCGCAGGTTCATCAACCCGCCCAGCCCATGCATGCCCGGCATGTTCAGATCCAGCAGGATCAAGTCCAAATCATCGTGTTCACCGGTCAGGGCCAGGGCGCTGTCGAGGTCGGCGGTCTCCATCACTTCGCTACCGGGAAAGCCATCGGCGATCACATTGTGGATGGCCTCGCGAAACAACGGGTGATCGTCGGCAATGAGGATCTTGTACATGGCTGTGCACCTTATTGTTGTATGTGTGCTCGCACGCAAGGGGCAATTCGCTGGGCAGCCCTTGTTATGCCGCTATTAAGAGCCGGTAGCAAGGCTTTGTGAATGCGACCATCGCCAGGCAAACCAGTACCAAAGTAGTAGAGGGTGGCAGGCGCGCTACTTCTAGCATGAGGCGACACCTTTGCGCAGGAGCAGCACCCATGGCCATTTTGCTGGTGGACGATCATCCGCTGCTGCGCATCGGCCTGGCAGCGACCCTGGCCCAGGCGATGCCCGAGATGCAGGTGCTGCAGGCCGACAGTGGCGAGGCGGCCCTGGCCCAGGTCCAGGCCCAGGTGCCAGGGCTGGTGATCATGGACTTCGATTTGCCCGGCATCAGCGGATTGGAAACTACCAAGCGACTGCGCCAGCGCCTGCCGCAGCTACGCGTGTTGTTTTTCAGTGAACACACCGAGCTTGGCGTGGTACGTCAGGCCCTGGAAGCGGGGGCGTGCGGGTTCTTGTCCAAGCAGGTGGCTCCGCAAGTGTTGCTTGAAGCGGTGCAGCGAACCATGGCTGGGCATGCCTATATCGAGCAAGCCCTGGCGACCGCGCTGGCTTGCCAGCCGCGTCAGCATGGGCAGGACCGTTTGCAGGGCTTGACCCAGCGCGAAACGGAGATTTTCCTGATGCTGGCCAAGGGCACGGCGGTGCGCACTATCGCCGAGCAGCTGTGTATCAGCAGCAAGACCGTGTCCAATCACCTGACTTTACTCAAGAGCAAATTGCAGGTCAGTTGCCAGGCGGAGCTGGTGCACCTGGCCATCGAGGCGGGGTTGCTGCGGGTTGCCGCCTGAGGGGTGCCAATACAGGCCTCTTCGCGGGCAAGCCCGCTCCTACAGGCTTAGCGGCAGCATCAAGATCAGCGCGGTACCTGTGGGAGATTCTATGGTTATGGGCAAGCCAATCATTGAATCCTGCCTGCGCTGAAGCGTTCTCCAAACGATGCTCACAGCCCGGTGTGGTGGTGGCAACACGGGCCTCTTCGCGGGCAAGCCCGCTCCTACAGGCACCCCGTTGAGTTCGAAGCCAGCGCGGTACCTGTAGGAGCGGGCTTGCCCGCGAAGAGGCCGCAACTGACTCACCAAGCCGCTTCACTGCCAAGAATCCGGGCAGCCCTGGCAACCTTCCATATTGCTGTCCTGGAAATTCGCATAGTGCTGCCGCGTCCCGCGCAGGTCGGCATTCTCAAGGTTGCTCTGGCCAAACTTGGCCTCCTGCAAATTGGCATCGGCCAGGCTCGCGCCCTTGAGGTCAGCCTTGCTCAGCCAGGTCATTTCCAGGTCAGCCGCCTTAAGCGAGGTGCCATGCAGCTTGGCACCCGACAGCCTGGCGAACTCCAGGTAGGCCGCAGACAGGTCGGCTTTTTCGAAGTTGGCACCCTGGGCAAACATGCCCCAGGCCTGGACCGCGACCAGTGTCGCACCTTGCAGCTGGGCCAGGCGCAGGTTGCTCTGTTGCAGGCTGGCACGGGTCAGGTTGGCGCCGCGCAGATCGGCTTTTTCCAGATTGGCCAGATCAAGCCGGGCGTGGCGTAGATTGGCCTCGCGCAGGTCAGCGCCGGACAGGTCCATCTTGCGCAGGTCCTGGTTGTTCAAGTCGGCGCCACGCAGGTTGGCGTTGGGGCATTTGCTTTCTGCGGCGATGACGCAGCCATTGATCGTCAGCGGCACGTCGGCCTGATCGTCGGCGAAGGCGCTGGGGAGCAGTAGCAGCAGGGCCAGTGGCAGGTAGTTCATGACAGGCTCCAGGGTTTCAAATAGGCAGGAGCGGCGGTGCGCCGCTCCTGCAGGGGAGGTGTGAATCGGTGATCTAGCTCAGCGCTGAGCGGTCTTGGTATCCCACGCAGGGATCTTGAACACCCAGAACGATCCACCCTGCGCCACGGGCTTGGTCAGCTCGGCCATGTCGCCACCCCACAGCGGCACCGCGCCGCCGTAGCCCACGGTCACACCGATGTACTGCTCACCATCCTGCTCCCAAGTGATAGGCGGGGAGACGATGCCGCTGCCGGTCTGGAACTTCCACAGCTCATCGCCGGTTTTGGCGTTGAAGGCCTTGAAGTAGCCGTCACCGGTGCCGGTGAACACCAGGTTGCCCTTGGTTGCCAGCACCCCGGCCCACAGCGGCAAGCGCTCCTTGTGCTCCCAGACCATCTTGCCGGTGGTCGGGTCCATGGCGCGCAGCGAGCCTACGTGGTCCTCGTACATGCGCTTGATCCGAAAGCCCATGCCCAGGTACGCCGAGCCCTTCTTGTAGTTGACCTCTTCGGTCCAATACTCTTCTTTCCACTGGTTGGACGGTACATAGAACAGGCCGGTGTCCTGGCTGTAAGCCATGGGGTTCCAGTTCTTGCCGCCGAGGAACGGCGGCGACACTTCCACGGGCTTGCCCTTGGTCTGCCCAGGCTCCGGCTTGGCCGGGCGCTGACCTTCATTTTCCACCGGGCGGCCGGTTTTCAGGTCGATATGGCTGGCCCAGGTGATGTTGTCGGCGAACGGGAAGGCGTTTTTCAGCTTGCCGTTGCTGCGATCGACCACATAGAAGAAGCCGTTGCGGTCGGCGTGGGCGGTGGCCTTGAACTGCTTGCCGTCCTTGTCCTTGTAGTCGAACAGCACCAGCTCGTTGTTACCCGAGAAGTCCCAGGCATCGTTGGGGGTGTGCTGGTAGAACCACTTGACCTCACCGGTGGTGGGGTCGACCCCGACCTGGCCTGAGGTGTACAGGCTGTCGTAGTCGTGCGGGTTGCCGTCCTTGGAGGTGCGCGCCCAGGTGTTCCAGGGCCCGGGGTTACCGGCACCGACGATGATGGTGTTGGTTTCGGCATCGAAACTGGCGCTCTGCCAAGGCGCGCCGCCACCGTGGCTCCAGGCCTCGACCTTGCCGGTCTCGGTGCTCGGATCATCCGGCCAGGATGGCGCCTTGACGTCGCCGGTGGGCGTGCTGTCCTTACCATTGAGGCGGCCCATGTGGCCTTCGACGAAGGGCCGCATCCATACCTCTTCACCGGTGTCCGGGTCACGCGCATACAGCTGGCCGACCACACCGAACTCGTCGCCAGAACTGCCATGGATCAACAGCACCTTGCCGCTCTTCTGGTCTTTGACGATGGTCGGGGCGCCGGTCATGGTGTAGCCAGCACTGTGGTCGCCGAACTTCTTGTTCCACACCACCTTGCCGGTGTCCTTGTTCAGCGCGACCAAGCGTGCATCGAGGGTGCCGAAGTAGATCTTGTCGCCATAGATGGCCGCGCCGCGGTTGACCACGTCACAGCAGGGGCGAATGTTGTCTGGCAGGCGGTGGTTGTAGGTCCACAGGCGCTTGCCGGTCTTGGCGTCGAGGGCAAATACCCGCGAGTAGGAGCCGGTGACGTAGATCACCCCGTCGTTGACGATGGCCTGGGACTCCTGGCCGCGCTGTTTCTCGTCGCCGAAGGAGAACGACCAGGCTGGCGTGAGCTTGAACACATTCTGCTCGTTGACCTGCGCCAGCGGGCTCCAGCGCTGGGCGTTGGTGCCCATGCCGTACTGCAGCACGTTGTTGGTGGTCTTGTGGTCGTCGGCGATGTCTTCCCAGGTGACCGGCTTGGCCTGGGCGGTACCGCCAATGGCCAGGCTCGCCAGCAGCAGGGCGGCAGAAAGGGGCGAAAGCATGGCGGGTAACGTTCTTGTTGTCATGGTGGAGTTCCCAGTGAGGTTGTGGCCTGCATAGCCTGGAACGCCACCGCTCGGCGAGATACGGAAATCTTCCCGGCTATTACGGGAAAACTTCCCAGGGCGGGCATGATTTGGCACTGCCCCGCACGGGCTACGACCAAGGGAGGAGGGCGCGGCCACCAAAGCAGCATGGGGGCCGGCCTGGCCGCTTTCTAGGATGCTCCAACCGCCTCGCTCTCAGAGGTGGCGCGTGCACTCTCAGAAGTCGAGGCCAGAACAATGACAATCGTGAAAAACGCCTGCAAATCCACCCTGCTGATGCTTGGCCTGTGCGCTGCCGGCGCTGCCAGCGCCCATGGCAACGTCACCCCAACGGCCGTCAATACCGAAGGGCTGGAGCCGCTTGGCAGCGAATGGCGCGCCGAAAACCCGTATCGCGACAGCAAGGATCACGACAAGGCGGTGTCCATTGGTGCATCGGCGTATAACCAGAACTGCGCGGCATGCCACGGCCTGGAGGCCAAGTCGGGCGGGATTGCCCCGGACCTGCGCATGCTCGATGAAGGCGCGGCGGGAGATGAATGGTTTGTCGAGCGCGTACGCAATGGCGCGGTGCGCGATGGGCGGGTGTATATGCCCAAGATGGCCGATTTTCTCAGCCAGGAGGCATTGTGGGCAGTGCGTACCTACCTGGACAGTGTGCATGTGACGGAATGATTGCGGCAGGGCCGGCCTCATCGCGGGACAAGCCCGCTCCCCCAGCGTGTAGGCGCGGGCCGGCCCCGCAATGAGGCCGGTAGGTGTTGCGCCTACAACGGATAGTTCTTCAGTTCCCGCGCAATCAGCATCCGTTGAATCTCGCTCGACCCTTCATAAATCTGGGTAATCCGCGCATCCCGGTAATAGCGCTCCACCGGGTAGTCCTCCAGGTAGCCATAGCCACCATGCACCTGAATCGCCATCGAACACACCCGTTCAGCCATCTCCGAGGCGAACAGCTTGGCCTGCGAGGCCTCCGACAAGCACGGCTTGCCGGCACTGCGCAGACGCGCTGCGTGCAGGATCAACAGGCGCGTGGCATTGATCTGCACCTGCATGTCCGCCAAGAGGTTGGCGATGCTCTGGTGCTCATTGATCGGCTTGCCGAACTGGATGCGATCACGCGAGTAGACCAGCGCTGCTTCAAATGCGGCGCGGGCAATACCCAATGCTTGCGCAGCGATGCCGATGCGCCCGCCTTCCAGGTTGGACAGGGCAATCGCCAGCCCCTTACCGCGCTCACCGAGCAGGTTGGCGGCGGGAATGCGGCAGTTGTCCAACGTCACCGCACAGGTATCGGAGGCGCGAATGCCCATCTTGTGCTCGCTGCGATCAACCTTGAAGCCAGGGTTGTCGGTGGGCACCAGGAAGGCTGACAGGCCCTTCTTGCCAAGCTCCGGGTCCGTCACAGCGAACACAATCGCCAAGCCGGCGCGACGGGCATTGCTGACAAACTGCTTGGCGCCGTTGATCACCCACTGGCCATCCACCAGCTCGGCGCGGGTGCGCAGGTTGTGCGCCTCGGAACCGGCCTGGGGTTCGGTCAGGCAGAAGCAACCAATGACTTCGCCACTGGCCAGGCGTGGCAGCCAGGCCTGTTGCTGTTCAGGCGTGCCGTAGGCGAGCAGCGGCCCGCAGCCGACCGAGTTGTGGATGCTCATCAAGGCGCCCGTGGCGCCGTCACCGGCGGCAATCTCTTCAACCGCCAGGGCGTAGGCGACGTAATCGGTGTAGCTGCCGCCGAAGTCTTCCGGAACGACCATGCCCAGCAGGCCCAACTCGCCCATCTTGCGCACCACGCCATCATCGATCCAGGCGGCCTTTTCCCAGGCCTGGGCATACGGGGCGATCTCGCCACGGGCAAAGTCCCGGGCCATATCGCGGATCATGATTTGCTCTTCGCTCAGTTCCAGGTCTTGCATCTGCTTACTCCCAGCCTTACAGGCCTTCGAAGAATTGGTCGACTCGGGCCTGTTGCAACTGCTTGAGGCTCGGTGGGTTCCAGCGGGGCTGCTTGTCTTTGTCGATGATCAGCGCGCGCACACCTTCGATGAGGTCGCCGTATTCGAACCACTGGCGGTCCAGGTGCAGCTCCATGGCAAAGCAGTCCTCCAGCCCCAGATGGCGACCACGGCGCAACATCTGCAGGGTAACCGCCATTGCCAGCGGCGAGCGGCTTTCCAGCTGGTCGGCGGTGGCCAGTGCCCATTGATGGCTGTCGCCAATGGTCACGGCACGCAGTTGCTCGATGATGCTGGCCAGGTCGGGCTGGGCGAAGAAGTGATCGATCACTGGGCGCAGCCTGGCCAGCGGCGCGTCGTCGAGGACCTGGGTGCCAAGCTTGGCCAGCAGGCCCTGGAGGTCTTTTAACGGATGCTCGCCGAAGCTGATGCGCTCCAGTGCTTGATCCAGGGCCGATAGCTTGTCGCTGGCCAGGTACCAGTCGGCCAGACCGCAATACAAGGCATCGGCCGCCTGGATCTGCACGCCACTGACGCCCAGGTAAGTGCCCAGCTCGCCGGGAATGCGCGACAGGAAATAGCTGCCGCCGACATCCGGGAAGTAACCGATGGCAGTCTCCGGCATGCCTAAACGGCTGCGCTCGGTGACCACCCGCAGGTCGGCGCCCTGGGCCAGGCCCATGCCACCGCCCAAGGTGTAGCCGTCCATCAGCACCAGTATCGGCTTGCGGTAGCGGTGGATGCACTGGTCGAGGGCGTACTCCTCGACGAAGAACTGCTCATGCAGCGTGCTACCGGCCTTGAAGCTGTCATACAGCGAGCGGATATCGCCGCCGGCGCAAAAGCCCTTGGGGCCTTCGCCACGCAGGACAATGGCCTGCACCTGGCTGTCATCGGCCCAGGCGTCCAAGTGCTGCTGCAGGCTGCGCACCATATCCAGGGTCAGGGCATTGAGGCCGGCGGGGCGGTTGAGGGTGAGGTGGCCAATCTGATTGCGGACTTCGGCCAAGACATGATCCGTTGCCGAAATGTGAGCATGCGCGGTCATCGCGTTCTCCCTGCTTTGTTATTGATTTTCCAAGTGAAGTCTGGAGTGCGCTGGAGGATCAGGGGATCCTGTCATGCGAATTTGCCTTGCACAATCGACAAATATGCAGGGCGTGCCTGCATTTTTGCCTTAAAGGCGCGCCTTCCGGACCGGGTCTTGCCACTTTAGCCGTGTGACACGGGTGGACAAGGGATTAGTTCGCTGTGCCGCCATCCACTCGCGCCCGGCCAAGGCACTGGCCAATCGCTGCCAAGGCAGCGTAGGGCAGGGCGCACGCGCTTTCGATAATCGGCCCGACACCCGTCCCTACCGATTGCGGAGCGCGCCATGCACAACAATAACAATGCCCAACGCCGTATCCTGCCGCTGCTTGGCGGCCTTGCCAGCCTGGCCCTGAGCCCAATGGCCAGCGCCGAGATCATGCTCTATGACAAGGACCAGACCACCTTTTCCACCGACGGCTACATCAACGCCTTCTACGTCAACAGCGATATCGACCGGGCTGGCGAGCAGTACGACCGGCGCCAATCGCGGGTAAAAATGGGCTTTTTGCCCAACACCCTAGGCTTCAACATGACCCGCCAGATCGACGATCTCAAGCTCGGCGGGCGCTCCTCGTTCTGGGTCACCATCAACGACAGCGAGACCAACGGCACCGACACTGCCATCGATGTGCGCCAGTTCTACGGCACCGTGGCCAACCCTGAATGGGGCGAAGTGCTGATCGGCAAGGATTTTGGCCTGTTCGCCCGTTCCAACATCCTCCTCGATGAACTGCTCGCCGGTTACGGTCAGGTCAGCGATACCCTGGGCCTGGTGGACGGCGGCGGGGTATCGTTCGGCAACATCGGCAGCGGTTACCCGTACCCGTTCCCGACCTCACAGATCACCTACCGCAGCCCGCAAATGGACGGCCTGCGCATCGCCGTGGGCATCATGGACCCGGTCGATACCAACGATGACAGCGCGGTGGGCAAGGCCTACCAGGAAAACCCGCGCACCGAGAGCGAGATTACCTACCAGTTCGACCTGGCCGGCGCGCAGATCTACAGCTGGCTCAACGGCAGCTACCAGACCTCCGACAACACCGACAGCACGGTCGAGTCGGTGACCTCCAAGGGCGTGGGCTATGGCGTGCAGGCCAAAATGGGGGCGTTTTCCCTGACCGGTTCTGGCTTTACCGCCAAAGGCATCAACCCGTTTTTCACCAACAATGCCGGCGAGGCGACCCTGCGCGAGGTCGACAGCAAGGGCTACCTGCTGCAGGGCTCGTATCGCTTGGGCAAGAACCGCCTGGCGCTGTCGTATGGCAAGACCAAGGATGATGGCAATGGCGCGGTCAATACCGGGGCCGATTATCAAACCCGCGGCATTGCCCTGTTTCACGACATCAATGACAACCTCAAATTGGTCGCCGAGTACAACCAGTTCGAGATCGAAGGCCATGAAGGGGATGCGCAGAACGAAGAGACTGACACCTTCGCGGTGGGCGCAGTGCTGACCTGGTAGCGCGCAAGGCTTGCGCACCAAATAAGCGCCTGGTGCTTATTTAATGCCACCGGTCAGGCCGCTTCGGAAATAAAGCGAATCCGCGCTTATCGCCGTACTCCCACACTATGTACGGCGCAGCGCTGTGCATTTTCCCAAGCCTCATGAGGTTCATGACCATGGCTAACAAAGAAAGTGGCAAGTCGGGCAGTCAGGGCGGCACCAAGAACCCTGGCAATTTCGCCAATGACCGGCAGAAAGCCTCCGAGGCTGGCCGTAAAGGCGGCCAGCAATCGGGCACCACTACCGACCGCAGCGAGTCGGGCCGCAAAGGTGGCCGCTCGTAAATGAAGCACGCAGTGCCGTTTGCGCGGCACTGCGTTTTTTATTCGCAGGAGGACAGCCCATGCGCCTGGTATCTACCGTTTGCCTGTTGAGCAGCCTTGCACTGCTTGGCGGTTGCTTTGACCGAGACACCGATCATCCGGCCGAAGACGCCGACCAAAGCAAGCCTTCCCTGCAAATGCAAAAACCCGATCAACCTGCACCGCAGCCAACCCCCGGCCCTGAGCCGATCCCCCAAGACAGCAAACGTCCGTAGTTGGGCAAGGAGTCAGGCATGACGGTGATGACCCGCAAGACTGACCTGCTGGTACCGGCCCAGAGCAGCAGCCTACAGCAGCGCTACCACGCCTTGCTGCAAGGCGGCAACGGCGCGCAGTGGCTTGCCGAGCAGTTGCAACGGGCCGCGCAAATGCCTGATGACCTGCCTGATGATCCGCAGCAACTGGCGCAGTGGAGCGCACACGCTGCCACCCGGGTTGCGCGTGACTACGCCGCCTATCTACAACAGCGCCGCCAGGGCGAACCCCGGCGGTATTTCGCCAACCGGGCCCAGGCGCTGTGGTACTTGCAGCAAGTCGCACCGACCAAGGCGGTCGATGGGGCCTGGTTGCACGGCACCTTGCACCAGTGGCGCGACCCACGCTACCACGGCCTGATCCGCACTTATCTGGAAGAGCTGGGCGACGGCGATTCGCGCTGTAACCATGTGTTGATCTACCAGCGCCTGCTCAGTCGCCTGGGTTGCCTTGAGTCGATTGCGCTGGACGACGCCCGCTATCTACAAGGCGCCGTGCAATTGGCCTTAGGGCAGAACACTGAGCAGTTCCTGGCTGAAGTGATCGGCTACAACCTGGGCTACGAGCAACCGCCGCTGCACCTGTTGATCACCACCTACGAGCTGGCTGAACTGGGTATCGACGGGCACTACTTCCAGCTCCACGTCACCATCGACAATGCCGCCAGCGGCCATGCCCAGCGCTCGATCCAGGCCCTGCTGCAACTGTGTCCGCAATCCGACGCGCAGGCGTTCTACCAACGCGTGCGAGGCGGTTATCGCTTGAATGACCTGGGCGTTCCGGCCGCCGAGCTGATAGCCCGTTTTGACCTGCAAGGCGAGCTGTTCGCAGCGCTGGAGCGCAAGCGTGGGTTTGGCCAGTTCATGCACTCTGACCACTGCAAGCTGCAAGGCCGTACGGTCAACCAATGGCTGGCAGGCTCAGAGGCGATCGCCGAGTTCGTCCAAGCCATGCAAGCGCAAGGCTGGATAAAGCGCAATCAAGCGCCGGATCAGAGCCGCTTCTGGGGTTTGATCGAAGGCCCTTCGGCCGCCATGTTCGGGGTGTTCAGCGCCTACGAGAAGCAGCTTTGGTACGACTGGATTGCCGGTGACTGGCAAGGGCCCAAACCGCGCCGGCTGATACCCGGTAGCTGGGAGGCTGAATCATCCGTGCAACCCTCGGCGGCCGACCCGGCACTTGAGCCTATTGACGTGCTGATCGAGCGGATGGCTGGCAACCGTCACGCATTGCCAGAAGGCCTGCTGGCGACCCAGGCGTATATCCGCGCCACTGGGCTTACCCAAGAGGGCGCGCACTGATGCAACTGTCCCAGGGGCAAATTCACGCCGACCAAGCCCTGCTGGAGCTGGGCCAACGCTTGCGCGCCGATGGCTACCGCTTTACCTGCGTCACGCCCGCCACCCATGCGCGCAACAACGCTCGCCCCGGCGCCGAGCAGGCGCACAATGTGCGCGATGTGTTTGGCTGGAGCCGACCGTTTCTCCCCTCGCTGGTGTCTGCCGATGAACTGGCACTGCTGCACAGTGCGCAGGTTGTCGAGCAGCAGGCTGAGCTGCTGCGCAGCAAGGTCCGCTGGTCGAACCTGGATGAGCTGCTGCTGGTGCACTCGGCCTATCCTACCGAGGCCAGTGACTCGGTGTTTTTCGGCCCGGACAGCTACCGCTTCGCCCAGGTCATTGGCGATCATCTGCAACGTAGCCCCGAGCCGGTCCAGCACGCCGTCGACATCGGCTGCGGCGCGGGTATTGGTGCGCTGTTGATCGCCCAGGCCGCGCCCCATGCGCAAGTCAGCGCGGTCGACATCAACCCACTGGCGCTGCGCTACACCGCGATCAATGCCGCGTTGGCCGGGCTCAGCAACGTGTCGGTCGAGCCGAGCGACCTGCTCCAGGGGCTGACGGGAAGCTTCGACCTGATCGTCGCCAACCCGCCGTACATGCTCGATACCCAGCAGCGACAGTATCGCCATGGTGGCGCTGCGCTCGGCGCTGAGCTGTCGATGCGGATCATCGAGCAAGCCTGCCAGCGCCTGAGCCTTGGCGGGACCTTGCTGCTGTACACCGGCGTTGCCATCGTCGAAGGTCGCGATGCCCTCCTGCAAGCTGCCCGCCAACGCCTGGCGGGGCCGCGCTGGAGTTGGCTGTATCAAGAGCTGGATCCGGATGTGTTTGGCGAGCAACTGCTTGAGCCTGGCTATGCGCAGGTCGAGCGCATCGCCGCGGTTGCCTTGCGCGTTACCCGCATTGGCTGACGGGCCATGTACCGGCCATGTACCTTTGGCATCGAGGAAGAATACCTGTTGGTGGACCTCGCCAGCGGTCGTGTGCTGGCCTCACCCTCGCCAGCGATAGCCCGGCGTTGCCGAGAAGTCGCCGGCAGCTACTTTGCCGAAGAAATGTTTTGCAGCCAGATCGAAATTGCCTCACCGGTGTTCGCCAACCTGCACCAGGCACGAAGCTTTTTCGTTGAATACCGGCAACGGCTGAACCAAGCACTGGCCGAGGAGGGCGCTGGCCTCTACTGCGCTGCCAGCCACCCCAGCGCCCATTGGCGGCGACAACGACCTCGGACCTCTATGCACTTCCGGCAGTTGTTCGACGACTATCAGCAGGTGGCCAAGCGCAGTCTGTTATCTGGCCTGCACGTGCATGTCGGCGTGCCGCCCGGCTGCGATCGCATGCAGTTGATCAACCGCGTGCTGTATTGGCTGCCGTTGCTGCTGGCCATGAGCACCTCTTCGCCGTTGTGGAGCGGGCAGAACACCGGCTACATGAGTTATCGGCGGGTGATCTGTGGCGAGTGGCCGCACATGGGGCTGCCCGAGCCCTTGGCCGACTGGGCCGCCTACCAGCGCTATCGCGCCTTGCACCAGCGCACCGGCGCCCTGGCCAAGGACGGCGCGTTCTGGTGGGCGATACGGCCCTCGCAGCGCTATCCCACGGTCGAGCTGCGCATTTGCGATGCCTGCCCGCAGCTGGAGGACGCGCTGGCCATCGCTGCTGTATTTCGTCATCTGGTCGAGCAGTGCGCCCTGGCGCATTACAGCCCCTTGCCACTCAGCCGTGAACAGCACTGGATTACCCAGGAAAACTACTGGCGCGCGCTGCGCTACGGCCGCCACGGCCAGTTCCTCGGCGTTCATCAGCAACAGCCGGTCACCGCCCAAGCCTGGCTGGCGCAATTGCGCAGCCAGCACCCACCGGATACCGCAGATGCCGAGCGAGCCTTCATCCATGGTCTGAACATCCTTGAGCACGGCACCAGCGCCGATCGCCAGCTCAGCTGCCTGGCAGAGGCGCGCGGTGCCGGGCTGGACAGCGCCAAGGCATT
The DNA here is from genome assembly GCF_043104195.1 of Pseudomonas sp. xss_2. Lineage (NCBI taxonomy): Bacteria > Pseudomonadati > Pseudomonadota > Gammaproteobacteria > Pseudomonadales > Pseudomonadaceae > Pseudomonas > Pseudomonas sp. xss_2. Next base: position 180,732 of record NZ_JBICKL010000077.1, read on the forward strand.
GCATCAGGTGGTCGCTCAGGTACTGGCCGAGGGCCGCAGCAGCGCCAGCGGCGCAAAACCGCTGCCATAGGGCAATACGAGTAAACCTTCGCGCCAGCGCGCAGTCAGTGCAAGTAAGAGCCCGCGAAAGCGCGGGTCAAGGAGGTGGCTGATGAAACTCCTCTGCCTACTGCGTGGCTGCCAGTGGCGCACCACACTCAGTGGTGAAATTGCTGGCCTACAGTGCCAATGCTGCGAGCGTTGCGGCGCCTTGCGCTACTGCCAGTCTGGCCAAACCTGCCAACCCTAGGAGCTGACCGACCATGGCCCGGGCAATCTGGAAAGGCGCGATCAGCTTCGGCCTCGTGCACATCCCTGTCACCCTCAACACCGCCGTGCGTACCGAGCGGGTCGATTTCGACTGGCTGGACAAGCGCAGCATGGATCCGGTCGGCTACAAACGGGTGAACAAGGCCACCGGCAAGGAAATCGACAAGGACAACATCGTCAAGGGCGTGCAGTACGAGAAAGGCCGCTACGTGATCATCAGCGAAGAAGAAATCCGCAATGCCCGGCCGGAAGCGACCCAGACCATCGATATCTTTTCATTCGTCGAGGCCAGTGACATTCCCTTGCAGCACTTCGATACCCCCTACTACCTGAGCCCGGACCGGCGTGGCGGCAAGGTCTATGCCTTGCTGCGCGAAACCTTGGACAGCACCGGCAAGGTGGCCCTGGCCACGGTGGTCTTGCACACCCGGCAACACTTGGCGCTGCTGCGGCCGCTTGAGGATGCGCTGGTGATGATCACCTTGCGCTGGCCCGAGGAAGTGCGCGGCATCGATACCCTGGAGCTGGACAAGAGCGTGACCGACAGCAAGCTCGACAAGCGTGAGCTGGACATGGCCAAGCGGCTGGTGCAGGACATGAGCGGGCCGTGGAACCCCGACGAATATCACGATGCCTTCCGCCAGACCATCATGGACCTGGTCGAAGAAAAGGCCAGCAAGGGCAAGATCAGCGTGGTGGAGAAAGCCGAAGGCGAGGGCGCTTCGAAAGGCGCCGATATCATCGACTTGACCGAGCTGCTCAAACGCAGCCTGGGTGGCAAGGGGGCGCCTGCGCCGAAGAAGAAGGCTGCTGCAACCAAAGAAACTGACAAGAAGCCGGCCAAGCGCACGCGTAAGGCTTCTTGAGTTGTATTGGCCTCATCGCGGGGCAAGCCCGCTCCCACGCAGAATGCGACCCACCTCGATGCGTGGGAGCGGGCTTGCCCCGCGATGAGGCCAGCACAGCCCCTCAAACACTCACGCTTTCCAACCCCGCCAGATAATCCCCAAACCCTTCGCGGGCACGGCTGTCCCGCCGGCTACTGGTCGCGACACTGTGCTTGGCCGTCCAGACGATCTGCGCCCCCTGCGCCTCCAACGCACGTACCAGATGCACATCTTCATGTGCCGGCAACGGCGCGAACCCGCCCACTTTTTCATACGCCTTGGCGCACACGCCCAGGTTCGCCCCGTGGATATGCCGATGCCCTTCACGCGCTTCATAGCGGCTGCGATACAGCTCGCGTAACGCCGCCTTTTGCCAGGGCTGCCAACGCTCGATGTGCACGGTGCCGCACACAGCATCCGCAGCGCACGCCAGCTGCCACAGCAACCAATGACTGGGCACGCGGCTGTCGGCGTCAGTACAGGCCAACCACGAGGCGCCGCGCTCAAGCATTAGCGCCGCCCCGGCACGCCGGGCAAGGCCGACGTTACCCGCATCGACGGCGAGCGTGGCGACCCCGTGGCGATCCGCAACGCCAGCACTGCCGTCGCTGCAGCGATCGAGCACGACCAACACCTCGACCCGATGGCCTGCCTGCTCGGCCAGCAGAGCGGCGGCCTTGACCGATTTCAGGCATCGCCCCAGACGCCGGGCTTCGTTATGCGCGGGGATGATCACTGCAATCATTCGCACCTCTCATCCAGATCGACCACGCTGGGCTGGCACGACCAGTATTCGAGCAGAAAATCGGCCTCTTCATGGCGAAGCACGGGGTACAGCGGTAAATGCTTGGCCAGCAGGTCATGCACGTGGCGACCATCTTGCGGGCAACCGGCAATCGGATGGCGCCAATGGCAGGCCAGCAGGCCGCCGTCGTAGTCGAGGCTGGCGACCGACTGCTCGATGACTTGCAGCCAATCGGTCGGATCCAGGTAATAACCCACTTCACTCAACACGATCAGGTCAAAGCGTTGCCCTGGCCAGTCTGCGGGCAAGTGGCCTTGTTCGACGCGGGCATGATCCACCCCGGCCAGTCGCTCACGGGCAAGGTTCACTGCGGTGGGGTCAAGGTCCTGGCACAGCAAGCTGGCACAGCGATCGGCCAGCAATACGCTGAGTTCGCCATTGGCGCAGGCCGGCTCGAACACTCGCTCGTAGCATTGGCGTGGCAGGCTGGCCATGACCAGGTCGCGCTTGCGCCGCTCGTACCAGCGGGTGCGAAAGGCCCAGGGGTCATCATTACCGGCATACAACTGGGCGAAGTACTGCGCATCGAGGCTCATAGGAATACCAATTCGAAAGGTTGCAGTAGGCAATCGAGCAAACGTTGGGGCAGCACCGCTGGCGTGTCGCCGTCAGGCTGCAACTGGCTGGCATGGGCGGCGAGCGCCTGACGCTTACGGGCCACAAGGGCCTCACCCAACTGGATACGATGCGCTCGTGGCCAGGGCAGGCGCGGGTCGTCTGGGGTCGCCCAGTGCCAGGCCCATACCGGCACCTCAGCCAGCTGCGCCTTGCGCGCCAGCGCCGCTTGAGCGGCAGCACGGCCAACCGCCTCGTGATCGCAATGGCCATCGTTGCGCCAAGTGGTCAGGAGCAGGTCGTCGGGCTTGAGCAGCTGGTTCAGGTGATTGACCAGAAACGCCTCGTCGCGGGGCAGGGCGCCGTCTTTGAGGTTCAGCCGCCGCCAGTCCAGGGTATTGAGGTCCAGTTCCAGTTGTTGCAAGGCATGGCGACTCTCCAGTGGGCGCTGGCGGCGCAGGCGATGCTCGGTCCATTGTGTCGAATGTGGGTGACTGCCTTCGCCATCGGTGACCGAGATCAGCACCAGCTCCTGTTCACGGCCCTTGAAGCTGGCCAGCAAACCGCCAGCCATGAGGATTTCATCGTCCGGGTGCGGCGCCACCAGCACCAGGCGGCGGCCTGGCGGACATAGCTGCTGGGGGGCGATCCAACTGGCCCGGGCCAGGTGCGCAGAGTGTTGCCAGTCGGCCCACGGGGTGCCAGTGCTGGACTGGATCAGGTTTTCGCTCATAGTTGCCAGGCTCCTGTTGGCAGCTGCGCCAGCTGTACGCCAAGGGCAGCCAGATCGCGTTCGGCATGGCTTTGCCGCAGATAGACCGGCAGGTCGGCGCTGAGCCTGGCGAAGTGACTGTTGCGGCAGAACGGGGTGGCGCCAAGGGCGCGGCCGACGTGCTGGATCACGCAGTCCACCGCCTGCTCGACTTGGGCGCGGGTGCGGCGTACCTGCAAACTGGCGTCCGCCATCGGCTGCTGGTCGATCCAGCCGGCACATTCGCGCAGGGCGGCGCTGGCACCCAGGAGCGCCGCATCTACAGCGCCAAGGTGGGCAGCGGCGTGCGGCTCGGGGCTCGGCTTTGCGCAATGCGCACGCAAATACCCAGCGAGCGCCTGCGCCGCGCCATACCAGCACGCGGCGATCCCTGCGCCGCCGTGCCAGAACCCAGGGCGGGCCAGGTACTGACCCGGTTGGCCCACCGCGGTGCCAAGCGAGTCGTCGAAGAGGATATCGGCGCTGGCAGTGCTGGCCATGCCCACCGCCTGCCAATGATCCGCCGCAAGAGTGAGACTGGGATCGGACAAATCGATGGCCACCAGTTGCGGCTGCTGATTCTGGTCCCAGGCCGTGATCAACGCGCGGTCGATCTGCAAGGCACCCGAACACCAGGCCTTGCGCCCGCGCAGACGCAGCTGGTCGCCGGCACGGTCGACGATCTCTACCCGAGCATCGGGCGGCTCAGCGGCGTACACCCCCCAGATGCCATCATCTGCCAGTTCCGGTGCACCGCATTCGGCCAGAATCGCCAGGGCGTCGGTGTGCCCTTCGTAGAGCTTGGCCAGTGCCAGGTCGCAGCCAGCGACTTGCGCCAGGATCTGCCAACGTTGCAGGGTCTGGCCTTGACCTGGCAACGGCAGCACATCCAGATGATCGGCCTGCAGCGCGCGCATCAGCTGCGCCAGCTGATCCTCGATCAGCAGCGGCTGCTTGCGCTCGGCGAATGCCTGTAGCAGGCCTTCCAGGCGCGGTGGGGCAAGATGTGAAAAGGTATTCATGTCTGCGACTCCATGCTCATGTTCTTCTTCCAGCCGCGCAGGTTCATGGCTGCCAGGCAGAACTGCAGCACGATCAGCGCCCAGGCCTGGATCTGCCAGCCCCACAGCACCCACAACACGTTGCTGGTGATAAAGCAGCAAAAACCCAGTCGCCGCCGCCCGGGCTGGCGCGAGCCAATGCACCAGGCGGCCAGTACGGTCAGGAGCATGGCGGGCCATTGCAGCATGTCGATCCAGCGTTCCATTACGTCAACCCCAGCTGCTTGCGCATCCGCGCGGTAATCATCTGGCGGGTTTTGCCTAACTGCGCCCAGGGGTCATCGACCTCGGCCAGACGCTCGCGAATAGTGCTGATAGTCCATTGATTGGCGGCCTTGAGCTGGGTCAGCTCTTCGCGCCAGATCGGCACCGAGACCGGTAGCCCTTCGCGCGCGCGCAGCGAATAGGCGCACGCGGTGGTGGCGCCTTTGCCGTTGCGCAGGTAGTCGATGAAGATCCGTCCGACGCGGTTTTTCGGCCCGGACACCGCACTGAGCCGATCCGGAAACAGCTTGGCCAGGTAGTCGACGATGGCGTGACTGAAGTCCTTGACCTGGTCCCAGCTGTCGCGCCGGCTCAGCGGTATGACCAGGTGCATGCCCTTGCCGCCGCTGGTCTTGAGGAACACCTTCAAACCCAGCTCATCGAGCAGGGTCAGGGTCAACTGGGTCGCCTCGACCATCGATTTCCACGGCAGCGCAGGGTCTGGGTCGAGGTCCAGGACGAACCGATCGGGCTTGTCGAAATCCTTGTCGGTGGCGTTCCAGGTGTGCAGTTCGAGCATGTTCATCTGCACCGCGCCCAGTAACGAGTCAGGCCGATTGAGGACCATCGCCGCCTGGCCCGCCTCGGCTTTTTCGTAACTGAGCACGCCTGGGATGTGCAGCTGGCCGGCATTTTTTTGAAAGAACAGCTCGCCGCTTAGCCCCTCAGGGGCGCGGACCAGCGCCACGGGGCGGTTTTTCAGCTGGGGCATGAGCCACTTGGCGACGTCAGCGTAGTACTCGGCGATCTCGCGTTTGGTCACACCCGTGGAGGCGTCGATGACCCGCTCGGGGTGGGTCAGGTGCAGGTCGCTCAAAAGCGTGTTCTCCTTGTGCTTGGCGGCTTTGTTCGCCGGGCGTTCCAGGTCGATCGACTGCGCCGGCTTGTCGTCGCGAAGGCCATGAAACACCGCATGGCGCACCACGCCGTCGCGGGTCATCTGGGCATAGGCGACCTCGGCCAGCAGCGTCGGCTTGAGCCAATGCACGCCACGCGCCTCGGCGCCTGTGGGTGGCTTGGCCAAGGCGGATTTGCCGACCTCAAGGGGCTTGAGCCGGGCATGAATACTGGCCAGGGTGGTGGCGGTGAACCCGGTGCCGACCTTGCCGGCATAGCGCAGCGCGCCGCTGTCGCTGTCATGCAGCGCCAGCAGCAAGGCGCCGAAGCCACTGCGGCTGCCCTTGGGATCGGTGTAGCCGACGATGACGAATTCCTGGCGCTGTTGGCACTTGAGCTTGATCCAGTCATTGCTGCGGCGGCTGACGTAGGGGCTGTCCAGGCGCTTGCCAATCAGCCCTTCAAGCCCCAGGCGGCAAGCACTGTCGAGCAACGACTGCACCGGCTCATCGAAATCGGCGGAAAAATTGAGCACATCGCTGCGATCTTTCTTCAACAGCTTGGCAAGCTGCTCACGACGCGCCTGCAGCGGCGCCTGGCGCAGGTCCTGGCCATCGAAGAACGGCAGGTCGAACAGGTAGTAGCTGATCTGCTCGTCGCGCTCGGTGTCGAAGGCGTTCTGCAACGCTTGAAAATCAGCCACGCCGTTGTCGCCAGTGACCACCATTTCGCCGTCGAGCCAGGCGGACTTGAGCTTGAGCTTGCGCAGCGCCTGCACCTGATGCGGCATCTTCGCGCTCCAGTCATGGCCGTTGCGGGTGAACAGGCGCACGTCCTCGCCATCGATGCGGGCCAGAATCCGGTAGCCGTCGAATTTTACCTCATAGTGCCAATCGCCACTGGGTGGGGAGTCGACCAGGGTCGCCAGTTGCGGCTGCAAATGATCAGGCAACGCTGTCTTGGCTGTAGAGCTGGCGCGCTTGCGGCTGGCCGCGGGGCGCTTGGCCGGTTGGTCGGCGACCTTGGCGCGCCGGGACACCAGCGTGCGATCACTGAGCACGCTATCAGGTTGCGCCTCGACGATGCTGTATTCGGCTTCGCTACGCGCCTCGTCATCATGCGACTTGACCAGCATCCACTGCTCTTTCTTGCCTGCCAGATGAGTGCGAAACAGGTTCCACACCCCGGAGAGCTTTTCTCCTTGCAAGCGAAAACGCAGCTTGCCCTTGGCGTAGCTGGCATGCGGATCGCCTTCGGGCTCCCAGATGCCGCGGTCCCAGACGATCACATCGCCCGCCCCGTAGTGCCCCTCGGGGATATTGCCCTCGAAATCGGCGTAATCGAGCGGGTGGTCTTCGACGTGCACGGCCAGGCGCCGGACCTTCGGATCGAGTGACGGCCCCTTGGGAATGGCCCAGCTTTTCAGCGTGCCATCGAGCTCCAGGCGAAAGTCATAGTGTAGATGGCTGGCATCGTGCTTCTGGATGCAGTACTGCAAGGCATGCACCTGCTTGCCGCGCTGGCGCTTGCCAGCAGGCTCAGGGGTAGCGCTGAAGTCGCGCTTGCGTTGGTACTCCTGCAAGGGTTTGGCCATGGCCGGCTCCGGGACGATTCGCGGGTCTCTAGAGGTGGGAGAGGCCGGCGCCAGACAGAGTTCAATCTGTTGGCAGGCGCCACCTGGCAGAAACTCTGAATCATTGCCAGGGGTTGGCAGTCGACCGAATGAACCCTTTGCCGGAGAACCAAGATGGCCCAGCCAGATGATCGGAAAAACCGCCCTCAGGTCGAGATCGACGACACCGAGGACCGTATGGGCAGCGTCCACGAACTGGATTTCGACGAGCGCAATGACCAGCGCCGAGGCCGCATTGGCGATGAGCGTCCGGCACGCGAAGTGGACCACGAATACCCAGCCCGGCGCGTTGCCGAGAGTGGCATGACCGGCGGTGAGGCCCTGAGCGACAGCCTGCACGAGGACAACGTCACCCTCGACGATATGAGCCCCGACACCTTGTATGACGAGACCGGTGCCCGCGATGCCGATGAACTGGGTGACGGCGATGGCCCGGCAGATCAAACCCTGCGCGAAGTCGAGGCCAATGAGATTGGGGGTGGGATTGGCCTGGATGAAGCAGAGCTGGCCCGCTCAGCACCGCTGGACGGCGAGCCCTGGACCGATGAGGTCTCGCCGGTTGATTCGCACGATGAAGAGAAAAGGAGCTGACCATGAAAGAGCAACGCTGCGCCTGCCCACACTGCAATTGCACGGTAGACGCCAATGCCGTGCAGCAAGGGGGCAAGGCTTATTGCTGTGAAGCCTGTGCCACGGGGCATCGTAATGGTGAACGGTGCCGGATGGGTGGTTGTTCCTGCGGCAAGCCTGATCCATCTGAGCAGACCTAAGTTTTTGGGGCCGCGCTGCGGCCCCAACAGCCATCTCACCGGTCAGTGAGTCTGCCAGATACCATTGTTCCGCTCACAATCGTTACGCGCCTGCCCCAGGCTTGGGGTGTCGTAGTAGTAGGTGATCACCCGCGCATCCTTGGACAGGGCTGGCCGGGTCGAGGGTTGGTCACTGCCAGCGGCTTTCGGATTGGCCAGCGATTCCTGGGTCAACGGCGCGATGCAACTGCCAACGCTGCTATCGGCGCAGCGGGCGACCTTGTGCTTCTCGGTGCTGAGCATGTCCTTGCTTTCATTGCTGCACGACCAGTTGATCGCTTCGGCAGGCATGTTGCTGTAGCTGTAGCAGGTATGTCGGTCCACCGGTTTGACCGCCTCGCTGGACGAACGCGTGATCACATCGCAGGCCTCGGCCAGCACCTGGGTGCTGGTCAAGCTTGCCAGCACCAACAGCAGAACAGGGACACGCATGGCTAACCTCCTGGGCCGTCGGCCCTTGTTCAGGTCTTGCGCAATGTCGCCTTGCCCTGCTGGCGCATGGCCCTGGCGCGCTTTTCCAGGACCAGATAGGCGACCACCGCCAGCAGTAGCGGAATCAGGTAGTACAACGTGCGATAGCCAAGCAGCGCCGCCACCAGCGTGCCCTGGCCCAACTGCCCATGGAGCAGGGCGAGGAACACCGCCTCGAGCACTCCCAGGCCTGCCGGAATGTGCGCCACTACACCGGCCACACAGCTGATCAGCAAAATACCCAGCACCGAGGGGTAGAACAGCTCATGTGGCAACAGCCAATGAATCAGCGCTGCCATCAAGGCCCAATTGCTGGCCCCCAGTGCTACCTGACACAGCGCCAGGCGCAGCGAGGGCAGGGTGATCTCATGCTCACGCCACTGCCAAGTACGCCGCTTGGCAAAGGCGCAGGCCAGCAGGTATCCGATAACGATAGCCAACAGCAGAAAACCGATCAGCTGCAGCCCGCTAACGCCTACTGCCCAGCTGTCCGGCAGCTTGACCTGACGTGAAGCGAACACCACCCCAGCGAGTAGCATGTAGCCCATCCAGTTGGTCAGCAGACCCAGGGTGAGGATCTTGGTGATGGTCGCGGTATCCAGCCCTAACCGGCCATACAGCCGATACCGCAGGGCCACGCCACCCACCCAGGTGGTGAAATTGAGGTTGAAGGCATAGCAGACGAACGCCACCGGCAATACCTGGCGCGCCGGCAACGAGTGCCCCGTGTAGGCCCGGCCGAGCAGATCGTAGCTGGCAAATACCAGATAGCTGCATAACGCCAGCACCAGGCCGATCATCAAGGTGCTGGGTTTATAGGCGAGCAACGATTGGCGCACCTCGTTCCAGTCCAGATTGCGCGCCAGGGTATACAGCAGCACAGGAATCAGGATCAGGAACGCCACGGTGAACAGCCGTTTGGCCCAGGTATGCCAGCGCTTGGTCTGCATCAGGTCTTACCCTCGTGAAAGTTGGCGTGGCTATCGGTGTCCGGTTGCAGCGATTGCAGGCGCTGGCGATGGGCCGGGAACCAGCCGGCGACGCGGGGGAACCAGCGGGTCAGGTGGAAACCCATGAAAATCAACGGTGCCCGCCACCAATAGCCGCGAATCATCCGCTCCAGGGTTACCGCCTTGCATTGCTGCATGGCCAGTTCGCTGAGGTGCTTGTAGAGCATCTGGTTGAAGGCGCGATCGCGAATCAGCAGATTGGCCTCCAGGTTGAGCGACAGGCTCAACGGGTCGAGGTTGCTCGAGCCGACCGTCGACCACTCCTCGTCGACCAGCGCAACCTTGCCGTGCAGCGGCCGCTGGCAGTACTCGTGAATGCGCACGTTATCGCGCAGCAGGTAGTTATAGAGCAGCCGGGACAACGCCCGGACCCAGCGCATGTCCGGTTGCCCTTGCAGGATCAAGGTCACCTCGACCCCGCGGCGGGCGGCATTGCGCAGTTCTCGCAGCAAGCGATAGCCGGGGAAGAAGTAGGCATTGGCCACTACAATCCGCCGTTGGGCCTGGCGAAACACCTGCAGGTACTGCTGCTCGATATCGGTGCGGTGGCGGTTGTTGTCGCGCTCCACCAAGACCGCACTGGCGTTGCCGGTAGGCGCGCTGACTGGCCGCACCTGGCTTGGCGGTTGCAGGACGGGCGCCAGTAGCCGTCGGCTGGACGCATGGACCTGGGCCACCACCGGCCCTGTGACTTCCACGGCGTAATCCTGCTTGGCCATCGGCCCGAATTCGCCCAAGTGGTCGAGGCAGTAGTTGATTCCGCCAATAAACGCCCGCTCGCCGTCGACCACGACGATCTTGCGGTGCAAGCGACGGAACAGGTTGGTGCGCATCCCGACCAGCCGCGGCTGCGGATCGAAAGCGTGGAAGCTGACCCCGGCCTCGGTCATGGCCGCGATGAACTGATCGGTCAGGTCCGCTGTGCCGTAGCCGTCGACCGCCACTTCGACCCGCACGCCGCGCTTGGCAGCGTCGATCAGGACTTGCTGCAACTGCTGGCCGACCTTGTCCTCGAAGATGATGAAGGTTTCCAGCAGGATCTCTTCACGCGCCTGGGCCATGGCCTCGAACACGCGCGGGTAGTACTCCTCGCCATTGATCAGCAGCTGTACGCTGTTGCCGTCTGTCCAAGGGGTTTTCACAGGCTCACCTCCGCAACCAAGGGCGCATGGTCAGACAAGTGCGACCACGGGTATTTGGCCAACACCTGGGCTTTGCAGGGCATGGCGTTACGCAGGTAGATGCGGTCCAGCCGGAGCAACGGCAGGCGTGCCGGAAAGCTGCGGGCGGGCGTGCCAAAGTGCTCGCCGAACGCCTCTACCAGCCGCTCCGATAGCAGCGCATCAGCCTTGAGCCGCCAGTCATTGAAGTCTCCGGCGACGATCACCGGCGCCTTCGCTGGCAGGCTGTCAAGAAACTCCAACAGCAAACGTACCTGGCGCTGGCGATGGGCTTCGCGCAAGCCCAAATGCACGCAGATGGCATGCACCTGCTCATGCCCAGGCACTTGCAGGCGGCAATGCAACAAACCGCGCTGCTCGTTGCCGGCAATACTCACATCCAGGTTGTGGTATTCGCTGATGGGAAATTTCGACAGCAGCGCGTTGCCGTGGTCACCGTCGGGGTACACCGCATTGCGCCCATAGGCGAACTGCGGCCACATGCTGTCGGCAAGAAACTCGTACTGCGGGGTCTGCGGCCAGGCGGCATGGCGCTCGGCATGGCGCTCGTGGCTGCCATGCACCTCCTGCAAGAACACCAGGTCAGCCCCCGTGGCCCGCACCGCTTCGCGCAGCTCGGGCAGGATGAAACGCCGATTGAAGAAGGTGAAGCCCTTGTGCACGTTGATCGTCAGCACATTGAGCCGGTGCACCGCTGTATCGCTGTCGGTGATCTGGCGAGGGTCGGTAAGCGTCGAGTTCACAGTTCAACCTCCGGTTCCACGCCGGGCTCGGTCACCAGCTCACCATCGAGATTGAGCTTGGCCAGCAGGCGGCGGGCGTCATAGGGCGCATGGACCTTCTGGTCGTTATCGAAATAGCAGTACACATCTCGCGAACGCCGTTTGCGCGGCGCGTGCGCGCTGATCAGCTGGACATCTGCCGGCTGCTCACCCTGGCTCCAGGCTTCGACGCGCATGCGCCAACGGCGTAGGGCGCGCGAGGTATAGCCGCTGCTGTACAGCTCGACATCGCCATGCAAGCGCATATAGACGAAATCGGCGGTCAGGTCTTCGACGTAGGGCCATTTGCCGGCACTGTCGGCGACCACCAGAGCGACATTGTGGGTACGCAGCAGCTTGATGAACGACTCACAGAGAAAGCTCTCGTGGCGGATCTCCACGGCATGGCGCAACGGCGCGTCGCCCTTGATCTGGGTACCGCCATTGCCCACCAAGCGCTCGGCGCAATGCTGGGCACAGCGCCGGGCGGCCTTGCGATCGAACGGCAACAGCTCGAGAAACTGGCTGAAACGCTCCTCGTCATAGTGCATGTTCGGTGGAAACTGCCAAACAATCGGCCCGAGCTTGTCGCCCAGCAGTAAGGGGCCGGAGGCGAAAAAGTTGGCCAGCGGCTGTTCGATGTCTTTAAGCCTGCGCATATGGGTGATGTAGCGCGGGCCCTTGACCGAAAACACGAAGTCCTGCGGGGTTTGCTCAGCCCAATGAAGATAGCGCTCTGGCGTTTGCAGGCTGTAGAACGAGCCATTGATCTCGATGCTGTTGACTGCCCGCGAGGCGAACGCCAGTTCGCTGTCCTGGGGCAGCCCCTCGGGGTAGAAATCTTTGCGCCAGGGGCCATAACGCCAGCCTGAAATACCGATACGGATCTCGCTCACACTGCCTCCTTCAATCCTGGAACGGGAATCAGGCAATCCTTGAGTTGCGACCTTGGCGCGCCGCCCAGGGTTCAGCAGGATTTGACGAATGGCCCGGGCTTGCAGGTGTGCATGAGTTGAACTTTGCCGCGTCGGACGATTCCACCAAAGGTGGGCCATGAGTTTCATCGCTCGCCTGACATTGGAGGACACGCCGATGAAGTTCGATCGCTTCGCCCAATGGCTGGCCAACTGCACGGGACGCCCGGTTACGTTCGCCATCGCTATGTTGATGATCTTGATCTGGGGGATCAGCGGCCCACTGTTCGACTTCAACGACACCTGGCAGCTGGTGATCAACACCTCGACCACCATCATCACCTTCTTGATGGTGTTCCTGATCCAGAACACCCAGAACCGCGACAGCGACGAGTTGCACGTGAAGATCGACGAACTGCTGCGCACCACACGCAAGGCGCACAAGGCCCTGCTGGATCTGGAAGACATGGACCCCGCCCAGCTGCATGCCTTACGCAAGCAGTACCAGCGCATGGGCGAGCAGGGCGATCAAGCATCCGCCAAGGACACATCCGATTGAGCGTTCGCCCATCCGGGCAAGACCCGCCGACTCTGGAGGCACGCATGGCCAGGCATATCGTTCACTTCACCGGCCCGATCAACTCAAGCACCTGCGGCAACCTGATCAATACCTGCTCGCGCATTCTCCAGCAGAGCCCTGAGGTACTGCAGCTCAACATCGCCACCATGGGCGGGGAGTGCAGCTACGGCTTTACCTTGTACAACTTCCTGCGCTCGCTGCCGGTGCCGGTGCACACCCATAACCTGGGCACAGTGGAGTCGATGGGCAACATCATCTTTCTCGCTGGCGCCCATCGCACGGCCTGTGCACTGAGCAAATTCTTGTTCCACCCGTTTCATTGGACCTTGCATGGCTCGGTCGACCACGCGCGCATGGCCGAATACGCCATGAGCCTGGACTACGACCTGCGCCTGTACGCCGAGATCGTCGCCGAACGTACCCAAGGCGCCGCTGAAGCGCTCGATGTACAACGCTACCTGATGGCTTATCCGCGCATTCTTGGGCCGAGCGAGGCATTGGCCAGCGGCATGATCCACGCCATCGATGAGCGGCCCATCGAGGAGCACGACAGCCAATGGAGCGTGCATGCATGAGCCGCTCGTCAGTTAGAACCGACCGCGATTGAGCGCCAGGGCAGTCAAGATGCTCGGAGTTAATGACAAGAGCAATTCGTGCCAAGGAGACCTGATCATGCGCGCATTGACCTACCACGGTGCTGGCGACGTACGGGTCGATACCGTGCCTGATCCAGTGATTCAGGCAAATGACGATATCGTGCTGCGGGTGACCGCCACGGCCATCTGTGGTTCGGACTTGCATCTGTACCGCGGCAAGATTCCAGCGGTCGAGTCTGGCGACATCCTTGGCCATGAATTCATGGGTATTGTCGAAGAGGTGGGCAGCGAAGTGACCGCGGTCAGCCCGGGCGATCGGGTGGTGATCCCGTTCGTGATTGCCTGCGGTAGCTGTTTCTTCTGCCAGCACGATTTGTTTGCCGCATGCGAAACCACCAACACCGGTCGCGGCGCCATCCTCAACAAAAAGGCCATCCCACCGGGTGCGGCGCTGTTCGGTTACAGCCACCTGTACGGTGGTATCCCTGGCGGCCAAGCCGATTACGTGCGCGTGCCCAAGGCCAATGTCGGGCCTTTCAAAGTGCCGGGGCACCTGGCGGACGACAAGGTGCTGTTTCTCTCCGACATTCTGCCCACTGCCTGGCAGGCGGTGCTCAATGCCGAGGTCGGCCAAGGCGCGTCACTGGCGATCTTCGGCGCAGGCCCGGTTGGGCTGCTGTCGGCGGCTTGCGCGCGGATGCTGGGGGTTGAACAGATCTTCATGGTCGATGAGTGCGGTTATCGCCTCGACTACGCCCGTGACGCCTACGGCGTGATCCCTATCGATTTTTCCCACGATGATGATCCGGCCGACACCATCATCCGCCAAACCCGCGGCATGCGCGGTGTGGATGCGGTGATCGACGCCGTGGGTTTTGAAGCCAAAGGCAGTACCACCGAGTCGGTGCTCACCGCGCTCAAACTCGAAGGCAGCAGTGGCAAGGCGTTGCGCCAGAGCATGGCAGCCGTTCGTCGCGGCGGTGTGGTCAGCGTGCCAGGGGTCTACGCCGGTTTTATCCACGGTTTCTTGTTTGGCGACGCCTTCGACAAAGGCCTGACCTTCCGCATGGGACAGACCCATGTACAGCGCTACTTGCCGGAGCTGCTCGAACATATCGAAGCCGGCCGCCTGAACCCCGAAGCCATCGTCACCCACCGCATCGCCCTGGAAGACGCGATCCGCGGCTATGAGATGTTCGATGAACAACAAGAACGCTGCCGCAAGGTGATCATGGTGCCCGGTGAGGCAGCAGACGCCGTGCTCAGCGTTCACCCTTGAGAGGATTGCATGTCACAACGCATCATCACTTCGGTCAACAGCGAGGATCTGCACCCGCCAGAACAAGGCCTGCTGTTCGAAAGCCCGCGCGAACGGCTGGAGTTCTATCGACGCGAGATCCAGTACGAGACCACGATCCTGGCCAACCGCACCGACGCCTTTCTGGCGGCGCAGTCGTTTCTGGTGATTGCCTTCATTTCGTGCATGGCCAATCTCAACCAGAAATGGGGCGGGCAATTCACCTTGATCGTGCCACCGTTTCTTGCACTGTTGGGCGCGCTCAGTTCGCTCAACGCCTGGCCAGGTATTCGCGCCGCCTACGGCATCATCGATCACTGGCACTTCAAGCAGAGCCAGTTGTTACGCAGTGAGCCCAGCGTCGGCATGGCCTATGACGACTGGCCGCTGTTCTGTGAGACCGAATCGAGCCACCGCGGCTATCGCAAGTCGCTGATGTTCTCGATTCGCGCGCCGTGGTTGTTTCTGGTGTTTTGGGTGCTATTGGGCGGCTATTGCCTGTTTTTGCAGCTTGATCCGGCCGGCAGTTAAGGGGCGGCCTTTTGCCACCTGACCGCTCATTCACATTGTTCGACAATGTTTTGAATTTTCACGTAAATCCCTGATCCATTGGCTTGTCATCCATGGAGAAGAGGAGGGCCCCACAGATGCCAAACCCACAGCTGTACATCATCGACTACCGGCTGCATGGCGAGCCGCGTAGCTTCATTATTCGCCTGGAGCGGATGGACAATGCCGAGGCTTGGCATTGGGCCAGTTGCGATGCCGGTATTGGCATCATCCCCAAGTTTGGGCGGGAGAAAATTCGCAAGGTCAGCCGGCCCATGGCTGAACGCTATGGAATCAGTGAGGTGAACTGGCGCCTGTCGGGCAGTAGACCGACCCCGGTCGAGGCCTCCAGCGGCGATGATGCCCAGGCCACTTCGCCTACTGTTTGACCCTGGGGCCGCTGATTGCGGCCCCAGTCATTTTCACTTCATGCACCGGACTCAGGATCACTGGCCGGCACGCCGGGGCGATTTTCTTCCTCGTCGGTGAGGTTTGGATCGGCATCGGGATCATCGGCGCGGTCGTTGCGCCGATCAGGTTGCAGTTCTGGCCAGTCGTCCTCGACGTTGCCGCCGCCCATGTTCAGAATCTTGCTCATAACACCTCCTTTGGGGCCGCTGCCCCAGGTACAGCGCTTACCCAGAGAACAGCGCCGAACCTGTGGGAGCGGGCTCGCCCGCGAAGTGCCGCGAAGCGGACCAAAATCCGAAAGCCCTCAACAATTGAGAACCGCTCAGCACCCTCAATGCTCCATGGCCAGCCACACCAGCCCGACCAGCGGCATCAGGTGCCGGTGTACTTGACCGCAGCAGCGGTACGTGACGAGACATTGAGCGTACGCAACAGCGAGGACACATGAATGCGCACGGTGAACGGCGAGATATCCAGTTCGCGGGCGATTTCCTTGTTGGTCTTGCCTTGGGCGATCAGGCGCAGCACGTCTTGCTGGCGCTGGGTCAGCTGTTCGACTTCGCTTTCTGCGCCCAGCGCGGGCAGCAGGCCAGAAGGCTGGTACTTGACCACGACTTCACCTTCACGGATGGCCAGGATCGCCGCGCCGAGCTCATCAGGGGCGATGCTCTTGCCGATGAAGCCATCGGCGCCGGCCGCCATCACCTGGCTGATCAGCTCTGGTTCATCGACCATCGAGACGATGATCAACGAGGTGCGGCGCAACTGCTTGCGCAGCGCCGCCAACCGTTCCAGGCAGGTCAGGCCGGGGAAACGCAGGTCGAGAATCAGCGTATCCGGCGTTTCGCCGTGATCGATCAGCTCCAGCACTTGGCCGAGGTTGCCCGCTTCCTCCAGGCATGCCTGCGGCAATATCCGTTGCACGGTACGGACCATGGCTTCCCTGAATAGCGGATGGTCGTCCGCGACGATGATGCGGCAGCTCACGTCTTGTCGCTCCTGAAATCGCCCGTTGCCCGGGTCATGCTAGGGTCTGTATGAAATGTATTCGCGCGAAGGCCAGACAAGGCGAAACGGGGGGAGGAAGCGCAGTGTACTGGAGTACATGAGCATTCCGAGCCCCGTTTCAACGCAGTATGGGCGAGTGCGGATGCATTTCGTACAGAGCCTAATTTAGCAGTTGCCTGCGCAGCCTTCCTGGCGCACATGGCGCGGATGTCGACTGGCGCACAAGGATGCTTGCAATGGATTTTGACAAGAATAACGAACTGGACCAGGCCAACCTGCGCATCATCGTCGCGACCTGTGCACTGGTCTACATGGGGTTGCTCGGTTTTCTGCCGGGGCGCGCCTACCAGACCTACCTGCCAGTGGTGTACTACATCGCAGCGTTCCTGCTGGTATCGATCGGCTTGCGCCAGGCCATCGCCCATTGGCCTGGGCATTACCCGTGGCGGCGCGTGCTGGGCATGGTGCATGACTATACCGGCACCTGCTTTGGCCTGGTGGTCGGCGGCGAGGCAGCCTTGCCGCTGTATGCGGTGATGGTCTGGGTGAACCTGGGCAACGGCATGCGCTTCGGCTCGCGCTACCTGGCCATCGCCACGGTGCTGGCGCTGGCGGCGTTGCTGGTGGTGTACCAGATCACGCCGTATTGGCAGCAGCAGCCGTTCATGGTGCTGATGCTGTTGACCACCAGCACACTGATCCCGATCTATGCCCACCTGCTGCTGGAGCGCACGCGCAAGGCCTCGGAACTGGCCATGCTCGCCACCCGCGAGAAATCGCGGTTCCTTGCCCAGGCCAGCCATGACCTGCGCCAGCCAATCCATTCCATCGGCTTGTTCACCGCCTGCCTGCGCGAAGGGCAGTTGGGTGAGGAAGAACGGCGCCTGGTGGACAATATCGATCGCTCCTTGCTCAACGTCTCCCAGCTGTTCCGCTCGATTCTCGACCTGTACACCCTCGACAACGGCCGGGTGCAACCCAAGTACGAAACCTTCGCTGTGCAGCCGTTCTTGCGCGAGTTGCTGCGCCAGAACGCCGAAGCTGCGCGCTGGGCGGGGGTGGAGATGCGCTTGCGCGCCGGTCGGCACTGGACGTTGGCTGACCCAGGCATGCTCGCCACCATGGTGCAGAACGTGCTGTCCAACAGTTTCAAGTACGCCGCGCAGCGGCCGCTGCTGATTGGCGTACGCCGGCGCGGCGATCACTTGCAGATCGAGATTCATGACCAAGGCCGCGGCATTGCCGCCGAGCATCAAGACAAGGTGTTCGAGGAGTTCTACCGGATTCGCGAAATGCGCGACAAGGATGTCGAAGGCGTCGGCCTGGGCCTGGCCATCGTCAAGCGCTTGGCCCAGCTGATGGATCTGCGCGTGAGCCTGCGGTCGCGTCCGGGCCATGGCACCAGCGTCACCCTGCAGGGGCTGACGCGGGTAGCGCCGCGAGCCGTGCACAGCGGCGTCGACCCAGCCTTGCAGGCGGGCCTGCTGACCGGGCTGCGGGTGTGCCTGGTGGAAGATGACCATAACGTATTGCAGGCCACCTCGGCGTTGCTCGGGCGCTGGGGTTGCCAGGTGCAGGCAGAAAGCTCGGCCAAGGGCCTGAGCAGTGACTGTGACGTGATCGTCGCCGATTACGACCTGGGGCCGGAGGCCACCGGGCTGGACTGCATCGACGACCTGCGCGCGCAACGCGGCAGGCAAGTGCCGGCCCTGATCATGACCGGGCACGACATCGAACGGATTCAGGCGGCAGTACATGACCGGAATATCGCCATTTTGTCCAAGCCGGTACGTCCGGCCGAACTGCGTGCAGCCCTACGGGCCTTGCGGGAGGAGCCAGCAACGCCGGTGGGTTAGACCGGCGCGGGGCTGAAGGGGAAACGCGGTTAGCTGGCGCTCAGCGCAGAATCAGCGGCTGGCCTTCCTTGAGGCACGACGGCGTTGGGTCGTACAGGCCCATGCCAGCGACGGCAACGATAGCGCCGCTCGGCATCTGGCAGTCGTACTCGCCTTTGGCGGTGGTGGCGGTGAAGTAGGTCAGGGTGCTGTCGTTGCGCACGTTGGAGACCTTGGTCACCGGCACGCCGAGGGCGATTTCGGAACGCTGCTTGAGGGTATCTTCGGTGGGTTTGACGGTCTGGCAACCAGCCAGGGTGGCCAATGCTGCGAGGGTCAGGATTGGCTTGAGCAGGGGATGACGGGGCTTCATGGGGTGCTTCCTTGGCGTTGTTCTGATTGTTCGGCCACACGCCGGCCTGGCGCCGCGGGGACGGCGCGTGGAAAGCGGGTGAGTGGCCGGACTATAACGCCGAGGATGGGGCGCTGGGATTAGGGCAGATGTACGACATGGCGTAGTGCCGCTATGGATGGGGTGTCAGTTATGGCCTCTTCGCGGGCAAGCCCGCTCCCACAGGTGTTGCACTGATCGTGTAGGCGCGGGCTTGCCCGCGAAGAGGCCGGACACTCACGCGAGACTGACCCGCATCAACCCGCCCGCTTGAGCACCAAGGTCAAAATGTCATAGCTGGCCACCAACTCACCCAGCTGGTTGGTCACCTCGACATCCCACGCCACCACACCTTGCGGCTGCCCCAGCGGGCTGCTCTTGCCCTGGTCGATCTTGCGCTTGCAGGTCAGCCGCGCCTGGATGGTGTCGCCGATCCCGACCGGGTTGATGAAGCGCAAGGTATCCAACCCATAGTTGGCCAACACCGGCCCCTCGCCAGGCGAGACGAACAAGCCGGCGGCAGCCGACAGCACGAAGTAGCCGTGGGCGATCCGTTTGCCGAATTGCGACTGCTTGGCGGCAATCTCGTCAAAGTGCATGTAGAAATGATCGCCCGACAGGCAACCGAAGTTGACCAGGTCGGCCTCGGTCACCGTGCGTCGATGGGTCAGCAGCGATTCGCCGATTTGCAGCTCTTCGAAGTAGCGGCGGAACGGATGCACTTGGGTTTCGATCACCTCGGCGCCGCGCACATACTCGCCCGTCACCGCACTGAGCATGCTCGGCGAGCCCTGCACGGCCGCGCGTTGCAGGTAATGCTTGACCGCTCGCAAACCGCCCAACTCCTCACCACCCCCGGCCCGCCCTGGGCCGCCGTGCTTGAGCTGCGGCAGGGGCGATCCATGCCCGGTCGACTCCTTGGCCGCTTCCCGGTCCAGCACCAGCAACCGGCCATGCCAGGCCGCCGCCAGCGGAATCGCCTTGGCGGCGACCGCGCGGTCGCGAGTGATCAGGCTCGCGACCAAACTGCCTTTACCTCGTGCGGCCAGTGCCAGGGCTTCGTCCAGATCGTGGTAGGTCATCAGCGTGCTGACCGGGCCAAACGCCTCGATGTCGTGCGCGCCGCCTTCGGCATGCGGGTCGCGCGCGTGCAGCAGGGTTGGTGCGAAGAAGGCCCCTTCAGCCACACCGTCACCCACTGGCGCAAAGCCATCGCTGGCGCCGAACAGCTGGTCGCAGCTGGCGAGCAGGCTGCGCACCCGCTCGCCGACATCGCGCTGTTGATCATGCGAGGCCAGCGCGCCCATGCGCACGCCTTCCACCGAGGGATCGCCGACCACCACCTTGGCCAGGCGCTCGCGTAGGCGAGTGGCGACCGCATCGAGGTGCTTGGCCGGGACGATGGCGCGGCGGATGGCGGTGCATTTCTGCCCGGCCTTGGTGGTCATCTCGCGCACCACCTCCTTGATATACAGCTCGAACTCTTCGTCGTCCGGAGTTACGTCCGGGCCGAGAATGGCACAGTTGAGCGAGTCGGCCTCGGCGGTGAACGGTACCGAATGGCGGATCAGGTTGGGGTTTACCCGCAGCTTGGCCGCGGTGTCGGCAGACCCGGTGAAGGTCACTACATCCTGGCCTTGCAGGCGGTCGAGCAGGTCACCGGTACTGCCGATCACCAGTTGCAGGCTGCCAGTGGGCAGCAGGCCGGACTCGTTCATCAGGCGCACCACCGCCTCGGTCAGGTAGCTGGTCGAAGTGGCCGGCTTGACGATGCACGGCATGCCCGCGAGGAAGGTCGGGGCGAACTTTTCCAGCATGCCCCAGATGGGGAAGTTGAAGGCGTTGATGTGCACCACCACGCCGGCACGCGGCACCAGGATATGGCTGCCGGCAAAGTGCCCTTGCTTGCCCAGTGCGATGGCCGGGCCTTCGTGCAGCAGATTGCCCGAAGGCAACTCGCGGCTACCGATGCCGGCATAGGAAAACAGCGTGGCGTTGCCGCCTTCGATGTCGATCCAGCTGTCGGCGCGGGTCGCGCCGCTGTGATGGGACAGGGCGTAGAGCTGTTCCTTGCGTTCGGCCAGGTACAGGGCCAGCGCCTTGAGGCGCGCAGCGCGCTGCTGGAAATCCATGGCCAGCAACTGGGCCAGGCCCTGGCTGCGAGCAAATGCCACAGCCTCGGCGAAATCAGGACGCTCTTCATGGCTGTAGGCCAGGATGTGGCCGTCCAGGGCGCTACGCAGGGCCTGGGCGCCGTGCTGGCCAATCCAGCGGCCAGCGATGAAGCTCTGCAGGGTAGGGGCGTCAGACATACTGTTCTCCAAGCGGTTGTGATGGACAGGGGCGCGGTTACCACAGCGCCAGGGTGTAGCCGATGATCAGGCGGTTCTCGTCCAGCTTGCTGGTCAGGCCGTTGCCAGAGCGGAAGGTGACGTTGCGCCAACGCAGGCTGACGTCCTTGAACGGGCCGCTCTGGATGACGTAGGTAAGGTCGGTGTCGCGTTCGCGCTCGCGGCCATTGCTGAGGGTTGCGGTTTCGGCGTGGCGGCCGTCGGTGTAACGGGTCATGAAGCTCAGGCCGGGGATGCCCAAGGCGACAAAGTCGTAGTCGTAGCGCAACTGCCAGGAGTCGAGCCCGGCGCGGGTGAAGGTGTTGTAGGTGACCAGGTTGACGGTGTAGGGGTCGCCGCCATTGAGGAACGGGAAGGCGCTGTCGCCGGACATCTGCTGCCAGGTCGCGGTGAACTTATGCGCGCGCACCCCGAGGGTGAACATGGCGTTGAAGTTGCGGTTGTCGATGCGCCCGGCGCGCTCGGCGCCGTCACCGCGGCTATCGAAGTAGCGCAGGTCGCTGCGCAGGCTCAGGCCTTCGCCCAGCGCTTGGGTATGCAGCAGGCCGAGATACTGCTGACGGTAGATCTCATCGAGCTTGGCATAGTAGTAGCTCAGGCTGGTCTGCGGGGTGAGTGCGTAGCTGCCACCGGCAAAGTCGAAATGATCGCTCTGCGCTGCGCCATAGCCAATATCGTCACGCCCGGACGAGTCACGCAGGTTGGCCTCGGTCAGACGCCCGGCATTGACCGTCAGCCCGTCGATTTCCTGGCTGGTCAGCAAGCCACCTTGGAAGGTCGATGACAGCAGGCGGGTGTCGTTGTACACCACCACCGGCAGGATCGGCTGCAGGGTGCCCAGGCGCAGGGTGCTCTTGGACAGCCGCAGCTTGCCGGTCAGGCCCAGCTCGCTGTAGTCGTCGACCGGCTCGTGGCTGTTCGGCCCATACGGCAGCAGGCCGGTATTGCGCCGATCACGGCTGGAGTCGAGCTTGATCCCCAGCTGCCCCATGGCGTCGAGGCCAACCCCCAGCGGGCCTTCGCTGAACCCCGATTCGAAGCGCGCGGTAAAGCCTTGGCCCCATTCCTCGGCCTTGGACTGGGGGGCGTTGGCCTGGCGAAAATCGCGGTTGATGTAGTGGTTGCGCAGCTCGATACGCGCGTGGCTGTCTGCGATCAAATCCGCCATGGCGGGCGAGGGCAGGGCCAGGCTGGCCAGCCAGGCCAGCGACTTGAAGCGAGTGTGGTTCATTATTGTTGTACCCGACATTCGAAGTTCAAGGGTTAGTGTTTGCTGGCGCCAACCGCGCCAATACCAGTCATGGAGCGGATGAACTGGCCCAGGTAGCGCCCACGCTCCTGCGCGGCGCGTTCAGAGCCGTCGGTGACCGAGAACGCCCAGGCGCTGAAGAACGCCAGGCTCATGGAGAACAACGCCGGGTTGCTGTAGGGGAACAGCGCTTGCTGGTTGTGCAGGACGTTGACCCACACCGCCGGGCCGAGCACCACCAGCACGATCGCCGAAATCAGCCCGGCCATGCTGCCGCACACCGCACCCCGGGTGGTCAGGCCCTTCCAGAACATCGAGAGCAGCAGCACCGGGAAGTTGACCGATGCCGCTACCGCCAGCACCAGGCCGGAGAGGAAGGCAATGTTCTGCGACTCGAACATCAGGCCGAGAATGATCGCCAACACGCCGATAACCAATGTCGCCAGGCGCGACACGCGCATTTCGTCCAGCTCGCTGGCCTGGCCTTTGCGCATTACACAGGCGTAAAGGTCGTGGGAGACTGCCGAGGCGCCAGACAACGCCAGACCTGCAACCACCGCCAGGATGGTGGCGAACGCCACGGCCGAGATGAAGCCGAGGAACAAGTTGCCGCCTACTGCTTGGGCCAGGTGCACGGCGATCATGTTGCCACCGCCGATGATTGCGCCGCTGGCATCGCGATAAGACGGCTCGGTGCCGACCATGACGATGGCGCCGAAGCCGATGACGATCAGCAGCAGGTAGAAGTAGCCGATGAAGCCGGTGGCGTAGAACACGCTCTTGCGTGCTTCCTTGGCATCGCTGACGGTAAAGAAGCGCATCAGGATATGCGGCAGGCCAGCGGTGCCGAACATCATCCCCAGCCCCAGGGAAATCGCATCGATCGGGTTGGACAGCAAGCCGCCCGGGGCCATGATCGCCTGGCCTTTGGCATGCACCGACACCGCGCTGGCAAACATCGCCTCGGTGCTGAAGCCAAAGTGCTTGAGCACCATGAACGCCATGAACGTCGTGCCCGAAAGCAGCATCACCGCCTTGATGATCTGCACCCAGGTGGTTGCCAGCATGCCGCCAAAGGTCACGTAGAGCACCATCAGCACGCCGACCAGCACCACCGCATACAGGTAGCTGATGCCAAACAGCAGTTCGATCAGCTTGCCGGCGCCGACCATTTGCGCGACCAGGTACATCAAGGCCACGGCCAGGGTGCCGAATGCCGAGGTCAGGCGCACCGGGGTTTGCGCCAGGCGGTAGGAAACCACGTCGGCGAAGGTGTACTTGCCCAGGTTGCGCAGGCGTTCGGCGATCAGGAACAGGATGATCGGCCAGCCGGCCAGCACGCCCAGGGCATACAGCAGGCCGTCGTAGCCGTTCATGAACATCATCGCCGAGATGCCCAGGAAGGACGCGGCGCTGATCATGTCGCCGGCGATCGCCAAGCCGTTCTGCATGCCGGTCAGGCCACCGCCGGCGGTGTAGAAATCGCTGGCCGAGCGGGTGCGCAAGGCGGCCCAGCGGGTCACCAGCAAGGTGAAGCAGACGAACACCATGAACATCGAGATGGCAGTCCAGTTCATTGGGCGAACTCCTGCTTGACCTTGTCGTTGAGCGGATCGATCACGCTGTTGGCGCGGTGCA
Organism: Pseudomonas sp. xss_2; assembly: GCF_043104195.1. Taxonomy (NCBI): domain Bacteria; kingdom Pseudomonadati; phylum Pseudomonadota; class Gammaproteobacteria; order Pseudomonadales; family Pseudomonadaceae; genus Pseudomonas; species Pseudomonas sp. xss_2. Next base: position 204,885 of record NZ_JBICKL010000077.1, read on the forward strand.
TGTAGATGCCGGTAAGGGCGAAGGACAACAGCACCATCAGCACCCCGACCAGCATGCCGACACTGGTCACGCCGCCGCTCAGCGACTGACCGAGGAGGCCGGGGGCGAACGCCACCAGCAGGACGAAGCCGTAGTAGGCAGCCAGCATGATCAGGGTCAGCGAGCCGTTGAGGCGGCGTTTACGCTGGATCAGTTGCTGGAAATCGGGGTGATTGCTGATGCGCTCGATGTGCTCGGGGGTCATGGGAAGCGATCTCTTGGTGTTGTAATTGTTTTTACTGAGGTCACGCGGTTAGTGCGGTGTTGCTGAGGGCCTCATCGCGGGGCAAGCCCGCTCCCACGCAATGGATTCGATTGCGACGAGGTACGTGGGCGCGGGCTGGCCCCGCGATGAGGTCTACTGGATCTCACAGCTGGTCGAAATCGAGCACCACCTTGTCGCTGATCGGATAGGTCTGGCACGACAGCACATAGCCCGCCGCCACCTCGTAATCTTCCAGCGCATGGTTGCTGTCCATCTCCACCTCGCCCTCGATCACCCGGCACTTGCAGGTCGAGCAGACGCCGGCCTTGCACGAGTAGGGCAGCTCGGCGCCAATCGCGTTGCCGGCATCGAGGATGTTCTGGGTATTGCGCGGCAGGTCGAACGCCAGCGCGCGGCCATCGCTGATCACGGTGACCTGGCTGATCGCCGAATCGACCTGGCGCGCCGCCTCACGCGCTTCACGCCGCGCCTGGCTGCCGGCCGCGGCGAACAGCTCGAAGTGGATGCGCTCCTTGGCCATGCCATTGGCCTGCAGGCTGTCGCGCACGGTTTCGGTCATCGCTTGCGGACCGCAGATGAATGCCGCATCCAGGCTCGCCACATCCATCCAGCGGGTAAACAGCTGGCCGCACTTGTCGGCGTCGATACGGCCGTTGTACAGGTCAACGTCTTGCTGCTCGCGGCTGAACACGAAGATCAGGTTGAGGCGATCCAGGTATTGGTTCTTCAGGTCTTCAAGCGTGTTGCGAAACAATGCAGCGGAGCTTGAGCGGTTGCCATACAGCAAGGTGAAGCGGCTGTGCGGCTCGCTGGCCAAGGTGCTGGCGATGATCGACAGGATCGGGGTAATGCCACTACCAGCGGCCACGCCCAGGTAATTGCCCTGGCGGCTCGGCTCCAGCGGCACGAAGAAGCTGCCGGCGGGGGGCATCACCTCCAATTGCTGGCCCGGTTTGAGCGCTTCGTTGGCAAACGAGGAAAAGCGCCCACCGGGTACCCGCTTGACTGCCACGCGCAACTCGCCATCGTGCACCGCGCTGCAGATCGAATACGAACGGCGCACTTCTTCGTCATCCAGCTGGGTGCGCATCACCAGGTACTGGCCCTGGGTGAAGCGAAATGCCGCCTGCAGGTGCGCAGGCACGTCGAAGGCGATCGAAACCGCGTCGCGGGTCTCGTTGCGCACGTCTTTGATGGTCAGGCTATGAAACTGGCTCATGGTGTTCTCCACGGCTCAAATGCATTTGAAATAGTCGAAGGGCTCCAGGCACTCGCGACAGCGGTACAGCGCTTTGCAGGCGGTGGAGCCAAATTGGCTGAGCAGCTCGGTATGGCTACTGCCACATTGCGGGCAGCACACCTGCGGCGCCTGGCCGAGTAGACTGCGCTTGCTCTGGCTGCCCTCGGGCGGGGCGATGCCGTACCGCCGTAGCCGCTCGCGGCCCTGGTCGCTGATCCAGTCGCTGCTCCAGGCCGGGGTCAATCGCCGCTCCAGGTCCGGCTCGGCGAATCCGGCCTGCTCCAGCGCCTGGCGGATATCGCCCTCTATCACTTCGGTTGCCGGGCAGCCGGAGTACGTCGGGGTCACCACCAGGTGCAGGTGGCCGGCGCGCCAGTCGAGGTCACGCACGATGCCCAGATCGACCACGCTGACCACCGGCACCTCCGGGTCCATCACCTGTTCCAGCACCGCCCAGGCCCGCGCCAGGTCACCGCCGCGTGCCGCGCGGGCGCCACGGTCGCTGGCGATCAGCTCACCAGGTTGCATCGGGATAGGCCCGTGGCAAGAACTGCATCTCGGCCAGCAGCAGGCCCAGGTGCTCGCTGTGCAGGCCTGTGCGACCACTCAGATAGAAGTGGTTGGCCGCTTTGGGCAGTGGCAGCTCGACCGAGGCGAAGATCGCGCTGACCTGCTTGAGCCAAGCCGCGCCGACCTGCGCAGGATCTGCGCCAATGCCCGCTTCGGCCAGGCGCAGCTCGGCATCGCTGCCGGCCGCCAGTTCCACGGTGAAGCGCCACAGCAGCGCGATCGCGGCGAGCATGCGCTGGCGGCTTTCTTCGGTGCCGCCGCCCAAGCGCTGCACCCACTCGCCAGAGCGGCGCAGGTGATAGGTGACTTCCTTCAGGGCCTTGGCGGCAATGCCGGCGATGCGCGGGTCGTGCGATTGGCTCAGCCCTTGGAGCACGGCGAAATGCCAGGCGTCATAGAAGAACTGCTTGAGCATGGTCACGGCGAAATCGCCATTGGGTTGTTCGACCAGCAACAGGTTGCGATAGGCCCGCTCATCGCGGCGAAACGCCAGGGCGTCGGCGTCGCGGCCGTCGTCGCTCAGTTCGGCGGCGTATTCGAGCCAGTTGCGTGCCTGGCCGACCAAATCGAGGCCGACGTTCATCAGGGCCAGCTCTTCTTCCAGAGCCGGCGCATGGCCGCACCACTGGCACAGGCGCTGGCCCTGGATCAGGGCGCTGTCACCGAGCAGCAGCAGGTATTGGATGAGTGCTTGATTGTGCATGGCGGGCCTCACATGTGTCCGACTTCATCAGGCAGCTGGTAGAAGCTGGCATGGCGGTAAACCTTGTCGTCGGCAGGGGCGAACAGCGGGTCTTTGTCATCTGGCGAGGAGGCGGTGATCAGTGCCGAGGGCACGACCCACAGGCTCACCCCTTCGCTGCGACGTGTGTACAGCTCACGGGCGTTCTCGATGGCCATGGCGGCGTCGGCGGCATGCACGCTGCCCACATGTTTATGGTTCAGGCCGTGCTTGCTGCGCACGAATACTTCGTAGAGGGTCCAGACAGACATGTTCGATCTCCGCATCAATCGCCGCTTCAGGCGGCGTTCTTGTTCTGTTGCTTGCGTGCGTAGGCCACGGCGGCCTCGCGTACCCAGGCGCCGTCTTCGATGGCCTGGCGGCGGGTGGCGACGCGCTCCTGGTTGCAGGGGCCGTTGCCTTTGATCACTTCGTAGAATTCATCCCACTGGATCTCGCCGAAGTCGTAGTGGCCGCGCGCCTCGTTCCACTTGAGGTCTGGGTCGGGCGCGGTGCAGCCAAGCAGTTCGAGCTGGGGGATGGTCTGGTCGATGAAACGCTGGCGCAGCTCGTCGTTGGTCTGGCGCTTGATCTTCCAGGCCATTGATTGGGCGCTGTTGGGCGAGTGCTCGTCGCTGGGGCCGAACATCATCAGCGCCGGCCACCAGAGGCGGTTGATCGCATCCTGGACCATGTCTTTTTGCGCCTGGGTGCCGTGGCGCATCATGGTCAGCAGCAACTCGTAGCCCTGGCGCTGGTGGAAGCTTTCTTCCTTGCAGATGCGGATCATCGCCCGCGAGTAGGGGCCATAGGAGGTGCGCTGCAGCACCACCTGGTTGACGATCGCCGCGCCATCGACCAGCCAGCCGACCGCGCCCATGTCGGCCCAGCTCAAGGTCGGGTAGTTGAAGATGCTCGAATACTTGGCCTTGCCGCTGTGCAGCTTGGCGATTTCTTCGTCGCGGTCGGCGCCGAGGGTTTCCATGGCGCTGTACAGGTACAGGCCGTGGCCGGCTTCGTCCTGGATCTTGGCCATCAGTTGCAGCTTGCGCTTGAGGCTGGGGGCACGGGTGACCCAGTTGCCTTCAGGCAGCATGCCGACGATTTCCGAATGGGCGTGTTGCGAGATCTGCCGGATCAAGGTCTGGCGGTAGGCGTCGGGCATCCAGTTCTTGGCTTCGATCTTGATCTCGGCGTCGATTTTTTCCTGGAAGGCACGCTCCTCGGGGGACATCTCCTCGAGCGACTTGATGTGCTTTACACCGGTTTCCACTAGCTGTGCGTACATGTTCTGACTCCTGCCTCAGGGCTGGGTGGGGCATGAGTCATTTATAAGCGATACAAAACACAACATCAAACATATTTTGATGTATCGAATGCTAATTGTGTATCACTTTGAAATCTTGGGATCGCCGATGGGCCGCAAAATGCCCCAAAAAAAGCCAGGCGAAAAAAAGCCCCGGCCAATGGTCGTAATGCAGTTCACTTAAGATTTTGGGGGCGCAAAGCGGCCCCAAAGCAGGCGAAACGTACCTTAAGTGAACAGCATGACGGCCATTGGCCGGGGCTGGGTGACGAGCGAAGACTCAGCTAGCCAGGCGTTTATCGTAAACGTGGCAAGCCTTACCTTCCGAACGCTTCAAGGTGCCGCAAGGCTTGAGCAATACCTGGGTGCTGATGCCAATGTAAGTCTTGATCTGCCGGCCCAATTCGCCAACCACCTGCTGGCGCTGCGCCTCATCCAGCGCCTGGCATTCGCCGCGCAACTCGACATGCACCTCAACGCTGTCGAGATTGCCATTGCGATACAGGTGAATCTCATAAAGCTCAGAAAGCTGTTTTATTTTCAGCACCTGCTCTTCAATCTGCGTGGGGAACACGTTAACCCCCCGAATGATCAGCATGTCGTCACTGCGCCCGGTGATCTTGCCAATCCGCCGCATCGGCCGCGCCGTGCCGGGCAGCAGGCGGGTGAGGTCGCGGGTGCGGTAGCGGATCATCGGCAGCGCCTCCTTGCTCAGCGAGGTGAACACCAACTCACCCAACTGGCCATCCGGCAGCACTTGACCGGTTATCGGGTCAATGATTTCGGGGTAGAAGTGGTCCTCCCAGATGGTCGGGCCATCCTTGGTTTCGATGCACTCCATGGCAACCCCTGGGCCCATGATTTCCGACAGGCCATAGATATCCAGGGCATTGATCCCCAGGCGCTGCTCGATGGAGCGACGCAGTTCGTCGGTCCAAGGCTCGGCACCGAAGATCCCCAGGCGCAGCTTGAGCTGATGCGGGTCGATACCCTGGCGCTCGATCTCGTCAGCCAGGTTGAGCATGTAGGAGGGTGTGACCATGATGATGTCAGGCTTAAAATCGCGGATCAGCTGCACTTGTTTTTCAGTCTGGCCACCGGACATGGGGATGACCGTGCAGCCCAGGCGCTCGGCGCCGTAGTGCGCGCCCAGGCCGCCGGTGAACAGCCCATAGCCATAGGAGACATGCACCTTGTCGCCCTTGCGCCCACCCGCGGCGCGGATCGAGCGGGCGACGACATTGGCCCAGGTGTCGATATCGGCCTGGGTATAGCCGACCACCGTCGGCTTGCCGGTAGTGCCGCTGGAGGCGTGCAGGCGCACCACTTCCTGCTGGGGCACGGCGAACATGCCGTACGGGTAGTTGTCGCGCAGGTCGTTCTTGCCGGTGAAGGGGAACTTGGCCAGGTCTTCCAGTGATTTCAAGTCATCAGGGTGCGCGCCAGACTCAGCAAAACGCTGACGGTACAGCGGCACATTGGCGTAGGCGTGGTTCAGGCTCCAGCGCAGGCGCTCCAGCTGATGCTGGCGCAGTTGATCGACACTGGCGGTTTCCATCGGGTCCAGCAAGGCGCGTTCGGCATCGTGGTACATGTTCATGGCTTCACTCGAATTGTTCTTGTACGTAGGCGCAGAGGCCTTGAGTGTCATGCGGGCAGCATACTGCCCGTAGCAGGTTCAGTCTCAGTCCGTTGGTCTGAGGCGCTCGATGATCAGGGCAATGCCCTGGCCGACGCCGATGCACATGGTGCACAGGGCGTAGCGCCCGTCGGTTTCTTCCAGCTCGTGCAGCGCCGTGGTGACCAGCCGCGCCCCGCTCATGCCCAGCGGGTGGCCGAGGGCAATGGCACCGCCATTGCGGTTGACCCGCGGGTCGTCGTCCGCCAGGCCCAGCTCACGCAGCACTGCCAGGCCTTGGGCGGCGAAGGCTTCGTTGAGCTCGATGACGTCCATGTCGGCCAAGGCCAGGCCGGTCAGTTCCAGCACCTTGTGGGTCGCCGGCACCGGGCCAATGCCCATGATTCGCGGCTCGACACCCGCCGCCGCCATGCCGACGATCCGGCCGCGCGCTTGCAAACCATGGCGGCGGGCGGCTGCGCTGCTGGCCAGCAACAGCGCACAGGCACCGTCGTTGACGCCCGACGCATTGCCAGCGGTAACGCAGCCACCACCGCGGAACGGCGTGCCGAGCTTGGCCAGTTGCTCCAGGGTGGTGTCGGCGCGCGGATGCTCGTCGTGCTCGACCAGCTTCGCCGGGCCTTTGCGCTGGGCAATTTCGACCGGCACGATCTCCTGCGCCAAACGGCCGCGGGCCTGGGCAGCAGCGGCTTTGTGCTGGCTGCGCAAGGCAAAGGCGTCCTGATCGGCGCGGGAAATAGCGAACTGGGCGGCAACGTTCTCGGCGGTCTCAGGCATCGAGTCGATGCCGTATTGGGCCTGCATCAGCTTATTGACGAAACGCCAGCCGATGGTGGTATCGAACAGCTCGGCGCCACGGCCGAACGCCTGCTCGGATTTGCCCATGACAAACGGCGCGCGCGACATCGATTCGACCCCGCCTGCCAGCATCAGCCCAGCCTCGCCACAGCGCAGGGCGCGGGCTGCGCTGCCGATGGCGTCCAGCCCTGAGCCACACAGGCGATTGAGGGTGGTGCCCGGTACCGCCTGCGGCAATCCGGCGAGCAGGGTGGCCATGCGGGCCACGTTGCGGTTGTCTTCCCCGGCCTGGTTGGCGCAGCCAAGGATCACGTCATCGATAGCGCTCCAGTCCAACTGCGGGTGACGCGCCATCAGCGCCTTGATCGGCACAGCTGCAAGATCATCGGCGCGTACCGTGCTGAGGGCACCGCCATAGCGGCCGATGGGCGTACGCACGGCGTCGATGATCAGCGCATCGTTGCGGGTCTGGTCAGTCATCTTTGCTCTCCTGCGCCAGCACCGTGCCGCGCACTTTGTAGGATTTACCGCGGAACAGGGCAATCAGCTCACCCCGCTGGTTTTCCAGCCTGACGTCATACAGGCCGGTGCGGCCTTTGCGGCTGAGTTCGCTGGCAGTGGCAGTGAGTACATCGTGCTCAACCGCCGGGGCCAGGTAATCGATGCTGCAGCCCTGGGCCACCGTGGCTTCGTCGTAACTGTTGCAGGCGAAGGCGAACGCCGAGTCGGCCAAGGCAAACAGGTAACCGCCATGGCAGGTGCCGTGCCCTTGGATCATGTCTGCCCGGACCTGCATGCTCAGGCGCGCACGGCCTGGGCCGCTGTCGAGCAGGCGAGCGCCCATGGCCTGGGTCGCTCGGTCGCGGGAGAACATCGCGTCGCTACAGGCGCGGGCCAGTTCATCGGGGGTGCGTTGGCTTTCAGTCATGCAGATGGCCTCCTTGGGCATGCACGCGACGCAGCAGCAGGGAAGGGCGATAGCGGGTTTCGCCATAGCTGTTTTGCAGGTTCTGCAGCACGCGCAGGGTGTAGCCCAGGCCAATGTGCTCAGCCCAGGCCAGCGGGCCGCAGGGGTAGTTGACCCCAGCGCGCATGGCCAGATCGATATCAGCGGCTGATCCGACGCCTTGCAGCACGGCGTCCGCCGCCTCGTTGGCAAGGGTTGCCACGGTTCGCAGCACCACCAGGCCTGGCAGGTCGGCAACCTCGCTCACGCTGAAACCTGCTTGGCGCAGCAGGGCAATCGCCTGGTCCTGCGCTTGGGCGGTGGTGTCCGCCGCCTTGCTGATGGCGATGCGCGCTGCGCTGGTGTAGTCCAGGGCAAGATCGACCAGCAGCAGGTTGCTCAGGCCATCTTCGCGTGCGCGCTGGCTGGCCAGGCGACCGTCGGACAGCGCCAAGGTCGCATCGCCCACGCGCAGCAGGCCATTGCCTGGTCGTTCAGTGACACTGATGCCACTGGCTTTGAGCCGCTGCAGCAATGGCTGCATCACCCCCAGGCAACCTTCCACTACACAACGATCGATTCGCGTCGTACTCTGAAGCTCAGCTGCTGGCGGGCGCTCGGCGCCTTCGCGGTAGTCGTAGAAACCCTGGCCGCTCTTACGCCCCAGGCGGCCGGCATCGACCAGCTCTTTTTGCACCAGCGAAGGTTGGAAGCGGAAGTCGCCATAGAACGCATCGAACACCGAGCAGGTCACGGCATAGTTGACGTCGTGGCCAATCAGGTCGGTCAGCTCGAACGCGCCCATGCGAAAACCGCCTGCATCGCGCAGCAGCGCATCGAGGGTGGCGCAGTCCGCTGCGCCTTCCTGGAGCAGACGCAGGCTTTCGGCGTAGAACGGCCGCGCGACCCGGTTGACGATAAAACCAGGGGTGGAACGGGTATGTACCGGCTGCTTGCCCCAGGCCTTGGCCAGTTGATACAGCCGGGCAGCCAGTTGCGGATCAGTGGCAAGGCCGCTGACGATCTCGACCAACGCCATGACCGGCGCGGGGTTGAAGAAGTGCATGCCAATCACCCTTTGCGGCCGGCGCAGCACCGCCGCAAGACTGGTGATCGACAGCGATGAGGTGTTGCTGGCGAGGATGCAATCGTCGGCGCACAGCGCTTCGAGTTGGCGCAGCAAGTCCTGCTTGACCTGCAAGCTCTCGACGATTGCCTCGATCACCAGCTGTACATCGGCCAATGCTTCTATCGATTCGACCGGCTGCAGGCGAGCGCTGATCGCCTCGCGCTCGGCGGCGTCGAGCTTGCCTTTTTCGACCAGCCGCCCGAGCTGCCGATCGATACCTTGCAGCGCCTGGGCCGCCGCGCCGGGGCGGTTGTCGTAGAGCTGCACCGGGTGACCGGCCTGGGCCGCCACCTGAGCGATGCCGGCGCCCATGGCACCGGCGCCGATCACTGCAACCCGGGTATTAGTGTTGAACACACTCATGTCAGCACCCCTTGAATGCTGGCTGGCGTTTGTCCATGAACGCAGCGACGCCTTCGCGGTAGTCCTCGCTGCGCCCGGCCAGGCGTTGCAGGTCCCGCTCCAGCTCCAACTGCTGGTCGAAGCGATTGTCGAAGCTGGCATTCAGGGCGCGCTTGATCAGGGCCAGGCCGTAGGTCGGCTGGGTTGCCAGGTGGCGTGCCAAGCTCAGGGCCTCGTCGCGCAGTGCAGCATCATCGACTACCCGATTGATCAGCCCCCAGTGTTCGGCTTGCTCCGCGCTCAACCGCTCACCGAGCAGGGCCAACGCCTTGGCCCGGGCCATGCCGATCAGCCGCGGCAATTGCCAGGTGCCCCCAGAATCGGGCACCAGGCCGATCTTGCAGAAGGCTTGGATGAAGCTTGCCGAGCGCGCTGCCAGGACCAGATCGCAGGCCAGCGGGATATTCGCCCCGGCCCCCGCCGCCACGCCGTTGACTGCGCAGATCACCGGCATCGGTAGCTCGCGCAGGGTGCGGATCATCGGGTTGTAGAACTGCTCGATCGACTCGCCCAGGTCGGGCATTTGCGCGCCTGGTGCGACATTGCGATCCGACAGATCTTGGCCGGCGCAGAAACCGCGGCCTTCACCCGTCAACAACAGCACTCGCACTTGCGGGTCCTGGCGCACCTGTTTGAGGGCCTCGCGCACTTCCTTGTGCATCTGGGTATTGAAGCTGTTCAGCTGGTCGGGCCGATTCAGCGAGAGGAGGGCGACACCGTCCTCGATGGAAAACAGGATGTGCTCGAAAGTCATTGCAGACTCGCTCCGTCAGTCGATGGGAATGGGCCGATTACTGGCCCAGGAATTGGGCCGGGCGTTTTTCCTGGAAGGCGCGAATGCCTTCGGCGCGGTCGGCGGTGCCGGCCAGCAGGGTGAACGCGTGGCGCTCCAGGCGCAGGCCGGTGGCAAGGTCGGTGTCTGCGGCCTTGAGCAGCGCTTCCTTGGCCAAACGCACCGCCAGCGGCGCCTTGCGGGCAATCGCCCCGCCAATCTGCATGGCGCGCTCAACAGTCAGCTCGGGTTGGCTGATTTCACTGACCAGACCGGCCTGCTGGGCGTGGCGGGCACTGATCGACTCGCCGGTCAACACCATCTGCATCGCCAGTGGCTTGCCGACTGCGCGCAATAGACGCTGGGTGCCGCCGGCGCCGGGGATGATGCCCAGGTTGATTTCCGGCTGGCCGAAACGTGCATCTTCGCCAGCGATGACGATGTCGGCGCACATCACCAGCTCACAACCGCCACCCAGGGCGAAGCCGTTGACGGCGGCGATCAGCGGCTTGGAGAAGGCGGCGATCCGCTGCCAATGGGCGACCCGCGGGTCATTGAGGATGCCGACCAGGTCGCGCTCGGCCATCTCGCGGATGTCGGCACCGGCGGCGAACGCTTTCCGGTTGCCGGTTATTACCACCACCGCGATCGCCGGGTCGCGGTCGGCGCTGTCCAGCTCGGTGGCGAGTTCCGCGAGCAGTTCGGTATTCAGCGCATTGAGCGCTTCGGGCCGCTGCAGGGTGATCAGACGGACGCCGTCCTCAGGCGCCTGCACAACGAGGTAGCGAGGCATGTTGGGTTCCTCAGGCTGCACGCACGGCCTTGAGGCCGGCATTTATTGGAATTGTCTGCAGGAGCAGGGGGCGCAGCACGACGCCTGCTCAGGTGCGCCAAGTATATGCCTTATGCGATACATAACTGCAACATCATAATTTGTTTTCTGTGTCCTGTAGTTGGTAAGTGATTTTGACTAGGCTCAGTCTTTATCAGCCTAACGCCCGCAAAATAAGGGTTTTGCTGATCGACCCACCCAGCACTTGAAAGCGATACAGGAAATTCGAGATTGACGATCAGTTTTATTGTGATACATGATCGGTACACATTTCGAATCATGTGGAGAGGTGTGACATGCCTTGCTATCGACTGGACGGCCTGACACCGGTAATCCATCCCACTGCCTACGTACACCCAAGCGCTGTGCTGATTGGCGACGTGATCATTGGTCCACACTGCTACGTAGGGCCATTGGCCTCACTGCGCGGCGACTTTGGCCGCATCGTGCTGGAGGAGGGCGCCAATCTGCAGGACACCTGCGTGATGCATGGCTTTCCTGGCGGCGATACGGTCATAGAGCGCAACGGGCATGTCGGCCACGGCGCGGTGCTGCACGGTTGCCGGGTAGGTGAGGACGCCCTGGTGGGCATGAACGCCGTGGTGATGGACAGCGCCTTCATCGCGCCACGCTGCATCGTCGCCGCCACGGCGTTCGTCAAGGCAGGTTTCCAATGCCCTGAGCAAAGCCTGGTGGTCGGCTCACCGGCCCAGGCCAAACGCACGCTCAGCGACCAGGAAATCGCCTGGAAGCAACGGGGTACCGCCGAATATCAGCTGCTGGCCAAGCGCTGCATGGCCGCGCTGGTCGAGTGCCCGCCGCTGACCGAAGTCGAAGCGCTGCGACCGCGCATGGGTGACTCGGGCTTGCGGCCAAAAGCGGAGCAGGGTGCATGAACCAAGCGTTGCCACGTAATGGCCAGGCAGGGCGGCGTGCAGGTATAGTCGGGGTTCCATCCGCTTCCAGTTCTCCCATGAGCAGCCTTGCCCCCCTTAATACGCTGATCACCCGTTTCCAGGAACAGACGCCAATCCGCGCCAGTTCGCTGATCATCACCCTGTATGGCGACGCCATCGAGCCGCATGGCGGCACGGTGTGGCTGGGCAGCCTGATCAATCTGCTCGAGCCAATCGGCATCAATGAACGGTTGATCCGCACCTCGATCTTCCGCTTGAGCAAAGAAGGGTGGTTGACCGCCGAAAAGGTCGGCCGACGCAGCTACTACAGCCTCACCGGCACTGGCCGGCGGCGTTTCGAAAAGGCCTTCAAGCGGGTCTACAGCCCAAGCCTGCCGGCCTGGGATGGCGCCTGGACACTGGTCTTGCTGTCGCAGCTGGAAGCCAGCAAGCGCAAGGCCGTTCGCGAAGAGCTGGAGTGGCAAGGTTATGGTGCGATCGCGCCGAACGTGCTGGGCTGCCCACGCGCCGACCGCAGTGATCTTGCCGCAACCTTGCGTGAGCTGGACGCCACCGACGACAGCATCGTCTTTGAAACCCACACCCAGGAAGTGCTGGCCTCTAAAGCCATGCGCGCCCAGGTTCGCGAAAGCTGGCGGATCGAGGAGCTGGGCGAGCATTACAGCGAGTTCATCCGCCTGTTCCGGCCGCTGTGGCAAGCCCTCAAGGAACAGCAAGCGCTTGACGCCCAGGACTGCTTCCTGGCGCGCACACTGCTGATCCATGAATATCGCCGGCTACTGCTGCGTGACCCACAACTGCCAGATGAGTTGCTGCCGGGCGATTGGGAGGGTAGGGCTGCCCGCCAGCTGTGCCGCAACCTGTATCGACTGGTGTGCGCCAAGGCCGAGGAGTGGCTGAACAGCGCCCTGGAGACCGCCGACGGGCCGTTGCCGGATGTCAACGAGAGCTTCTACAAGCGTTTCGGCGGCTTGGCCTGAAGCTCAGCGTACGTAGGTCGGCATCCCCCAAGCGCCGTATCTGAAGCCTCGGCAGCGGTTGTAACCGTTGCGGTACCACAGCTCGAACTGCGCACCGTTCCAAACCCAGAACGACAGCGTGGAGCAGTCATCCAGGGCGCGCTTCTTTTGCCAGGAACTGATCTGGGCCATGCGCCGTTCGAATTGTGTGGCTTCAGTGGTGACCAATTGCGCAGCGTAGGGCGGCTGATCCTGGACCACCCAGTAACCGTTGGCCGTGTTGAAGCTGTTGGCCCGGCATTGCGTGGCGACCAGCACACGCTGCTCATCGAGCCGCTCCACGGTCAGTGGCAGCGCACGGCTGGAGTCTTGTAGATCGGGGCACTGGCGAGGGCCGGTCAAGGTCTGGCGCAGGGCTTGGCGCAAGACCGGGAGTTGCGCTAAGGCCTGGTCTTCAGGGCGATTGTCAACCAAGGGCGGGCGCTCGATAGGCGGCGCTGCGCGCCTTGGCCCTGGTACCAGCTGCTCATCCTCAGCGCCGCGGCTGACCAGCGCGCCTGGCGTGCCGAGCCGTTCCTGAACTTCATCCATTTTCAGCAGCACTGCCGCAGCGCCGGCATCCGAGAGGGTGCGCACAGCCCCACGGGAGTCGACCACCTTGATCTGCGTGCTGCCAGGCAGCGCAGCGAGCAGGGCCAAGACCTGGTCGTGCTCGATATGAAAATCCGAAGCATCATCGCGCAGGGTACCCACGACCACCTCGTCGATCACCAGTTGTACCGGCGGGACAGGGGGCTCGCCACCGAGGTTGGCGAACATCAACGTGCCAGTGACAGCGGTGTTGGGGCCAGCCTCGCGTTGCAGGCCCAGGCTGATGCCATCGATGCCATCGCCCGGGGAGTAACCCATCGCGATGCACTGGCCAGACTTGTTGCAGGCGAGGTCCCAGTCCTTGTGGGAGAAGACCAGACCGTCATCGGGCACTGCGGCGCAGGCTAGCGTACTGAGCGCCCAAAAAGGCCAGCACAGCGATTGAAGCTTCATGGACGTCCTTGTAGAGAGCGTTTCAGTAGGGATGGGGTGCTTTTGAATATTATATAACTCAACTAAATGAATATTTAGTTGAGTTATCACTGAAAATTATAATATAGGGCAGGGCAGTACCTTATGGGAGAACGCCCACGGATTCAACTCTGGCCTGGGGAAATGCCTCGCGCAGGCTGGATTTAAGCCAATTGATGAACCACAGCGCATCCTCGTTTGGTGCCTGGGACGGCGTGAGAACCTGATAACTTTCCAGCGGCGCTGCCTGATCCAGGCAGCGTATCAGCGTACCTTGCTCAAGCTCGCGCTGAACCAGTACCTCGGTTGCCAGCGCGATGCCATGGCCCCGTTCTGCGAGGTTGAGCACAATGTCATTGCTCATGTGCGAAGCATCGGACTTGACCCGCACACGCAGGCCATTGGCGGCGAACCAGCTGTTCCACCATGTGCCGTCATCGACGTGAATCAGCTTGTTTGGGGGCAAATCGGCAATCGTCAGCGGCCCTGGCAACTGCGCAAGAAAGCTGGGCGAGCAGACGGCAAACACTGCCGGGCGAATCAAGACCTCACGCACGCCCGATAGCTCGCCAGGCAAGCCATAGGCAATACCCAGGTCAGCTTGCCTGGCATCCACTGCAGTAAACGAGGCATTGGGCTCGATGGCGATCTTCAGGTCAGGTCGCAGCTTGCGCAGACTGTCGATCCGCGGGGTCAACCAGCGTGAAGCGAAGGCCGGTACGCACAGGATGCGCAGCCAACGCTGGTTGTCTTGCCCGGCCAGGCGGGCACTGGCGTCGGCAAGGATCTGCAGTGCCTGCGATACCGCTTGGTAATAGTGCGCACCTAGCAACGTCAGGGTGACGCCGCGCGGGCTGCGCTCAAGCAGACGCACACCCAGCCAGTCTTCCAGATTCTTCACATGGCGACCGATCGCAGGCTGAGTCACATGCAAAGCCTGTGACGCCGCCACGTAACTGCCAAGCCGCGCCGCAGCCTCGAAAGCACGGATGGCATTGAGTGGGGGAAGCCGGTCGATGGCCATGCGCGCCTCGGGGTATTAGTTTTTGTATTAGTGGCAGTCAATTTATTGTTCTTTTCCGCGCCGTTCAAGTTGCTGAGACTCACGGTGGGCGCGGGCTAGCCCCGTGAAGTGTCCCACGCACAGCAAAACTTGAGGAAAACCCCATGCGGGCAACACCAATAACAATCAAGCCGTCCACTGTATTTTCCATCCTTGCGCTAGCCCTGGCAGCCAGCACCGCCCAGGCTGCCGATAGCAAGGGCCCGTGCGGCGTACCCAATCTGCACACATGCCCGCAGCCGTTCGACAAAGTGCTGCCGGAAGCCAAGAACATGCTGACCTGGGATCAAGACACCCGAGTAGTGGGGTTCCGTAATACCTACCGCCTGTACGAAGGGGATGTATTTTCTACCCAGGGCGCCACGCCAAGTCCGTTACCAGCAGCGGATCATCTGCTCAGCAACGTCCAATACAGCCTGGAGGGCAAGCACCAGGGGCTTGCCGACTACCTGGAAAACCAGAGCGTAACCGGGCTGTTGGTGCTCAAAGACGGCAAAATTGCCTACGAATACTACGGCAAAGGCAACACTGCCCAGACCCTGTGGACTTCACGCTCAGTTGCCAAGTCGGTAGTCAGCGTGCTGGTGGGGGTAGCTATAAAAGACGGCAAGATCAAGTCGGTAGACGACAAGATCACCGCGTATATCCCCGAACTCAAAGGCACCGAGTGGCAGGACGTAACCCTGCATCAGCTGATGCAACATACCTCAGGCGTGGTCTGGGATGAGAATTACGCATCGCCAGACTCTGATTTCTCCCACATGACCCAATGCGAGGCCAAGCCAGACCCTTACGATTGCGTGCTCAACCTGGTCAAATCGGTCAAGCGCAAGCCCGGGGTGAAGCCTGGCGAAGTCTGGTCATACAACACCGGCGGCGCCTTGCTGGTCGGCCGCGTGCTGGAGAACGCCACTGGCCAGACCATCGCCAAGTACCTGGAAAGCCAGATCTGGAGCCGCTATGGCATGCAGCAAGATGGCGTCTGGCACGCACTGGTACCGGGTAAAGTCGACATGGGCGGACACGGCTTCAATGCCACGCTGCGTGACTGGGGACGCTTCGGCCAGTTCGTGCTCAGCGGCGGCCAATTGCCGAACGGCGAAAAGTTGCTACCCAACGATTGGCTTGCACGCTCGACGCACTGGACTACAGCCAAAGGCTCGGTAACCAAAGCCGCACCTAATGGTCAATACGGCTACCAATGGTGGTACAACGCGCCGGCGCCGGATGCAGATGCCGAACCGAAGAAGACCGCCACCAGCGAGCAAACATTCTGGGCGCTGGGCATCTACGGGCAGACGATCGCGATCAATCCAGCTGAGCATCTGGTGATGGTGCAATGGTCGACCTGGAAGAATGCCGAGACACCAAGCTCGTTGTATGACGAACAGGCGTTGTTCGTGAACGCAGTGAGTGAGGCGCTGAATCAAAAGCAGTAAATCGCTGTGGTGTAGCTCTGGATCTGGTGGGAACCAGGGCCGCACCTTCATATTAAACTACGCATAATGTATATTATGTTAAATCTAGTAATATCCTCACGCAGCCCACTCGCTGCAGCGCCGTTGCCTGTCTCGACACGTGACCGATTAACTGGACCGGCCACTTCGCGGGCGCTCCCGCGCCCACAGGCGCTCCCGCGCCCACAGGCGCTCAACATCCTCACGATCTAGCAGTCGTTTTTCCTGAGCAATGCCCTGATATTCAGCATTAGCGCCTCAAGTGAAAAAGGCTTGGTCAGCACCGCAGTGCAAGGTTCAAGCTGGACGCTGTCGAGCACATTTGGCTGCGCATAGCCCGTCATGAACAAAATTGGCAATCCAGGCCTGGCTCTACGCCCCTCATCTGCCATTTGTCTACCGTCGATACCACCCGGCAGGCCTATGTCCGTCACGAGCAAGTCGATTTGAGTGTCTGAACAAAGTAACTGAAGGCCAGCGAGGCTGTCGGCGGCTTCGACAACCCGGTACCCACAGTTATCTAGCATTTCGCTCACAAACATGCGCACTGATGGCTCGTCATCGACGACCAACACTGTCTCACCTGATGCAGATAATGTCGTCTCATCCAGTGGCTCCATACGCTCCGGCGCCGTGATTCGGGCCGTTTGGCTAGGCAACTGAAGATAAACACGGGTGCCGTGATCCTCAACTGACTCGATCCTGACCTGGCCTCCTGATTGTTTGGCAAAGCCATAGATCATCGATAAGCCAAGACCAGTACCGGCCCCGACTGGTTTGGTGGTGAAGAACGGCTCGAATGCGCGGGAAAGCGTCTGGGCGCTCATGCCAATTCCGTCGTCAGCGACACAAATCGTCAAATAATTTCCGGGAGGCAGTTCAGGATCCAATTCTGGCCCTAGTACCAACTCTTGGTTGAACGTGGTAATGGCAATGCAGCCGCTGCTGGCTAATGCGTCGCGGGCGTTGATACACAGGTTCAACAGCGAGTTCTCTACTTGTGCCGGGTCGACCAGGCAAATACTCGATTTCGCGCTCAGTTCCACCTTCAATTTGATCGAGGGCCCTACTGTGCGGCTGATCAGCTCTTGCATATCGCTGATCAGGCTGTTCACGTCGATATGAAGAGGCATCAGCGTTTGGCGACGAGAGAATGCCAGGAGCCGATGCGTCAGCGATGCCGCTCTCTGGGCGGCGCCTTGGGCCACCCCAAGATAACGTTCAACATCGGCAATGCGCCGCTGCTTCAAACGGCGCTTGACCAGATCCAGGCTACCTGTGATCCCCGCCAATAGATTGTTGAAATCGTGAGCGATCCCTCCTGTCAGCTGGCCAACCGCTTCCATCTTTTGAGATTGTCGAAGCGCCGCTTGAATCGCTTCCCGCTCGGCCACAGCCTCCTCGATCCGTGCTTCCAAGGTGCGATTGAGTTCTACAAGCTGCGACTCGGCATTCTTGCGCGCAGTCACGTCAATGGACGAGCCGATCAGCCCAATGACCTCCCCCGCATCGTCGCAAAGTGGCGCTTTCATTGATAACCAGTAGGTCGCTGTACCGTCCGGCATATCGACCCGTTCTTCGATCTGCACCGCTTTGCCACCCTGCATCACGCGCTGATCGGTTTCCATGACCTGACGTGCCTGGGCTTTGTCCTCAAGAAACTCCAGATCGGTTTTGCCCAGGTAAAACTCTGGCGGTTTGCCGATCAGTTGCGTGGCGCCATGGTTCGCTACAAGTAGCCTGCCCTCCAGATCCTTGGCGTAGACAACACCGGGCACGGCGGCAGTGAATGTGCGCAGCAATGCCGACATCCTGTCACGCTCAGCCTCAGCTGAGCGACGGGATTCAATATCCATGAGAACCCCGGGAAACCTGATCGCCCTGCCCTGTTCATCGAGCTCCGCCCGGCCATTGGCTTCGATCCAACGGTAGTTACCGTCGTGCTGTCGAACGCGGTATTCACACCGGTAGGCACCGCCGCGACGCATGGCTTCCTGGATGTCGGTCGTGACGCGATCACGGTCGTTTGGATGAATAGACGAAAACGCCTCCTCGATAGGAATGCCGGCCATGCACTTGTGCGCAGGCAGTCCAAAGGATCTGGAAAAGCGCTCGTCAGCGGTCACACGGTTAGCCGGGATATCCCACACCCAGGTACCGACAATCGCGCCAGCATCGAGTGCCAACTGCAAACGCTCTGATGCATCCGTTGCAAAGGCATGGCCTTGATTGTGTGATGCCGGAACATCCATGTCATGCATAGGGCCAGGGGGTTGGCGCTCCATAACGTCCTCTTGTCGAAGCCTTGGGCCATTAGCCCATGGATAACATTGTCAACCTCGATGCCACCGTCGCCATTCTATCTACGCTGATGCACAGCAAAAGCATACTGCCTTCAAAGAATCAGCGACGACTACCCTCGACGCGACTATGGCGTATTGTCTACCATCTGCAGCTTTAACGCTTCAGCGTGTTTCGCTAAGGATTTAGATGTCTGTTCATCAAGTGCCACCTGCCCTGCCCGCCAGAAGCACTGCTGCCAAGATGGAAGCGGCAATGGCTCTGGGGAGCTTTGCAATCGGCACCGGCGAGTTTGCCATCATGGGCCTGATGCCCGAAATTGCCCGGAACTTGCAGCTGAGTGAGCCTCAAGTTGGTCATGCGATCAGTGCCTATGCTCTGGGCGTAATGGTTGGGGCACCTGTGCTCGCGATACTGGGCGCCAAACTTCTGCGCAAACACATGCTGCTCCTGCTAATGGCGCTCTACGCTATCGGCAACCTTGCCACAGCCTTTGCGCCATCCTTCGGTGGGCTGGTCACGTTCCGTTTCATCAGTGGCCTGCCTCATGGCGCGTACTTCGGTATCGCCGCGGTGGTGGCCTCAAGCATAGTGCCGACCAACCAACGCGCTGGCGCCGTCGCCAGGGTAATGATGGGGCTGACCCTCGCCATGCTCCTAGGCAATCCAGTCGCCACGTTCCTTGGTCAATCCTTCGGCTGGCGCTCGGCATTCGTGCTGGTTGGGGCCATCGCCGTTTGCACCGTTGCCCTGATCTGGCGCTTGGTACCTCAGCCTCAGGATGAAGTCCGGAGTGATCCGCGCAAGGAGCTTCAGGCGTTTCGTCTTCCGCAAGTCTGGATGGCACTTGCGATAGCGTCCATTGGCTTTGCGGGCATGTTCACCGTTTTCAGCTACTTGGCGCCAACGATGCTCGAGGTGACCAAAGTTTCTCCCGAGTGGATTCCATTCGGCCTGGCAGCATTCGGGATCGGCGGCATCATCGGCAACATCGCAGGTGGCAAGCTATTCGACCGATTCCAGTTTCGCGCGGTGGGATACGTCTTGGTGTGGTCGATCGCCGTGCTGCTGTTCTTTACCGTCGCAGCTAACTCGCTTTGGTCGATCCTTTTCGGGATTGGGCTGGTCGGTACGATGATCGCATTGGCCGCGCCGTTGCAGATTCGCCTGATGGACATTGCACACGAGGCTCCAAGCCTGGCTGCTGCGTCCAACCACGCTGCCTTCAACCTGGCCAATGCACTCGGCCCCTGGCTTGGCGGTATGGCGATCACGGCCGGTTCAGGGTGGACAAGTACTGGCTACATCGGTGCTGTTACCGCGTTGATAGGCCTTGGGATATTTCTGATGGCACGGCGCATGAAAGGTGGCTGAGCAAGCTAACGGTGAACTGCAGCGCTTGGCAAAGACCTGGTTTGCCAGCGCTCTGCCGGCAGGCATCACATCAAGCAATAAAACTCGCTAACCTCTGCAACCACCTCGCCCTTGGCATCGTACAACCGCGCTTCCGGCGTCAGTGCCATCGAGCGCGCCTCAAGAACATAGCGTTGGCCCGCCTGGAAATGCGGGTAGTTGACGGTCAGGTAGCATTGGCGAACCGTGGTGCCACCCATCAGGCTGATGCCTGCGCCACCGTTGACTTCGTAATCGAACCTGACCACCAGTTCATGACGACCCGGGGTCACTTGAAAAAACCGCCCATCGCGCAGGCGCTGTTTATCCAAGCGTTCGGCCATCAGCACTCTGTCGTTGGGAAATGGCGTCGAGAAATCGACCCAGGCCATCTGCGGATTGGCGACGGGCATCGGCGTCTGACAGCCAGCAACCAGCGTTAATGCTAGCCCTAGCAGCAACCTGTTCATGATAGATACCTCGATGGTTCGAGGTTTAAGAATAGCGCCGACAAGCCTGGCAGGCAGCCGTCAATACGATGGCAATGGCAATTGCCTGATCGAACTACCCGATCAAGTTCCCCTAGCTGGATCGACTGTCGCCGCCGCTTTGCAAGCACCGCCCTCAAGAAAAATTCGCAGGATGTTGTGCGCAGAATTCGCTTGAGCTACGCGCCGGCCTTGTCCAAGGTGGCCAGCCTGATAGCCATTGCCTAAAGAAAGGCTACAGGGCGTGGACGCAGGCGCACGACGATGCTTGCGTTGGGGGGCGACAGTCTTTGCGGGCGACACCGATTGGTGCGCTGCGCAAATGTCGCCGACTCCTCCCGAATAATAAGAGAGGACAAGGAAATGCATTCCAACAGTCTGAAGCAAAGCCTCAAACAACGGCATATCACCATGATCGCGCTGGGCGGGGTGATCGGCGCGGGGCTGTTCATGGGCTCGGGCAAACTGATTGCCTCGGCCGGGCCTGCCGCGATTCTGTCGTACTTCATCGGCGGCATAGTGGTCACCTTGGTGATGTTCATGCTGGGCGAGATGGCCTGTCGCAACCCAGATGCCGGCTCGTTCTCCACCTACGCCAACACCTACCTCGGTGAATGGGCAGGCTTTGCTGTCGGCTGGTTGTACTGGTTCAAGTCGATGTTGACCATCACCTTGGAAGCAGTGCTACTAGGCGCAATCCTGAATGATTTCCTGCCTGGGCTACCGATCTGGGCAGGCGCTTTCATCATGCTCGTGACACTGATGGCGAGTAACGCCTACTCGGTCAGATCCTTCGCCGAAGTGGAGTACTGGCTGGCGGCAATGAAGGTGGCCACGATTGTCATCTTCATGGCGCTGGGCATCTCGATCCTGCTTGGCCTGCACAGCGACATCCCCTCCCCTGGCTGGGTCAACCTGACTGCTCACGACGGCTTCATGCCCAATGGCCTGTCGCCAGTCATGGCAGGTGTGGTGGTGGTGATCTTCTCGCTGGGCGGCAGTGAAATCGCCGCCGTGGCGGCCGGTGAATCGGAAAATCCACGCAAGAACGTCATTCGCGCGATCAAGAGCGTGATCCTGCGGGTGATGCTTTTCTATGTGGGCTCCGTGTCGATCCTGATCCTGTGCCTGCCTTGGACCGACACCGCCAACCTGGCCTCACCGTATGTCTCGTTGTTCACCCTGGCTGGCTTCAGCGGTGCCGCGGTGGCGATGAAGATCGTGTTGTTCATCTCGTTCATGTCGGTGATGAACTCGTTCATGTTCTCCAACTCGCGCATGCTGTTCTCGCTGAGCCAGCGTGGCCATGCGCCGAAGTTGTTCTCGCGCACTACCTCCAAAGGGGTGCCGCTGAACGCGTTGTTGCTCAGCTTGAGTATCTGCTTGTTGATTCTGACCGTGCACTTCGTCAGCGGTGGTGACCTGTTCATGACCCTGGCCAAAAGCAGCGGCACGTTCGTGATGATCGTGTGGATCTTCATCATCATTGCCCACTTGGCCATGCGCTGGAAAACCCGGCATGAGCCGGTGGACCCGAGCGCGTTCCGCGCGTGGTTCTTCCCGTACGCCAACATCGTTGCGCTGTTCGCCCTGTTGGCGGTGATCGTTACTCAGGCATTCGATCCGGCGTCGCGGTTCCAGTTCTGGTTCACCACGGTGACGTCGTTGATTGTGGTGGCGGCGTATTTCGTGATGCGTGGCCGGTTGGCGGGGAAATCGGTCGGCTATGCCGGGAGCTAATTGCTACGGCGTTGGGGGTGGCGGGTCTGGCCTCATCGTGGGGCAAGCCCGCTCCTACACACCCTGAGGCTGCGCCGGCGACGCTCGATCTGCCAAATCAGAGGGAAGGAGTGCCAGCTCCGCTCAAGCGGGCTGCACTCTGGCGGGCAGGACGTTATGGTGAGGCTCTGGAGACCATCGCATCTGCATCGGAGGCAGTCATGACCACCCTCTTTCGCATCACCGTATTGCTGCTGCTGGTCGGTATGCTGCTGGGCGATATCCTGCTGGCCAGTGTTGGGCTGGTCGGGGTGTGCAGTCTCGCGGTGTACACCAGCATCCAGCAGGACAAGCAGGCCGCTTGCCCTGCGGAGTCTGAGTTTCTTGCCTAGTTGCCACGCTTGAGCGCAGCTCAGAGGCGGAAACGCTTCATCATGCTGTTAAGGCCGATCGACAGGCTGGCCAATTCCTGGCTTGCCGCACTGATCTGATCCGCGCCCTCGGAGGTCTGCACCGCCAGGTCGCGGATGTTGAGCAGGTTGCGGTCCACCTCGCGGGCAACTTGAGCCTGCTCTTCAGTGGCGCTGGCCACCACCAGGTTGCGCTCGTGGATGGTGGTTGCGCCGTTGGTGATTTCATCCAGCGCTTGCCCGGCAAGCTCAGCCACCTGCAGGGTATGACCGACCTGCTGGCTGTTGCTGTGCATCGACTCGACGACCCGTGCCGTGCCCTCGCGTATGGCATTGACCATCTCCTCGATCTCCAACGTCGAGCTCTGGGTCCGTGCCGCCAGCGCCCTGACCTCATCGGCCACTACGGCAAAGCCCCGTCCGGCTTCACCCGCCCGCGCCGCCTCGATTGCCGCATTGAGCGCCAGCAGGTTGGTCTGCCCGGCAATCGCGCCAATCACATCGAGCACCTTGCCTACCTGCTGCGATAACAATGCCAGGGCCTCGATCTGCCGCGATGCCTCATGCACATCGTGGCTCATCTTGCTGATCGAATTGATTGCCTCGCCCACCCGTTCACGCCCGCGCCGTGCAGCGTCCTCCGACTGGCGGGAGATCTCAGAGGTGCTCACCGTGTTGCGCGCCACTTCTTCCACCGCAACGCTCATTTCGGTCACAGCGGTGGCGGCTTGCTGGATCTCGTCGCTCTGTCGATTGAGGTCGCCGGAGGTCTGCTGGGTAATCGCCGACATCTGTTCACTGGCTGCCGCCAGCTGATGCGAGGAATCGCCGATCAGCCGCAGGGCATCCTTGAGACTAGCCTGCATCGCCGCCAGGGCATGCATCAGCTGGGTCGCCTCGTCACGGCCAGTGGCCTGTACGGCATGTGAGAGATCACCATCGGCGATATTCTGCGCGACGCGGATGGCTTCTCGCAGTGGGCTGACGATACTGCGGGTCAGCAGCCAGGCCAGGGCAATGGTCAGCACCAGCACCAAGCCAATGACGCTGAAGGTCAGGTACAGCGCCCGCTGGTAATCGGCGCGGGCCTGAGCGGTGTGCTGCTCGGCGGCTTCGCTGCTGAACCTGACCAGGCTGTCGTACAGCTCACCGATGCGGTTGGAGATGTCCTGCATGGCGCCGCTGAGCATGGTCTGCATCGACGCCAACTGGTTGCCATCGGACAAGTCCTTGTACTGGTCGAGCAGCACCCGGTACTGGTCGATCAGTTGCTGCATTTCGGCAAATGCCGGTTTGCCCGCTGCCGGCAACACTGCGCCGTAACCTTGTACGCCTTTGTCGAGCAGCCCCTTGAGCACTTCCAGGCGCGCCACGGTTGGCGCCAGCTGGGCAGGATCGCGGGCGATGGCCATACGCAGGGTGATGACCCGCAGGCCAAGCATGTGGCTGCGCACCTCGCCCAGGTAGCGAGTGCCGACGTTGGTCACCTGCTCGGTGTACACCACCGCTTCGCGCATGCTGGAGATCTTGTCGATGGAAAACAGCCCGAGCACCACCACCAGGGCGGCGATCAGGCTGAAGCTCAAGTAAGAGCGAGTGGCGATGTTGAAGTGGCGTAGTGACATGGCGACGCATCCGAGTGGCAGCAAAATGTACTACCCATTACGTTCGGCATTGATCGCGGAAGGTTTAGCGCTAACAGGCGATGTGTGCTCGATAATCGAACGGCTTCTGCCTCCCGCTAGCGTGGCGCCGCGCAAGCGGCGCCGAATCTACCCTTAGGCAAAACCAATACCCACTATCGACCAAAGCAATTTCAACTAAATACACCCCCTCCTTAACCTTGCGTCATTGACTCGCCACTCACCAATCCCGCGCAAAATAAGGAGCCTCCTTCAATGACCATCACAGCCCGCCTGCTCTTCGCTACCTTGATCGCCATTGGCCTTAGTGTGCTAAGCGGCTGTGCCAATCATCCCGAACTGCGCCCCTACAGCGCCGAAGAAACTCGCCAGTTGCAGCTCGAAGCCCTCGCCCGTCAGGGCCTGACGTTGGAACAATATGAGCAGCGCAGGGCGTCGATCCTACGCGCCGACCGTGCTGAAGCAGTTGCCGAGACCGTACAGGCCCGCCCCCCAATCAGCGGTTGATCGACTGGCAGTAGCGCGAAAAGTTGTACAAGGATAGATATTTGTACAATTATTCCGCGCATGATGGCTTAATAGCGCCACTGCTGCCGCCCTCCTCCTCGGATGATTACCGCTGCGCAGCATCGTCCCTCGGAGCCTCTCAGATGTTCATGCGCACCCGCATCCACCAGCAACTGTTGCAAAAGTCCCAGGCTCACCAGACCGCCCTGGAAGGTGAGTTGGCCGCCCTGCGGGAATCGGTGGTGACCTTTGAACGGGAGATCGACGGCTATAAGCTGCGGGCGCACAAGCAATCCAGCTACAACACCGCAATCGATCGTTCGATGGCGGTTATCGAGTTTGACCTGGATGGCGTGGTGATCAACGCCAACGCAAATTTCCTCAAGGTGATGGGCTATCGCCTGGAGCAGGTGCGCGGCAAGCATCATCAGATGTTCTGCTTGCCCAGTGAAAGCCACAGTGACGGCTATCAAGCGTTCTGGTCTGAGCTCAACCGCGGCGTATACAAAACAGGGCTGTTCCAGCGTGTCGACAGCCGCGGCGTCAGCATCTGGTTACAGGCCAGCTACAACCCGCTCTACGACAGCCAAGGCAAGCTCTATGGGGTGGTCAAGTTCGCCACCAACGTTACCCCCGATGTCGTGCAGCGCCAGGCCGAATCACAAGCGGCACTGCTGGCGTTCGAGACCTCTCGAGCGACCGATGAACATACCCAGCGCGGTGCTGCGGTGATCCAACAGACCGTGACCGTGGTGCAGAGCATTGCCGACGAGCTTGAGCAGATGGCCAGCGGGGTCAACGCCCTGAGCGCGCAATCCGAGCAGATCGGCAGCATTGTCGATGCGATTGGCAGTATCGCCGAGCAGACCAACCTGCTGGCCCTTAACGCTGCCATCGAAGCCGCCCGTGCGGGCGAGCAAGGGCGGGGTTTTGCCGTGGTCGCTGACGAAGTGCGCAACCTGGCCCAACGCACCAGCAAGGCAACCGTTGCTATTAGTGAGGTGGTCGGGAAAAACCGCCAACTGGCGCAACAGGCGGTTGCCAGCATGCACTCCAGCACCCTGAAAACCGAGCAAGGCGTTGCCTTGGCGAACCAGGCAGGCGCGGTGATTGGCGACATCCATCAAGGCGCCCAGCAAGTGGTGCAGGTGATTGGCCAGTTTGCCCAGCGCCTGGAGCAGCGTAACAACGGCTGAGTGCTGGGCGGCTGGGCTCGCAGGTCAAGGCGCTTTGCGCAGCGCCGGCAAGCGTACCAGCGACCAGCCCGCTTGCGACTCAGCCAACGCCAACCGCACGCCATTCTGCGGTACCGTGTTCAACAAGGCCTGAGCCAGATCACCGACCATCCAGTTGGCGGTATTGGAGGCGATCACCCGGCCATCGGCGGAAATCAGCACCGCTTCGTGGTCCAGGCGCATCAGGCTGCGTACCAGCAAGCGCTCAAGGTTGTGCAACGACAAATCCAGCCCGGCGACGCCAATGAAGCGCCCCTCTACCACGATCGGCATGGTGAAGGTCAGCACATACATGTTGGTACCGTACAGATCCACGTACGGACCTTCCACCACGCTTTTGCCGGTATCGCGCGGGCGGCGGTACCAGGGCATTGCGGTGTAGTCGTAGAAGTTCTCCCGGCGACGGTCGAAGTTCGGCCGCAGAGGCAGGGTCTTGCCGCCATCAGCCAAGTACCACCATTCCAGGTGCATCTCGCGGTCGGCCAGGCAATGGGGCTCGACAATCACCCCGCCGCCACAGCCAAAGGCGCCGGTGGCCAGCAATTGCTGGTCGATGGCTGGACGCAAGGTGGCCAGGTCTTTGGCGAGCGGCTGGCGCCCTTCGGCCAGGACCCGCTGCCACAGCGCTCGGGTTTCTTCGACCAACAGGCGAACCTGGCTGAAAATGGTCCCCAGGGTGGTGTCGAGCTGCTGGGCACAGGCCGACAAGGGGTCGTTATCGCTCAGGGCAAACATGGCATTACCTCACGCAGGTTTCGGCTTTCTTGTTGTAGGGCGATGGCACAGCGGTAAGGGGCGTCAGTGCTCCTCGGCCTGGGCCAGCAGCTCCAGGCGCAAGCTGATCAAGCGCTTGATACCGCGGCTGACATGGGCCTCGGCCAACGCTCCAGCCAACACCGCGTCACCTGCGACCAGCGCCTGCAGAATCGCCTGGTGCTCGTGTTCGACCACGCTCACATCGCCGCCACCGGCGGCTTCCATCCACAGCAACTCTCCGACTTCCGATTGCAAGCGCATCTCGGCGTGGGTCAAACGCAACGATTGCGCGGCAGCAGCCACTTCGATATGAAAGCGCGCGTCGGCGCGGTGGCGGGCCAGGCGCGATCCTGCCTGCCTGAGGGTTTCGATATGCTGGGCGATGCGCGCTTGCTGCTCGGGTGAGCTGCGCTTGGCTGCCAGGCGCGCCGCAGTGCCCGAAATAGCAGTTTGCTCATCGCCCAGGTCGCGCAGATCGGGGCCGCTCATCTCGCGCAGGCGCTGCATCAGCAACGCCTCGGGCAACTCGACCGGGGTGCAGACGAAACTGCCGCCATTGCGACCACGACGGGTCTCGATCAGGCCGCGCTGACGCAGCACCACCAAAGCCTCGCGCAGGGTCACTGTGGCAACCCCCAGCTGCAGGGCCAGCTCCGACTCGCTGGGCAGTTGCTGACCCTCGGCGAACAGTCCGAGCTCGATGGCTTCGACCAGCCGCCGCGCCACCTCATCGGTACGCCCTTCCTGGCGCAGCCGGATGAACGCGGTATTTCGAGCAGTATTCAGGGCAGTCATTGCCTCTCCCTAACAAGCATTGCAAGGCGTGGCGGGGGCCTCGGCGAAAAGGTTCAGTTTCGCATCTTATAGCGAACGGCCGCCCGTCCGATACCGATGAATTTCTCATTCTACCGGGCAAAAGGAGCTTTTCGAAGATATTGGCAAACTTCAAACATTAAGATATGGTTTCATATGTTTAGAGATTCAGCGGGCCGCAACAGGGTTCTGCGCGACCTGCGTCAAGCGACTTCCACCAATAAGACCGACCAAGGAATACGCCATGCAAACCAAACTCCTGATCAACGGCCAGTTGGTCGAGGGCCAAGGCGAGCCCTACGCCGTATACAACCCGTCCCTGGGCGAAGTGCTGGTGCACATCCCAGAAGCCTGCACGGCCCAGGTCGATGCCGCCGTGCAAGCTGCCGACCAGGCCTTCGACAGTTGGTCGCAGACCCCGCCCAAGGAACGCGCGCAGCTGCTGCTCAAACTCGCCGATCGCATCGAAGCTGAAGCTGAGTACCTGGCCCGTCTGGAGTCGCAGAATTGCGGCAAGCCCTATCAGGCTGCGCTCAATGACGAGATTCCGGCGATTGCCGACGTATTCCGCTTCTTCGCTGGGGCCAGCCGCTGTCTGTCGGGCTCTGCAGGTGGCGAGTACCTGCCGGGGCACACCTCGATGATCCGCCGCGACCCGCTCGGCGTGGTCGCCTCGATCGCACCGTGGAACTACCCACTGATGATGGTCGCCTGGAAGCTCGCCCCTGCCCTGGCGGCTGGCAATTGCGTGGTCCTCAAACCATCCGAGCAGACCCCGCTGACCGCCCTGGCCCTGGCCGCGATCATGGCCGAGCTGTTCCCCGCTGGCGTCGTCAATGTCCTCTTTGGTCGCGGCGCCAACGTTGGTGAGCCACTGGTCAACCACCCCAAGGTGCGCCTGGTATCGCTGACCGGTTCGGTGGCCACCGGCTCGCGGATCATCTCCAGCACTGCCAGCAGCGTCAAACGCACGCACATGGAACTGGGCGGCAAGGCACCGGTCCTGATCTTCGACGATGCCGACATCGACGCCGCCGTCGAGGGTATTCGCGCCTTTGGCTTCTACAACGCCGGCCAAGACTGCACCGCCGCCTGCCGCCTGTATGTGCAGCAAGGGGTCTACGAGCAGTTCGTCCGCAAGCTTGGCGAGGCGGTTGGCAGCCTGCGCATGGGCCTGCAGGACGATCCTGAGACCGAATTGGGGCCGCTGATCACCCGTGAACACCTGGAACGCGTCGAAGGCTTTGTCGAACGCGCCAAGGCGCAGCCGCACATCCGCGTGATCACCGGCGGCAAGCGCGGCCCTGGGCCGGGTTTCTTCTTCGAGCCGACCGTGCTGGCCGATGCCCGCCAGGACGATGAGATCGTACAGCGCGAGGTGTTCGGGCCAGTGCTGAGCATCACCCCGTTCACTGATGAAGCCCAGGCCCTGGCCTATGCCAACGACTCCGACTACGGCTTGGCCTCCTCGGTCTGGACCCGCGACGTCGGCCGCGCCAACCGCCTCGCTGCGCGCCTGCAATACGGCTGCACCTGGGTCAATACGCACTTCATGCTGGTCAGCGAAATGCCCCACGGCGGCATGAAGCAGTCCGGCTATGGCAAGGACATGTCCATGTACGGCCTGGAAGACTACACCTGCGTGCGCCACGTCATGTTCAAGCATTAACCCCCGGTTTGCGCGGCGCACCTGATCGGGGCGGCGCGCACCACCGAGCAGCACCATTACCCAAACAATCCTGATTGAAAACGCTACAAACGCGTCCTCGACATAAAACATATAAAACCATAGGCAATATGGCATGGGTTCTGCTATGCACCCTGCTCGAGCCTGAAACCAGCCGTCTTTGTTACTTCCCGGCACAACCGGGGTAACGGCTTACGAGGTGTGTCACCATGCTTATTACCGGCATCAAGAGCCGTCCGGTCTACGACCGGCTGCAACCCATGACAGGTGGCCTGCGCCATTTGATCGCGGGCCAGGGGAGCGGCGGTGTGGCCATGCTGCGCTTGATCGCAGACATGACCCCCGGCCAACGCCAGCACAGCACCGTGCTCTATTCCAGCGAGTCGTTCTCTGGCCACGACCACTTGCAGGCGCTGCAAGCGGCGCAGGTTGCCGACCTGCAAGCGTTCCCCAGCAACCAGGCGCTGCTCGACGCCCTGCGTGCGCAGCTCGGCGTGGCGTGCATGGGCACTCGGCTATATCTCAGCGGCTCGGAAAGCTTCATCGGCACCGCCATGCAAGCGGCCAACGCCGTCGACCTAAACCGCGACGAAGTGCTACGCGAACACAGCGGCACCTTGGTCCGCCGAGTGTGGTGCGCGCACTGCGACACCTACACCGAAAACGTAACGCAAAGGGTCTTCAGCTGCCCGGGCTGCCAGCTCGATCTGGTGGTGCGTGACCACTATTCCCGTCGCCTGGCCGCCTTCCAGGGCATCAAGGCCGATGGCGAAGTCCCAGGCGAACTGCCCGCAGCCGAGGAGCTCGACACATGAATACCCATAACGGCACGCTCAGCGTGCGGGTTGCCCGCATCGAGCAACTGACCCCTGAGATCAAGCGCTTCACCCTGGTCGACCCGGATGGCAAGCACTTGCCAGCGTTCTCCGGCGGCAGCCATGTGGTGGTGGTAATGGAAGACGGCGACAAGACCCACCGCAATGCCTACTCGCTGATGAGCTCGCCCTACGACTCCAGCGCCTACCAGATCGCCGTACGCCGTGTCAGCGACGGTCGTGGCGGTTCACGCTACCTGCATGAGCACGTCAGCGAAGGCGCGCTGCTGCAGATCCTGCAGCCGGCCAACCTGTTCCCCCTGGCCAAGCACGCTCGTCAGCACCTGTTCATCGCTGGCGGCGTGGGCATCACCCCGGTGTATTCGCAACTCGAGGAGCTGCAGCTCAAGCAGTCGACCTTCGAGCTGCATCTGGCCGTGCGCGGCCCGCAGCACACCGCCCTGGGCCATGAACTGCAAGCGCGCTATGGCGATCGAGTGCACTTGTATGTGCAGGGCCAGGACACGCGCATGGATATCCGCACCATCCTCGCCGCTCGCCCGCTGGGCAGTCATGTCTACGTCTGTGGCCCGGACAGCATGATCGACGACACCCTCGACAGCGCCCACGTCCTGGGCTGGACCGACAGCCACATCCACTACGAGCGGTTCGTCGAGCAAGGCTCCAGCGGCCAGCCGTTCAGCGTCACCCTGGCGCGCCAGGGCGTCACCCTCGAAGTGCCGGCCGAGCAATCGCTGCTCGAAGCCGCCGAGCAGGCCGGCTACAAGGTGCCCTACCTGTGCCGCGGCGGCGCCTGTGGCTACTGCGAGACCGAAGTCTTGCATGTCGATGGCGAGCTCGACCATCGCGACGACTGGCTCAGCGATGAAGACAAGCTGAGCAATCGCAAATTCATGCCTTGCGTATCCCGCGCCAATTGCAGCCGCCTGGTCGTAGACCTCTGAGACAGGAAAACAACAACATGACCGTATTCAAGCCTATCGAAACCTACGCCGACGTTGGCGCCGGCCACACCTACAGCAACAGCCGCGAAGCGATCCTGCGCCTGCCCTTCCCTTACCCGGAAGACCAGTACATGTACTCGATGAATGTCGAGCCGCATGTACCGTTTGGCAACGGCGCCCTGCGCGCGCAGTTCGATATCGACGAGCACTACATCTCCGAATGCCATCACCGCGCGCAGACCCTCGACAGCCAGCCAGGGGTGCACTACGCCGCCCTGCCGCACATGATGGAAGCCCAGTGGGACTTGCTCGAACTGTTGATGGAGTCGTATTCACGGGACTTCCCCGAGCACTTCAGCCTGGAGAAGAACGGCAGCCAGTGGCACTGGGTCAACCGCCCGCTGCAAATCGACGACACCTTCACCTTCGGCGACGCCAGCACCCTGCCGATGGAGCCGATGGAGTACATCACCCGCCAGGCCCAGGGCGAGTTCATCCTCCTCGAAGAACGTGACGACACCTTGGTGATGGGCGCCGGCATGGCCACCCAGCGCGCCGACTACTCGCTGCGCTTCAACCTGGGCATGAGCTTCATGGAGTTCCACGGCCCGGTGCCCAAGTTGCACGAGATGGGCATCTTGCAGCGCGCGCTGAAGTTCCTCCTGCGCCTGCGGCCAGGCCACCCGGTACGCCGGACCAACTGGTCGATCACGGTCAATCCGCGCCTGGAAACCTCCGCCGAAACCCTGCCGGACTGGGCGCCTGATCGCACCATCGTCACCCCAGAAAACGCCGGCGAGCTGGTCAACCTGCGGGTCGAACTGCAGCCGCTGCACCGCCTGCCGCGCAGCAACGCCGTGCTGTTCCCGGTGCGCACCTACCTGGTCAGCCTCGCGCAACTGGCCGAGTTTGCCCCGCAATGGGCCAAGCGCATGCACCGGGTGATCCGCGACCTCGACCAGGAGCTGGTGGATTACAAGGGCTTTACCCGCTACCGCGATGCCATGGTCAGCTGGCTGGCGCAATACGACGACGGCACCCCGGTCGACGAAAGCCAGCAATAAATGCAAACCCGCAGGCGCGCCGATGAGGGCGCGCCATTACCCCACGACGTGCTTCTAACAAGGGTTCACCCATGAAAACAATACGCAACGTCTTGCCCGAAAGCTGGAGCCTGGTGTTCTCTGCCGCCGGTTCCGCCTACGGGGTCGGTTTGCTTGGCCTGTGGGCCTTGCCGTTCCTGATCAGTGCAATCATTCATGACCTGCAGCTCAACGAGGCCCAGGCCGGGCTGCTGATGTCGGCAGAATTTGGCTTCACCATGCTCGCCTCGTTGCTGGTCGCGCCGTTCATGGGCCGCGCACCACGGCGCACCCTGGCCTTGCTCGGCACCGTGCTGGCGATCGCCGCCAACCTGGTCAGTGCCAATGTCGACAGCCTCCATGGCCTGGCCGCAGTCCGCTGCGTCGCGGGTATCGGCGCCGGCCTGGCCCTGGCCTGTGGCAATGCGGCGGTGTCCAGCGCCAAGCACCCTGACCGGATCGCCGGACACATGAACGTGCTTTCGGTGGTCCTGATGATCGTGGTGATGCTCGGCTACGCCAAGGTCATGGCCCTATACGGTCTGTCGGGCTTGTACTACGCCATGGCCGCGACCATGGCGGTGATGCTGTTGGCCATCCCGGCAATGGCCCAACGTGCGCCAGTGGCTGACGCTGCACCCGTGAGCCTGGGCAGCGGCAAGGGCGGCGGCAATATCTTGCTCAGCCTGCCGGCGATCTGCATGATGCTGGCGATGTTCGTGTTCCAGGCCCGCGACACCATGGGCTGGGCCTTCGTCGAACGGATCGGCACGATGGTCGGCTACAGCGGCGATGAGCTGGGTGTGCTGCTGTCGTTCCAGTCGTTCGTCGGCCTGATCGGTCCGCTGATCGCGGCCATGGTCGGTAAACGCTTCGGCATGAGCACCCCGGTGATCCTGGCGATCCTGCTGACCGGCGCAACCAGCCTGAGCTACGTGCTCGGCGAGCACTCCAAGACCCTCTACACCGCAGGCGTGATGACCATCTGCGTGACCTATTTCTATGCCCTGAGCTACCTGACTGGCCTGGCCGCAGCGCTGGATCGCGAAGGTCGCGTGGTAGCCGCCGCCAGCAGCTTCCTGAGCCTGGGCCTGGCGGTAGGCCCGGCGATTTCCGGTGGGCTGATCTCCCTGGGCGGCTTCACCCTCGCGGCGTGGGGAATCGGCGTGACCGTAGTGTTGACCTTGCTGCTGGTGAGCGTACCGCTGGCCAGCATTCGCCGTGAGCCTGCGCCCTTGACCGCGGCGGTAGCACTTTAGGCGACACCCTGAGCGTAAGCGACCAACCCGGTCATTGGCTGAGGCAGCCACGCAAGGAGTACATCTGTACTCCTTGCTGGCTTGTGGCAGGGTTTGCATTGCTTACGCAGCGTCGGTAGCCTGACGCCCCCGGCAGATCGCCAGGATGGACAAGGACCGTTTTTCAGTGAATCGCATCAAACCCTGCTTGGCGCTGCTCGCCCTCGCCCCGTTGCTCGGTTGCACACCAAACGAAAAAGAGCTGCAGTTCGACGTCGAGTACGGCCGGTACCAAACCGTCCTGCGTGAGGCAGTCGGCCAGCAAGGCCAACTGAGCTGCAAGGTCAAGATCAAACAGAACCACACAGGCCCCAAATGGGTGCCCTCGGTGATTCTCGCCGCCGCCGAAGACGATGCTGAAGACGACACCTTGTTTCTCTCCAGCGATCCGGTCGCAGGCAGTGACCAGCGCCGCTTCCACCTGCGCACCTTCAACCGCGCCAAGCCAATCATCGACGCCGCGGTGCTGCGCGCCCCCAACAACGATGACGCCTTCGGCCTGCGCCTGAGCTGGCACCGCGACGGCGCGATTAGCTACCAGGTTGATAATGGCGATGGCTGGACTGCGGCGCAGAGGGTCGGTAAACCCGGCTTTTCGGTACGCCACGTCAGCGTGCATGCCAGCGGCCTGACCGGTACCGCCACTTGCCTGCTAACCGACAACGACGTACCGACCGACTGACCTTGGCCGGTTAAGGCCGCACGACCTGGGCCGCCTTGCCGGCAGTGCGGATGTGCGTGCCATACAAGGTCAGCCCGGTGAAGGCCAAGCCACCGACCAGGTTACCCAGCACGGTGGGGATCTCGTTCCACACCAGGTAATCCATGACCGAGAAGCCGCCGCCCATGATCATCGCCGACGGGAACAGGAACATGTTCACCACCGAATGCTCGAAACCCATGTAGAAGAACAGCATGATCGGCATCCACATGGCGATCACCTTGCCGCTCACCGAGGTGGAAATCATCGCCCCGACCACCCCCATCGACACCATCCAGTTGCACAGCACCCCGCGCAGGAAAATCGTCAGCCAGCCGGCGAGTCCGTATTGCTCATAGCCCAAGGTCCTCGCCTCGCCGATGCTGGCGATCTTTTCCCCCACGGCGCCTGGGGAGGCGTTGAAGCCATAGGTGAAGACAAAGGCCATCATCAACGCGACGGTCAAGGCGCCGGCAAAGTTGCCGACGAACACCAGCCCCCAGTTGCGCAGGATGCCCTGCACCGTGACTCCCGGGCGTTTATCCAGCAGCGCCAGGGGCGTGAGCATGAACACCCCGGTAAGCAGGTCGAAGCCCATCAGGTACAGCATCGAAAAGCCGACCGGGAACAGCACCGCGCCAAGCAAGGCCGAACCGGTCTGTACCGCGATGGTGACGGCGAACACCGCCGCCAGCGCCAGAATGGCGCCAGCCATGTAGCTGCGGATCAGGGTGTCGCGGGTCGACATGTGGATCTTCGAGGCGCCGGCATCGAGCATCTTGGTGACGAACTCAGCGGGTAGTAGATAGGACATTGCAGTTTCCCTCGGCACAAAGCGGTCAAGGACGCCCCATCACTGAGGCGCCAGAATGGCAGATCGATTACCAGGAGCGGTACGGCAAGAACTTGCCATTGAGGGTCAGCAGCACGCGGTCGCCCTTGGGGTCTTCGATTTTTTCGACATGCATCGAGAAGTCGATCGCGCTCATGATGCCGTCGCCGAACTTCTCCTGAATTACGTCTTTAAGGGTCGGGCCGTACACCCCGACCACTTCGTACAGGCGATAGATCAATGGGTCCTGAGGGATGGCCTGGTCCCAGCCCTTGACCGGGTAAGCGGTCATTGCCGTGGCGACTTCGGCATCCAGTTCAAGCACCTCGCACAGATGC
The DNA here is from genome assembly GCF_043104195.1 of Pseudomonas sp. xss_2. Taxonomy (NCBI): domain Bacteria; kingdom Pseudomonadati; phylum Pseudomonadota; class Gammaproteobacteria; order Pseudomonadales; family Pseudomonadaceae; genus Pseudomonas; species Pseudomonas sp. xss_2. The sequence continues at coordinate 239,944 of NZ_JBICKL010000077.1, forward strand.
GCGGCCACGTCCTGGGGCGCGCTGTTCATGCCGTAGCAGACGGACGCCAACCACACCGGCGCCTTGCCCACGGCAGCGCTGAGGTCATCCCAGCTAAAGCCTTTGCGCGCTTTGGCGGCCATGATCAGGTGGTGCATTTCAACTTTGTTCATCGTGTTTATCTCTTGGGTTAGCGGTTAGGACTAAACGCTCTATAGCGAGAGATGTGCCAACTGCACTGAGCATATAGGCCGTTGAATTAATTGATATTTTCCGCCGAACTGCGAAACACGGATTGACGATAGTTCGTGAATAACGAAATATCGGAACGCCACTGACGAAATTTCGTTAAATCTGACGCACAGGAAAACGCCCATGCCCGCCTCTCTGGCGCCACAGATTTGCGCCGATGCGCCCATTGCCATGTTGCTGGTCGATGCTGTCGACGACCGCATCGTGCAAGCCAACCTCGCCGCGCTAGAGTTGCTGGCCTGCTCGGCTCAGGCGGCAGATGAGCTTGCGTTCAGCCAGTTCTTGCGTGGCGCCATTTCGCAATGGGTGAGCTTCAGCGATGAAGTCCTGAACCAAGGCCAGGCGTGGTCGGACGACTTGACCCTGGTCGACCTGCTGCACCGCCAACAGGCGGTCGAGATCACTGCCCGGGCCATGGATCAGCAGCGCATCCTGATGATGATCCAGCGTCGCGACCTGCTCGAACAGCGCCGCAACCGCGCCGAGGCGCGCCGGCAACATCGCCTTGGCCATGTCGGCTGGGAACGCATCAGCCAGGTGTTCGAGCGCATCCAGCAACAGAACCGGCTGATCCTGGGCGCTGTCGGGGAAGGCATCTACGGCCTGGATACCCGCGGCCAGACCACCTTCATCAACCCTGCGGCCGAACGCATCCTGGGCTGGAGCGCTGCCGACATGATCGGCCAGGACGCCCACCAACTGTTTCACCACAGCCACAGCGACGGCCGGGTGTTTGCCGTCAACCAGTGCCCCATTCATGCCTCGTTCAGCGATGGCCAGGTGCATCGGGTCGACCACGAGGTGTTCTGGCACAAGAATGGCGAGCCGATCGCCGTCGAATACACCAGCACACCAATTTTCGAAATGGGCAGGCTGGTCGGCGCCGTGGTGCTGTTTCGCGATATTCGCCAGCGCCAGCGTACCGAGGCGCGGCTGCGTGAGGCGCTCACTGAGGTCGAGCAATTGCAGCGCCGGCTGGAAATGGAAAACCAGTACTTGCAAGAAGAGATCAACGCCCAGGCCAATCACCACGAAATCGTTGGTAAGAGCCCGGCCGTGCGCCACCTGATCCAGCAGATCGAACTGGTCGCCGCCACCGATGCCAACGTGCTGGTCAGCGGCGAATCCGGCACCGGCAAGGAACTGATTGCCCGTGCCATCCATGCCAGCAGTCGCCGCGCTGACCGCCCACTGATCCGGGTCAACTGCGCGGCAATCCCCCGCGAACTGTTCGAAAGCGAGTTTTTCGGTCATCTCAAGGGCGCATTCACCGGCGCCGTGAGCAACCGCGTCGGCCGCTTCGAACTCGCCGACGGCGGTACCCTGTTCCTCGACGAGGTGGGTGAAATCCCTCTTGAGCTGCAGAGCAAGCTGCTGCGTGTGCTGCAGGATCGCCAGTTCGAGGCGGTCGGCGATAACCGCACCCGGGCGGTGGATGTACGGGTGATTGCCGCGACCAACCGTGATCTGCGCGAAATGGTCGCCCAAGGCAGTTTCCGCGAAGACCTGTATTTTCGGCTGAATGTGTTTCCGATCCGCTCGGTGCCGCTGCGTGAGCGGCTCGAAGACATCCCGTTGCTCGCCAGCCACTTCCTCGCGCGGGCCAGTCAGGCGTTCAACAAACCTGATGTGCGCATGCCCCTGACGCAGGTCGAGGTGCTCAAGCAGTACCCCTGGCCGGGCAATATCCGCGAACTGCAAAACGTCATCGAACGCCAGACCATCGTCGCCCGCGAGGGGCGGGTCAGCTTCGACGAATTACTGGCAAGCAGCGGTCAAGCTCATCGCAGCCAGCCAACCCCAGCTACGGCCGATGCTGAACCGACTGCCGATCAAGAGTGGCAACGACAGATCCAGCTCAATGTCATCAGCGTCCTCAAACGCACGGCAGGCAAGATCTCGGGCACGCACGGGGCTGCGCAGCTGCTGGGGCTCAAGCCCACCACGCTGGCCTCGCGCCTGAAAAAGTGGGGGATCGATCCGCGCCAGTACAAGGGCCATTGAGCGTTTGTTGTCTGCACGCCCCTTAACGCGCTGCGACTCTTCGCGCGATAAGGCCAGAATGCACACCAACAATCGCCCATTCTACAGCCCCAACTCAGACAACCCCGGATGACCATCCGGCCGCCGCCCCAGCGGCCAGAGGTACTTGCGATCCGAGGGATGAATGGGCAGATCATTGATACACGCAAAGCGCACCGCCATCAGCCCATCGTCGGCAAACTCCCAGTTCTCGTTGCCGTAAGAGCGAAACCAGTTCCCCGAATCATCGTGCCATTCATAGGCATAACGCACGGCAATACGATTGGCGCTGAAGGCCCACAGTTCCTTGATCAGGCGGTAGTCGAGCTCTTTATTCCATTTACGGGTCAGAAACGCCTCGACCTCGTCTCGGCCATGAATGAACTCAGCGCGGTTGCGCCACTGGGTGTCGAGGGTATAGGCCGTGGCCACCTTCTTCGGATCACGGCTGTTCCAGCCATCCTCGGCCATTCGCACTTTTTCGATAGCCGATTCGCGGGTGAACGGCGGCAATGGCGGGCGGGTGCTGGTAGCGGATGTCATGGCGGTTCTCCTGAGTGTTTGAAGCACTCAACCAAATTAGCCCAACTTCACAGTCCCGTGCCGATTGACCGGTTCTCGGCAGGATCGTGCAAACCTGCACGCCTGGCCCTGTGCTAGGTTTTCTGCAGGGTGCGCGCAGTGCCAGCTGCGCGGCGCGACCGATAAAAACTAAAGATCGATCAACCAACCGACTGATTACGGGTGAGCCATGCAGCTTCGAATCAACCAAAAGACCTACGAGGTCGATGCAGAAGCGGATACCCCCCTGCTCTGGGTGATCCGCGATGATCTGGGCATGACCGGCACCAAGTACGGCTGCGGCCTGGCCCAATGCGGCGCCTGTTCGGTGCTGGTCGATGGCAATGTGGTGCGCGCCTGCGTCACCCCGGTGGCCGGGGTGGTTGGGCGCGAGATCACCACCATCGAGGCCATCGAAGCGGACGAAGTTGGCAAGCGGGTGGTCGCGACCTGGGTAGAAAAGCAAGTTGCCCAATGCGGCTACTGCCAGTCCGGACAAGTCATGGCGGCCACCGCGCTGCTCAAGCACAACCCCAAGCCCAGCGATGAGCAAATTGCCGCGGCGATGGTCAACCTGTGCCGCTGCGGCACCTACAACGCGATCCACAGCGCCGTGCACGCCTTGGCCGAACAGCCTGCTCAACAGGAGAATGCCTGATGAACAAGCCCGTCGATTACCCGGCCGACCTGTTGCAGTTGGATCAGCCGGTCAACCTCTCGCGGCGGCGCTTTCTGGCTGGCAGCGCAATCGGCGCGTTGGTGCTGGGCTTTGGCCTGCCGATTGGCGTCTCGCGGGTTCAAGCCGCAGCCGCTACAGCACCGGCCCTGGGTACCCAAGTACCGGCCTTCCTGGAGATTCGCCCGGACAACAGTATTCGCCTGCTCAGCCCGTTCATGGAGGGTGGCCAAGGCACCTTCACCGCCATGGCGCAGATCGTCGGCGAAGAGCTCGACGCCGATCCTGCGACCTTCCTGGTCGAGGCTGCGCCGCCTGGCGAGGCCTACGTGGTGATGGAGAACGGCATGCGCATCACCGGCGGCAGCATGTCGGTGCGCATGAGCTATCCCACCATGCGCCGCCTCGGCGCCTTGGCGCGGGCCATGCTGCTGCAGGCCGGCGCCGAGCGGCTGGGGGTGCCGGTCAGCGAACTGAGCACCGAACCGGGTCGGGTGCTGCATGCAGCCTCAGGTCGGTCGCTGAGCTACGGCGAGCTGGCCAGCCAGGCGATGGACCTGCCAGTGCCCGACCCGGCCAGCATCCAACTGCGTGATCCCAGCCAATTCCGCTGGATCGGCAAGCCGGTCAAGCGCGTCGACGCCTACGACAAATCCACCGGCAAGGCGCTGTACTGCATCGACCTGAAACTCGACGGCATGCTGCATGCCGCCGTGCAACACGCCCCGCGTCTGGGCATGACGGTGGGCGAGCTGCGCAATGAAGCCCAGGTCAAGGCCATGCCAGGCGTGCATTCGATTCATCAACTCCCCGGCGCGGTGGCCGTGGTCGCCGAGCGCTGGTGGCATGCCAAGCGTGCGGTGGAGGCGATCCAGGTGCAGTGGCAGGAGCCGGCCGCCGACGCCCCGGTGCGACCCATGCCGGCAGATTTTTCCACCGAGGGTTTCCGGGAGCGGCTAAGCAGCGCGACCAGCCCTGCGCGTGACGAAGAAGTGCAAGGCGACTTCGCCAAGGCGCTGGACGGCGCCAAGACCAAGCTCGAGGCGACCTACCACAACCAGTTTCTCAACCACGCGCAACTGGAGCCGCCCTCCGCCCTGGCACGCTTCAACGCCGATGGCTCTCTGGAGGTCTGGCTGCCCAACCAGGCGCCAGACATGTTCCGCGCCGACATCGCCAAGCGTACCGGCCTGGATCCGGCGCAGATCACCCTGCACTCGCCACTGCTGGGTGGCTTCTTTGGTCGGCACTTCCTCTACGACAGCGCCAACCCCTACCCGCAAGCCATCGCCCTGGCCAAGGCGGTCGGCCGGCCGATCAAGCTGATCTGGAGCCGCGAGGAAGAGTTTTTGCGCGATGTGCTGCGGCCCATGGCCGTGGTCAAGTTCCGCGCCGGGCTCGATGCCGATGGCCTGCCGGTAGCCATCGAGGCGGTCAGCGCCACCGAAGGGCCAACCGAGGCGATCGCTGGCAAGCAAGCCGAGAAGATCGACCCCACCGCCCTGGAAGGCTTGTCTGGCAAGGCCTACGCCATCGCCAACCGGCGCATCGCGCAGGTCTATGTCAAAGGCCCGGCGATGCTCGGATACTGGCGTTCGGTAGGCAACTCGATGAACGACTTCTTCTACGAAGCCTTCCTCGATGAATTGGCCGATAAAGGCGGCCAGGATCCGTTCGAACTGCGCCGACGCCTGCTGCGCGACAACCAACGCTTGAGCACCCTGCTCGAAGCGGTGGGCGAGCTGTCGGGCGGCTGGAAGCGCGGCCCGTTCACGGCCGAGGATGGCAGCAAGCGCGCCCGCGGGGTGGCCATGGCCTCGCCGTTCGGCTCCGAGGCGGCAGTGATTGCCGAGGTGTCGATTGAAAACGGCCAGGTGCGGGTCCACGACATCTGGCAGGCGATCGACCCCGGCAGCATCGTCAACCCGGCGATTGTCGAGGCGCAGGTCAATGGCGCGGTGGCCCTTGGCCTGTCCCAGGTGCTGCTGGAGGAAGCGGTGTATGTCGACGGCAAGCCGCGCGCGCGCAACTACGACCTCTACCCAATCCTGCCTGCGGCGCGTATGGCGCGGGTGCATGTGCGCATTGTCGAAAGCGGCGAGAAAATGGGCGGGATCGGTGAGCCGCCCTTGCCTGCCGTAGCCCCGGCGGTGGCCAATGCGGTGGCGCGGCTGACGGGCCAGCGCATCCGTAGCATGCCGCTGTCGCGCTATACCTTCAGCTAGATGGCCAGGACGACCTGCACATGACGCAAAAATCAACTGCAAGAACCCTAGGCTTGCTGGCCGTACCGTGCCTGATCGCGGCGGGCCTGCTGGCCTGGTATGTCACCCGTGAGCCTGGCTCACCGTTCGATGCGCAAGCCAGCAGCCAGGCCACTATGGATCAAGCCCTGATCCAACGCGGCGAATACGTGGCCCGGCTCAGCGACTGCGTGGCCTGTCACAGCCTGCCCGAAGGCCCACCGTTTGCCGGCGGGCTGAAGATGGCGACGCCGTTGGGGGCGATCTATGCCACCAACATCACCCCCGACGCCAGCCATGGCATTGGCGCTTACAGCCTGGCGGACTTCGACAGGGCGGTTCGGCACGGTGTCGCGCCTGGCGGGCGCCGGCTGTACCCGGCAATGCCCTACCCCTCCTACGCCAAGCTCAGTGACGATGATGTGCGTGCCCTGTATGCCTTCTTCATGAAAGGCGTGCGGGCAGTCGAGCAGCCCAATAAACCGGGAGAAATCCCCTGGCCGCTCAACCTGCGCTGGCCGATTGCCCTGTGGAATGGCGTTTTCACCGATGCTGCCCCGTATGCGGCAAAAACCGATCAAGACCCGCTGTGGAACCGTGGTGCCTATATCGTCCAAGGCCCCGGCCACTGCGGCAGTTGCCATACACCGCGCGGCCTGGCATTCAACGAGAAGGCCCTGAGCGAGCCTGGCAGCGCGTTCGTCGCCGGGGCCTTGCTTGATGGCTGGTACGCGCCCAGCCTGCGCAATGACCCCAATACCGGCCTCGGGCGCTGGAGCGAGGCGGACATCGTGCGTTTCCTCAAGACCGGTCGTAACCAGCATGCCGTGGTCTATGGTTCGATGACCGAGGCGTTCAACAACTCGACCCAGTTCATGCGCGACGATGATCTGGCGGCCATCGCCCGCTACCTGAAATCCTTGCCCGGCGATCCCCAGCGTGATGGGCAACCCTGGCAGTACCAGGAGGTGTCGGCAGCTACCCGCCTGCAGGCGCCGGGTGCGCATACCTATGTCACCGTCTGCGCCTCCTGTCATGGCCTGGAGGGCCGTGGCCAGGCGGAGTGGATGCCGCCGCTTGCCGGTGCCACCTCAGCCTTGGCCAAAGAAACCGCCTCGGCCATCAACATCACCCTCAATGGCTCGCAACGGGTGGTTGCTGCCGGCGTACCGGACGCTTACCGCATGCCGGCGTTTCGTGAGCAGTTGAGCGACCGCGAGATCGCCGACGTGCTGAGCTTCGTGCGCAGCACCTGGGGCAATCATGGCGCCGCTGTGCAGGCGCAAGAGGTAGCCAAGCTGCGCGAACACACCGGGCCTGCCAGTGCCAGCCCGATCATTTTGCAGATGCGCTAAACAGGAGGCGACGGGATGGAGAGCATTGACCTGATGGTCCTGCGTAGCGCCCGCGACTGGCTGGCTGCCGGCGAGCGGGTGTTGTTGGCTACGGTGGCGCGCACCTGGGGTTCGTCGCCACGGCCGGTAGGGTCGATGATGGTGCTGCGCGAGGACGGCCGGGTGGTCGGTAGCGTGTCGGGCGGCTGCATCGAAGATGATCTGATCCACCGCTACACCCGAGTCCATGGCGGCGCGGGTATTGCCCCAGGGTTGCCCCAGGTGGTGCGGTACGGGGTCAGCGCCGATGAAGCGCACCGTTTCGGGTTGCCGTGTGGCGGTACCCTGGAGCTGATCCTGGAGCTCAATCCTTGTCAGCAGTTGCTCGAACAGCTGTTGGCTCGGCTCGATGCCGGTGAGCTGGCGCGGCGCACGCTGGATCTGTCCAGCGGTGAAGTGCGCCTTGAGCCTAGCGCCAGCCCGGATCAGTTCAGCTTTAATGGTCGGTACATGATCAGCACCCTTGGCCCCGGTTATCGCATGCTGTTGATCGGCGCCGGGGCGTTGGCCGAGTACGTCGCCACCATGGCCCAGTTCAATGGCTTCAAAGTCAGCGTCTGCGACCCCCGGCCCGAGTACATGGGGGCCTGCAACGTTGCCGGGGTCGAGCAGTTGGTCGGCATGCCGGACGATGTGGTGCGGGCATTCCGGCCTGATGTGCGCACCTGCATTCTGGCCTTGAGCCACGACCCAAAGCTCGATGACCTGGCCTTGCTCGAAGCGCTGCATAGCCCGGCGTTCTACATTGGCGCCATAGGCTCGCGGCGCAACAGTCAGCAACGCCGCGAGCGCTTGATCGAGCACTTTGGTGAGACCCAAGCCTCGCTCAAGCGCCTGCACGGACCTATTGGCATCTACATCGGCAGCAAGACCCCGGCGGAGATTGCCGTGAGCGTCATGGCCGAGATTCTCGCGGTAAAGAACAATGTGGCTTTGCCCGGCGAAGTGTCGGTGACCCATGCCAAACGGGCCAAGGAGCGGCAATTGCTTGCCGGCTGAAAGCGGCGCCGTGCTGTTCGCGGGCAAGCCTGCGAACAGGCCGGAACTAACCCCACCCGCCCAGGATCAATCGCCCATCTGAAAATTTCCTTTGCCAGGCAGCTCGCGTAGAGTTTGCCTACGCGAACCAGGCCCCCGTACCTGCAATGGACAAATACACCCCCCGCCAGTGGCTGCCCCACGAAAAACCCACCCTGCCCGGCTCTCCGTCGACCCCCCTGCACGCCCCAGGCACACGCCTGGCCTACGGCGCCGTCGGTTTGCTGGTGGCGATCACCGGCGGCCTGGGCAACGCGCTGGTCACCGCCAACCTGACCTTCCTGCAGGGCGCACTGGGCGCCACCACCGCCGAAATGGCCTGGCTACCGGCGGCGTTCGTCATGACCAACGTGTCGATGAACCTGTTGCTGGTGAAGTTCCGCCAGCAGTTCGGCCTGCGCGCCTTCACCGAGGTGTTCCTGGTGCTCTACGCACTGGTGACCTTCGCCCACCTGTTCGTCAACGACCTCAACTCGGCGATCGCCGTGCGGGCCGCGCACGGTATGGTCGGCGCCGCGCTGAGCTCGCTGGGCCTGTACTACATGATCCAGGCCTTCCCTGCGCAGTGGCGCTTGAAGGCCATGGTATTAGGCCTTGGCGCCTCGCAGTTGGCCGTACCGCTGGCCCGGGTGTTCTCCGAAGATTTACTGCAAATCGCCGAATGGCGCGGGTTGTACATGTTCGAGTTGGGCTTGGCATTGGCCGCATTGGGCTGCGTGTTGCTGCTCAAATTGCCCCCAGGTGACCGTTTCAAAACCTTCGAGCCGCTGGATTTTCTCACCTTCTCGCTGATGGCCAGCGGCACCGCCCTGCTCTGCGCCGCCCTGTCGTTGGGGCGTATCGACTGGTGGCTGGATGCGCCCTGGATCGGCGTTGCCCTGGCAGCGGCGATCGCGCTGATCTGCGCGGGCCTGGCGATCGAGCACAACCGCAGCAACCCGTTGCTGATGACCCGCTGGCTAGGCAGCGCGGCCGTGATCCGCCTGGCCTTGTGCGTGATCCTGATCCGCATGGTCACCTCCGAGCAATCGACCGGCGCGGTGGGCTTTCTGCAAACCCTGAACCTGGGCAACGAGCAACTGCGCAGCCTGTACTGGGTGATGTTGCTCGGCGCGGTCGCCGGACTTGCCACCAGTGCCCTGACCATCAACCCCAAGCACCTGGTGATGCCGCTGTTCGTCTCGCTCGCGCTGATGGCCAGCGGGGCGTTCATGGACAGCAGCTCAAGCAACCTCACCCGCCCTGCGCAGATGTACCTGAGCCAATTCATGCTGGCCTTCGGCAGCACGTTCTTTCTCGGCCCCTCGATGGCCCTGGGCATCAGCCATGTGCGCGCCAACCCGCGTAACCTGGTCAGTTTTTCGGTGATGTTCGGCATCTGTAACAACCTCGGCGGCTTGATCGGCGCGGCCTTGCTGGGCACCTTCCAGACCGTGCGCGAGAAATTTCATTCGAGCAACCTTGCCGAACAGTTGAGCCGCCTCGAACCGCTGGTCAACGCCAGGGTGCAAAGCGGCGGCAGCGGCTATGCCGGGATCATCGCCGACCCCGGCCTGCGCAGCGAAGTCGGCACCCGCCTGTTGGCCAATGCCACCACCCGCGAAGCCAATGTGCTGGCCTACAACGATGTGTTCATGTTGATCGGCACGATTGCCGTACTGACCATGTTGTGGATCTTGCTACGCAGCCTCTGGGTCTGGTACACGACTCGCACAGCACGCCCTTCCGACACCACCAGCGGCGCTTGAACCTGATGACTCAAGAGACACCGACCACCTCCACCACCGCCATCGCCGAAACCCCGGAAGGCCTCACCCCGCCCAACGAACCGAGCAGCCCCGCACGTTCGCGGCGGGTGCGCGTGCTGTCCTCGATGACCTTTGCCGGCGTGGCCCTGGCCGGTATCCTGCTGGTGCTCTACGCCTGGCGCCTGCCACCCTTCAGCAGCGCCATCGAAAGCACCGAGAACGCCTTGGTGCGCGGCCAGGTGACGATCATCGGCCCGCAACTGGCCGGCTACGTCGTCGAAGTGCCGGTGCACGACTTCCAATTCGTCAAGGCCGGCGACCTGCTGGTGCGCCTGGACGACCGCATCTACAAACAGCGCCTGGCCCAATCGATTGCCCAACTGCAACAACAGCACGCGGCGTTGGCCAATAACCTGCAACAGCGCAACAGCGCCCAGGCCACCATCGCCCAACGCCAGGCGGCGATCGCCGATGCCGCAGCGCAGGCCGACAAGAGCCAGGCCGACTTGCGCCGTAACCAGGCGCTGGTCAGCGACGGGTCGGTGTCGCGCCGCGAGCTGGACGTCAGCCGCGCCAGCCACGCCGCTGCCCAAGCGAGCCTGGCGCAAGCCAAGGCCGCCCTGGAGATCGCCCGCCAGGACCTGCAAACCGTGATCGTCAACCGCGCAGCGCTAGAGGCTTCGGTAGAGAACGCCAAGGCCGCCGTGGAGCTGGCGCGCATCGATCTGGACAACACCCGGGTAACCGCGCCGCGTGATGGCCAGCTGGGGCAGATCGGCACGCGTCTGGGGGCCTATGTCAATTCCGGGGCGCAGTTGATGGCGCTGGTGCCCGACGCGCGCTGGGTGATCGCCAACATGAAGGAAACGCAGATGGCCAAGGTGCGCATCGGCCAACCGGTGAGCTTTACCGTGGATGCCCTGGACCACCTGAAACTCTACGGCCACGTGCAGCAGATCTCGCCAGCCTCCGGCTCAGAGTTCGCCCTGTTGCAGGCTGACAATGCCACCGGCAACTTCGTCAAGATCGCCCAGCGGATCCCGGTCCGGATCACGGTCGACGCCGATCAGCCCGAGGCACAGCGGCTGCGCCCGGGAATGTCGGTGGTGGTCAGCATCGATACCCGCGAGCACGCAGAACAGGCGCATCCCGCTCACGATTGAGCATTGCCCGCTGGCGCTACCGGCGTAGCGCCACGCACTGTGCGGCGGTCGATCAGGCGCACGCGCAACCAGCCGGTCAGTGGCAACTCGACCAGCCGATAGACCGCGATTGCCACCACGCAGCACAGGCCAATGCTCACCGGCACCATCACATAAGCCAGCACACCCGGCGCATCGAACACGTGGAACACCTTGTTGAACACCTTCAGCACGTACGGGTGAAACAGGTAGAGCGAGTAACTGGCGTCCCCGATCAGCACCAGCAGCTTGGGCAAACTGGTTCGCGACAAGCCCAGCACCAGGCTGATGACGATGAGCGCAGCCGGTATCCCGCGCCCCACGCCGCGCCCGATGTCCTCGCCCAGGCTTGCCGACAACGGCATGTAGGCCAGGGCGAGCAAGCCAATCAATACCAGCGCGGCGCGCCCAGTCGAGCCGCCCGGCGCTGCACGCCAGGGCGCGGTGCGTGCATACAACGCATAGCAGCCCATGCCCAGGACGAACTCGAGCAGAATCTGCTGGGTATAGAACCTGGCCAACAGGCTCTCGAAGGTCAGCCATTGACCGAGCATGACCAGCCCCAGCAGCAAGCCCGAACAGATCAACAACCGATAACGATGACTGATCGCCATGGACAGGGCGAATACGGCGTAGAAGAACATCTCGAAGTTCAGCGTCCAGCCCAGGTACAGCAGCGGCTGCACGAACTCGCCCTTCTGGTAGGGAATGAACAGCAACGACTTGACCAGGCCGGTCAAGTCCGCTCGGGTATTGTCCAGCAGGCTGGGCAATACCAACGCCACGCAAAACACTCCGATCGTGCCCAACCAATACAACGGCACCACCCGAATCAGGCGCTTGGTAAAGAAATGGCTGCCTGACTGGGTGGTGACCATGGCCATGATGAAGCCACTGATGACAAAGAAGATATCTACGCCCCAATCGCCATTGCGAAACAGCGGCAGGTGGAAGAACACCACCGCCAGCGCGGCGATGGCGCGCAGCATTTGGATACTGTCCAGCTTGTCAGCCGGAGCCTGGGCAACGGAGGTCATGGCCACATCCTTTCAGTCAGCCTCGGGAGGCGGTAGCGCGACGTAGCCGGTTTACGACTCCAGCACCGGGCTTTTATTCGCGGGTCTGTTGGCAAGTGCGCGGCCAAGGTTCTGGCCGGTCATTTCCACGTAGCGGTAAGTGAACATCGACACCAGCACCACCATCGCCACTACCAGCAACGCCACCAGGTTGTTCAGCAGTGCACTGCCGGTATCCAGGTAACGCGTGCCGTCGATCATCGGCGCGATATCGATGCCGATCAGCTTCTTGATCAGCATGAACGCCGACACCACGCAAAACAGGATCGCCGCGTGGGTGAGGTAAATGGAGTAGGACAACTTGCCGAACAAGGCAAACCAGCGCCCGGTCAACACGCGTGATACTGCGCCACCGTCAAAGGCGTAGATCAGGATGATGCTGCCGAACAGCGGGCTGGCGACCAAGGCCTTGGCTTCAAAGTCGCTGACCACGAACAGCAAGGCGGCCGCCACGGCAATCACCTCCAGCAGCGACATCAGCCAGAAGCCGGGGCGTTCGAAGTGGGCAAGCTTGAGGTACAAGGTGTAGATCAGGCAGCCGGTGAAAAAGTAAGCCAAGCCGCGCAATGCCTCGATAGTGAACAAGCCATTACCCACATGCATCAGCCCCAGTGCTGCCACCACCAATGCCGCCCACACCCATTGGCGCAGGCCAGCGGCAATGCTCAAGAGCAAGGCGAAGATCATGTAGGTGTAGTACTCGATGCTGATGCTCCAGGACGGGTAGTTGAACGACAAGGGATTGGTCCAATGGGTCCAGGACTGCAGCAACAGTGCATTGGGCAGAATTTCAGCAGGCGCATAGCGCTCGGTAAACGGCGCATTGTTGAAATCCATGCCCTGTTGAAAAGCAATATAACGACCGCCTTCCAAAACAATGAACACCGCCAACATGAACAGGTGCAGGGGCAACAAGCGGAAGGTGCGCGAAATAAAGAACCGGCGAAAGTTGAACTGCGCGCTATTGCCGTAAGCGTGCGCCAGGACAAATCCACTCAGCACAAAGAAGAACGCCACGAACACTTCGGCATGGCGAAAGAACGCCAGCTCGGTAAAACTGCCACTGACCCGCAGGTGATAGCCGACCACCGACAGGGCAAACAGGCCGCGGAAGCTGTCCAGCGAATGGAAACGCCCTTGCGCGCTCATAGCCAAGCCCTTTCCTTGATTACCCCTTCTGGATCAGGTCTAACGAAGCCTTGAAAAAAACCGGCGCCAGGCTTTTGGCATCGCGGTTGATCACGTAAATTTCGTTAGACGATGTCACGTTAGCATCACGCTAATAAAGAGCAAGGACCGCTCATGCCAAGTTAATTTGACGCTTTAACGCGTCAAAAAAACGCGGCGTAAAAAACTGAAATCAAATCCAACAATTAAATATAAAAGCAGCCCTTCAGCGCTGGCGTAAAGCGCCTACCGTTTATCGCATGCAACACCGGCGTTACACCATTGAAGGTTAACCCGGCTATTGTTGTGCAGCAGATAATGGCCCAAGGCCATTTCACTAATGGGTAACCCATCCAGGCAAGGGCTCGTATGAAACGAACGCTGGCGGTTTTGATCTGCGCATTCAGCACCCTGGCCCAGGCGGCCCCCATGCGTTGGGGCGATATTCGCGATGGCAGCCTGTACCTGCAGCCGGCACGCGACGATAGCGTGCGGGTCAGCTGGGTGCCGGCCTGGCAGACCAACGCCAACGAAGAGCGGCTGTACCTGCTCGATGGCCAGGGGCGCTTGCGTGGCGAACGCTTCATTGCCGCTAGCGAAGGCCGTGGCCAGCAGGTCTGGGCGTTGCCGGCCAGCGCCGCCGCCTACCGCCTGGAGGTACCTGGCTACAGTTTTCGCAGCTATCGCATCGAGCACGATGACAACACCGTAGCGCTGTTCTCCCCGACCAAGGTGCACTTCAGCGCCGAAACACCCAATGGCGTCGAGCTGTACTTCAAAGTCGCTGCCGGTGAGCGGGCGGTGCTGGCAGGCAAGTACTTCGGCGGGGTCAACAGCCTGCAGGCCGAGCGCCTGGGCGACCGCACCCAGGTCACCCTCAAGCTCAAGGCCTACAAGGACTATCCACGCTACGACCAGACCGCCTTGCCAGTCAGCGCCACCGAACAGGTCTGGCGCTTGCGCCTTCACGGCAGCGGCAAGGCAGCGTTCTGGCTGGACGGCACGGCCAACCTGTTCGCGCAACGTGCGCAACATTTGCAGCCACTGCGCCAGGATCCAGGGCGTGCCGAACTGCAGCTGCACAAGGACATGCTCGGCCCCACCCCGCGCCTGGGCCTGGCCCTGCCCTACCTGTTACCACCGCCGGCCAGCCGGGGCGCCCTGGACACGCTCAAGCCACGCGCTGGCGGTTTCTATACCGCAGTGGACATCCTCGCCAACCGCCCGCACTACGAAGATGCCTTCAGACGCTTCTACCTGGAGCAAGCCGGCATCGACCTGAACATCACCCTGATGGTCGCCAGCCAGCGCCGCAACGACCTGCAAGCCAACAGCCAGAGCCTGGCCGGCCTGGACGCCTGGCTGGCGGCCACCGTAGCCTTGGGCGGCAAGGGCACCCACTACCTGTCGTTTGCCGACGAGCCCAACTACAACTACCCCGACTACGCCACCTACAAGCGCTACTTCGACGCCATGGACCGCCACGTGCGCGCCTACCCCGGCGCGCGTGAGGCCGGGGTGCGGATCGCCATGCCGGCCAGCTCGCGCTTCGTCAACGGCCCGTTCACCACACGCGGTGAGCAGCACCGCGGGATCGACTGGGCGCGGCGCATGCTCAAGGAGTCCGAGCCGCAGATCGACGCCCTGGCCTGGCACGAATGGATGGTGCGCGACCTGCTGGCCACCCGCGTCTACCGCGACAGCGTGCGGCGCGCCGCTGAAGTGGTCGGTATCAACGCCCAGGGCCGGCCACGCAAGGCACTGCTGCTCGACCAGACCAACATTTCCCCAGGCCCCAGTGTCAGCCCCTACGAACAGGAAACCCACTTCGCTTCGTTATGGTGGGCCTCGGTGGCGATCAATTCGGCTCAGGATGGCCTGCTCGACATGCTCAACTGGTTCCAGGCGGCAGATGATCCCGACCACATGAAGGGCATGATTCGCCTGCCCGGCCCAGACCGCTTCGAATTGAAACCCGTCGGCCTTGCCCAGCAGTTCATCCAGGCGCACTGGCTCGATCAGGTGCAACGGATGGACAACAGCGCCTTCGAGGTAGATGTCCTGGCCATGGCCCGCGACCGCCAACGCAGCGTGCTCGGCGTGAACAAGGCTGAGCGTCAGCAACACGTGACCCTGCAAGGCGCCGGTCGCGCCTGTCCTTCACTGAGTCTGTTCGGCCCCGACAGCCGCAGCCGCCCGGCAGCGGTCGATTGCACAGGGGGAAAGATTCACTTCCAAGTCCCCGCCCAGACCTTGTTCGCCCTGAGCTGGCGGACGTCCTGAGCCTGCTCCTGAACAGTACCTTGGGGCGCTGATTCAAGCGCTGCAGCGCACGGGTGCCGAGTGAACTGCGGGTGTGGGTATGAATGAGGCTAGGGTTACCCATAAAACTACCCTGTACTGCGCGTAGCAACGCTTTGCCAACTGCGTCCCGATGCCGTCTTGCCACGATTGCGCCCCTCTAGCGCGTGGGTTTTAATCCCGACCCACCGGTCATCCCGGCATCTTTTCGCACTCCGCTATTCAAGGACGCACGACCATGTACAGGACGCTCGTACCGCTGGCGCTACTGGCCACCCTGGCCGGTTGCTCGGACACCAAGGACGCCACCGAAGCCAACTTCCGGCAAGCCGCCCAAGCCTACCTCGACACCCAGTACCCGCATTGTTTCGTGGTCAGCTCGTTCCCGACCAAGACCAAGGACTTCGACGTCAACGGCACCAACAAGGCCCTGCATGCCCTGGCCCAGGTGGGTGTGGTCAGCGAGAAAGAGATCGCTCGCACTGAAGTCCCCGAGCGCCTCTGGCAGGCGGCGCGTACCGACATCTACTACGCCTATGACCTGACTGACGAAGGTCGCAAGTACTACAAGGCCGATGGCCAGAAGCTGATGAATGGAAAGACCGTCGGGGGGCTGTGTTTTGGCAAGGCGCAGGTGACCGGGATCGATCAGTACACTGAACCGGGCGAGATGATGGGGCAGAAAATCTCGCGGGTGACCTACGCCTACACGATCACCGATCTGCCGCCGTGGGCGGCCAATGATGGCGTCAAGGCCAACATCTCGGGGTTGGACAACGTGGTTGCCAGTGCCCAGGCACCTTTGAAGGAAACCCGCGCGATGGTGCTGACCAACAAGGGCTGGGTGCATGAGCGATTGATTGCCAAGTGATACCCAGGGCCGCTTGCGAACTTATCCGTTTGCTGTGGCGGCACTACTGGCCCCTTCCGCCCTTACGGCGGCTAACTCTTCTCTTGGGAAAAGTAAGCCGCCGTAAGGGCGGAAGGGGCCAGTAAAACCACCCCATTAAATGGATACGCCCACTGGCCCAAATGTCCAAGCACCTAAGCACCTAAGCACCTAATCATCCAGACCTACCCCCAGCCAACCCCTCGATACTAATCTCGCGCATCCTGAACTTCTGCACCTTCCCCGTCACCGTCATCGGAAACTCATCCACAAAGCGGAAATACCGCGGCACCTTGAAATGCGCAATCCGCGCCCTAGCCCACTCCCGCAGCGCGTCCTCACCCACCGAATGCCCAGGATGCAAACGCACCCAGGCGACAATCTCCTCGCCATAGCGGCTACACGGAATACCAATCACCTGCACATCAGCGACCGCCGGATGAGTGAAGAAAAACTCCTCCAACTCACGCGGATAGATGTTCTCACCGCCGCGAATGATCATGTCCTTGCTACGCCCGACGATCCGCACGTAGCCAGCCTCATCCATCACCGCCAGATCGCCAGTGTGCATCCAGCCATCGCCATCGATGCTCTCGGCGGTGGCCTTGGGGTTGTTCCAATACCCCAGCATCACGCTGTAGCCACGGGTACACAGCTCGCCAATTTCCCCACACGCAACGGTATTGCCCTGGTCATCGATTATCTTGCTCTCCAATCGCGGCTGGGTACGCCCCACGCTGGTCACCCGGCGCTCCAGGTCATCATCGGCGCCCGTTTGCAACGACACCGGGCTGGTCTCGGTCATGCCATAGGCAATCTGCACCTGGGCCATGTGCATCTCGTCGATCACCCGGCGCATCACCTCGATCGGGCAGGTAGCGCCAGCCATGATCCCGGTCCGCAGGCTGGACAAATCGAACTCGCCACGCTGTGGGTGATCCAGCTCGGCGATGAACATGGTTGGCACGCCATACAGCGCTGTGGCTTTCTCCTCGGCCACAGCACGCAAAGTGGCCAGGGGGTCGAAGGCATCACTGGGGTAGATCAGGGTGCTGGCGTGGGTCATGCAACCGAGGTTGGCCATGACCATGCCAAAGCAGTGGTACAGCGGCACCGGCACGACCATGCGGTCGTGCTCGGTCAAGCCCAGGCTCTCACCCACCATGTACCCGTTGTTGAGGATGTTGTGATGGCTGAGCGTGGCGCCTTTGGGGAAGCCGGTAGTACCTGAGGTGTACTGGATGTTGATCGGGTCGCTGGGGCGCAGTTGGGCCTGGCGCGCGGCCAGGGTCTCAGGGCTGGTCTCGACAGCCTTGGCCTGCAGATCAGGCCAGGCGAGAAACCCGCTTGGCGGATGGGCGGCCAGGCTGACCACACCCCGCAGTTCGGGCAGGCGTTCGCAGCTCAGTTCACCGGGCAGGCCTTTGCCCAGGCCTGGGACCAGGCTGAGCAGCATGGCGTGATAATCAGAGGTCTTGAACGCATCGGCGCAGATCACCCAGCGACAGCCCGATTGGCTCAGGGCGTAGTCCAGCTCGCTGCTGCGATAGGCCGGGTTGATGTTGACCAGGATCGCGCCAACCTTGGCACTGGCAAACTGGGTGATACACCATTCGGCGCAATTAGGCGCCCAGATGCCCAACCGATCGCCCACTTGCACGCCCAAGGCAATCAGCGCGCGGGCGTGTTGATCGACCGCTGCGGCCAATTGGCGCCAGGTGTAGCGCAGGCCTTGATGACGCACCACCAGCGCCTCGCGCTCAGGGAAGCGGGCCACGGTGCTGTCGAAGGCGTCGCCGATGCACTGGCTGAGCAGCGGTTTGTCTTGTTGGCCTTGGGTATAGCTGGGCTGGGTCATGGTGATCTCTTGTTATTTTTTGGGTATCAGTGCGGGCCTCATCGCGGGGCAAGCCCGCTCCCACGCAGCCAAGATGCCAGCCGCGTGGGAGCGGGCTTGCCCCGCGCTGGGGAAGGCGCAAACAACCCACAACTACCTGACGAACACCTGCGGCGTGGTGGTCGACATGTCGCCACCCGGCAGCTTGATGTTGCCGACTTTCTCCAGCGTATCGGGATCGAACACCGCCAGATCATTGAACGTTCCGCCCAGGTACAGCTTGCTGCCGCTGCGGTTGAACGCCACACAGTAATAAGTGTGGTCCAGGTTCGCCGCCTTGATCAGCTTGCGCTCCTTGATGTCGTAGCGCGCCAGCCGATTGAGCACGCCATACATCTGGTTGGGATCTTTCGGCGAACGCAGTCCAGTGAAGTACAGCTCGGTCAGGTCGGCAAATTCCTGGGTATGGGTCTTGCCGGTCTTGAGGTCGACGCTCAGGTAGCCATACAACAAATCGGCGGTGGCGGGGTCTTGCTTGTCGTCCTTGAACTTGGCGATGGTGTACAGCATCGAGAACTCGTGCCGTGCGCTCTGGTGCGGCCAGAAGTACAGCACGTCCGGGGCGCTGTAGCCGGGGCGGTTCCAGTTACGCAGCGGCAACGCCACCTCGTACTTGCCATTGCTGACATCCAGCTTGTAGATGTCGGGCCCGGCGACGAACAGGCTGCCATCGTCGGCAGCGCGCATCAGGTACACCTGGCGCGGCATGGGGAAGCTGCGGACCGGCTTGGCGTTGAGGCCGTCGGCGGTATTGAACACTTCCAGGCGCGGCGGCTTGACCACGTAATGATCGTTCAGACGCTGGCTTGGGTTGACCGTGGCATAGACCTGCTTGCCATCCGGACTGATGGCGAACGAGTACATGGCCTTGCCGACTTCACCAGGGACGCTGGACAAGTTGGCGTGGAAAACGGTTTTGCAGCTGTCCAGGTCAATGCCATAGATATCGGCAAAGTGGTTGTTCAGCACATAGGCGGTGCGGTTGTCCGGCGCCATCATCGCGGTGCCCGGGCCGAACGCGTCCGGCATGCGGCACGACTTGAATACGCTGTCGTTGGCCACATCCACCACGTGCAGGTTGTTCGGATAGTTGGTGACGATCATGTACTCGTGGCCAGGCGTCAGCGCAGCGCCGGCTTCAGCGGCCTGCGCCGAAGTCCAAGCGCCGGCACAGGCGGCGACGGTGAGCGCGAGCTGCGCGCAGAATCCAGGTTTCATGCGGTTTCCCCTTGTCGTTCTTGTCGGGCCGGTCACTTGTCTTTCGGGAATACGGTGCCCAGGTTGCGCCAGTCGTCCTGCGAGTTGCTCGCCTGGGCGTTCCAGTCCTGGTAGGTGCTCATCATGTCCGGCACCTGGGCCGGCCACCAGCAAGGGTCGGAGCAGCCATACAAGTCGGCTTCCATCGGCTGGCACAGCGAGCTGACGCCGCCAAAGGCGTCGACCTCCCACCCCGGGTCGGTGGTCGCGGTGCAACCGGCTACCGCGCTCATGGCCATGACTTCTTCGACCCGGTCCTCGGCGGCGGCTTGTTCAAGGATGCGCGCCTTGTTGTTCATTGCCTTCAAGTGCTTCATATCAATGTGCCTTGCGCGGAGTGATGTAGCGATCGATGAAAGCCGGGTTGACGGCCATGATGCGGCTGTAGACTTCGATGCCAAAGTCGACCCAGTCGCGCATCAGTTCGCAGTAGTGATAGGTCGGATGGGTGGGGTCGCCGTAGCGTGCGTAGCTTTCGTGGTAACAGCCGCCCGAGCACAGGTTACGGATCCGGCAGTCGTCGCAGCCGGTGTTGCTGCGTTCCAGGCGCTGGGACAGGAAATCGTTGAGCTGCGCCTGTTTGACGCCCTGATGGACATTGCCGAAGGTCGGCAGGCTGGAGCCGGTGAAGCGGTGGCAGAGGTTCAACTCTCCCTGGTGATCGACCGCCAGCATCTTCAGCCCGGCGCCACACGGCAGCGCCTTCTTGTGGCCTTCATGGATGTCGGTGATCAGCTGGTGCAGGTTGGAAAAGCCAATACTGCGGTGTTCCAGGGCAGCCTCAAGATAGCGCCGACCGAGCGCTTTCATGTTGGCGAACACCTGCACCAGTTCCTCGCCAGTCAGGTTGAAGTCGGCCATGTCGCCAGAGGTGACCGGGGCAAACCCCACCTCGGCAAAGCCCATCTCGTTGAACAGGTGATTCCAGATGGTCTCGACGTCGGTGATGCCCCGGGTCAGCGTCACCCGCGCGCCGACCGGGCGGCTGGTGTAGCGCGAGAGCAGCATGTCGGCCTTGCGCCGCACCACGTCATAGGTGCCCTGCCCGCCAACGGTGATGCGATTGCGGTCGTGCACGGTCTTCGGCCCGTCGATGCTGATCGACAAGCCGAAGCGGTGGGCGTTGAGCCAGTCGACGATCTCTTCGGTAAGCAGCGTGGCATTGGTGGTCATGATGAACTCCACCTCTTTGCCAGCCTCGGCGAAACGCTGCTCGCAGTAGGCGACCATGTGCTCGATCAGAGGCCGATTGGACAGCGGCTCGCCGCCGAAGAACACCACGCTGTAGCGGGTTTCATCGGGTGACTCCTTGAGCAGCATTTCCACCGAGGCCTCGGCGGTGGCAGTGCTCATTTTCTTGCCCGCCGAAGGCTTGTCCAAGTCTTCCTTGTAGCAATAGGTGCAGCTCAGGTTACAGCCGGTGTTGACGTTCAGCACCACGGTGTTCAGCGCGGTGCGCTCGACCCGCTTGAGGGCGATTTCCGGGGTGAGCGGCGAGCCATCGCTGACCACTTCCAGGGCGATCAGCTCGCGCAGGGTGTCTTCGATGTCCTGGCCGCTGAACTGCAGGCTCAGGCGCTGCACCAGTTCTTCAGCCGAGCAGCCTTGTTGACGCAAGCTGTCGATGATCCCGCCGGTGACTGCATCGGTGCTGAACAGCGAACTGCTGGGGATGTGAAAGAGCATGCGGTCGGCATCGACCTGCACTTCATGCAGGTTGCGTTCGACCAGATTCAATTGTGCGCCCATGGCGACCTCCAGTAATCGATCCGTTAGTGACGCGCGTTGCTCGCCCTTATGGCAAAGGCGGGTTGTTCCAACGCTGCACGGTGACGATCAGGTGGCCTTCGCCCTGCTGGCCGCCGTCTTCGAGCTGGGCGATGACCTTCAGGTTGCCGGCGTTGTTGGTCATCATCTTGCGCTCAGGGTTGGGCCCGGCACCGGCCGGCATGAACACACCGTCTGGCTGCATGGCACCGGCAAACTTGACGTCCTCATCCTCTATTGCCCGCTCGTTGAACGGCTCGACCTTCCACTTCGCCGGCAGGTAGCCGATGCGCAGTGGCTGGCCACTGGCGTCCTTGCCCCAGGCTTCAGCTTCGAAGCGGCCCTGAACCTTGGGCGTGGAGCCGCCATTTTCGCCAATCCGGGCAATGGAGAATGCCGGCACCACCTTGACCTGCTCGACCTTGTCGTAGACCGCCAGGGTCACACCTTTGAGCGCGCCAACGGCGACCTCGCGGGTGCCTGCGGCGGCGTCCTTGGCGGCGCGCGCCTTGACCCGGACCAGGGTTGCGCTCGACTCGAGCACCTCGCTCACCTCGACCCCAGCACCGAGGTCCGGCTTGCCACTCAGGCCGCTGCCGACCAGGGTGATCTCGCTTTCAGCGCCGGCCTTGATGAACGCCGGCTGCACCGCCAGCAGGCGTGCCTTGCCCTCCTTCACCGCGGTGAAGTCCAGGCCACGCTCATCATGCTCGGCTTCGTACATGCGGCCCTTCATCTCACCATCGAGCGCGGCGAACACCTGGCGCAAGTTGGCCTCGCCGATCTTGACGTTGCCGCGCCACTCGTAGCCGTTGTAGAGAATTGCCGTACCGCTGCCGTTGAACGGCGTGCCGTCGGCATAGCTGCCCTTGACCTCGACCTTGAAAGTGTCGCCCTCGCCTGCACTAACGCTCATTACCCCGCGCACATCGCCCTTGGCCAGCATGTGCCCGCCAAACGCCCATTGCCCGGCCAACGCATCAGCCTTGGGCTTGGCCTGCTGCCACTGGCTCCAGGCTGGGTTGTCGAGGGGGAAGCGCTTGGCCAGGTCCGGCACCATTTGCTTGAGGGCGATGTCCAGCCAGTCGCGGTCACGCGCCTGGGCCTGGTATTCCAGAGAGGGCCATTGGCCCAGGTGGAAGTTGACCAGATGTTCCCACTCCTGCGCCGGACGGCGCTGCAAGGCGACCCGGGCGCCGGAGTGGCACCGGCCGCACATCTGGCTGAGCGGGTCATCGAACTGCTCGACCGTATTGAGCCGGCGCTCCATGGCGTAACGCACGCCTTCGGTTTCGCTAGGCGCCAGGCCCTGTTTGTCAGCCAGGTACTTGACCAGGGTGCGGCGGTCATCATCGCTGATCTGCAGGCCATGCATGACCTGCATGCGGCCGATGCTCATCAACCAGCCTTCCGGGGTCTTGCGCTGGTGGCTGATGCGGCTATAGGCGTCATTGCCTTCGGGGATGTGACACCCCATGCACTTGGTTTGCAACAGGCTCGGGCCCTGCTCGGCCGCCATGGCCTGGGTGCCCAGCAGTGCGGCGGCGACCAGCGCCAGTTTGCCCGCATGCCGCCGGAGTCGAGTCGTCTTCAAGGTCAGACCTCCACGGTGTCGTTTCTTATCGTTTTTGTGCACGCCTGGGTACTGCAGGTGCATGTGACAGTTGCAATACAGGAAGTGTGCCAGCCTTGCCAAAGCTGTTTGATTTCAACTGCTTGGCTAGTTCGGCTGGACGATTGTCGCGGGTAGCCAGCGGGTCGGAACGTCCCATTTCGCGACTGAGTGTTTCACCTTGAGACAGCCCGCAGATGAATCCACAGTAATACCCTGTAGGAGATCACACAGCCCTTGCGGGTGTCGCGCAGGGAACAGAGTTCCAGCGTGGGAGCGGGCCACCGGCAAGAGGTCGACGTGCTGTGTCACCCCCGTCTCACGCCGTCTCAATGTGCAACAGCGCGCCTGTGCAATGGCATCGGTGCGCCAGGGCAAACATCAGGTGGTTCAACGGCTTAGGTCGATCTACAGCCCTTGGCACGGCCATTGCGCAAGCGCCTCTGACCATTCAATGACAAGAGGCACAGCCCCCATGCTTTCCGACCTGCCCATCCTCCCCGCCACCCGCGCCTTTCTCGAACGCAAGCTGAAGATGCGCATTGGCGCCGACTGGCAAGACGCCGCCAGCGGCCGCACCATGACGTTCCGCAACCCGGCCACCGGCGAAGTCCTGGGCGAGGTGCCCTCGGCCGACCCGCAAGACGTCGACCGCGCCGTCGCCGCCGCGCGCCGTGCCTTCGATGATTCGCCGTGGAGCCGGGTACGCCCACGTGAGCGGCAGAACCTGCTGTGGCGCCTGGCCGATTTGATGGAGCGCGACGCGCAAATCCTCGCCGAGCTCGAATGCCTGAACAACGGCAAGAGCGCGGCAGTGGCCAAGGTCATGGATGTGCAATTGGCCATCGACTTCTTGCGCTACATGGCCGGTTGGGCGACCAAGCTTGAAGGCAGCACGGTCGAGCCATCGATGCCATTGATGCCGGACGAGCAGTTCCATGGCTTCGTGCGGCGCGAGGCGGTGGGTGTGGTCGGTGCGATCGTGGCCTGGAACTTCCCCCTGCTGCTGGCCTGCTGGAAGCTCGGCCCTGCCCTGGCGACAGGCTGCACCCTGGTGCTCAAGCCGGCTGACGAAACCCCGCTGACCGCGCTGAAACTCGCTGAACTGGTCGATGAAGCAGGCTATCCAGCGGGCGTGCTCAACGTCGTCACGGGCACCGGTTTGAATGCCGGCGCCGCGCTGAGCAGCCACCCTGGGGTGGACAAGCTGACGTTCACCGGCTCGACCGAGATCGGCAAGCTGATCGGCAAGGCGGCGATGGACAACATGACCCGGGTGACCCTGGAGTTGGGCGGCAAGTCGCCAACCATCGTCATGCCCGATGCCAACCTGCAGGAAGCTGCAGCGGGTGCGGCCATGGCGATCTTCTTCAACCAGGGCCAGGTGTGCTGCGCCGGCTCACGCCTGTATGTGCACCGCAAGCACTTCGACAATGTGGTGGCCGATATCGCCGGCATTGCCAACGGCATGAAGCTGGGCAGTGGCCTGGATCCGGCGGTGCAAATGGGCCCGTTGATCTCGGCCAAGCAGCAGGATCGGGTCACTGGCTACATCGACCTTGGCCGTGAACTGGGCGCCACCATCGCCTGCGGCGGCGAAGGTTTCGGCCCGGGCTACTTCGTCAAGCCGACCGTGATCGTCGATGTCGACCAGCGTCATCGCCTGGTGCAAGAGGAGATCTTCGGCCCAGTGCTGGTGGCCATGCCGTTCGATGACATCGATGACGTCGTGCGTATGGCCAACGACAACCCGTATGGCCTGGGCGCCAGTATCTGGTCCAACGACCTGGGCGCGGTGCACCGGATGATCCCGCGAATCAAGTCAGGCTCGGTCTGGGTCAACTGCCACAGTGCGCTGGATCCGGCGCTGCCGTTTGGTGGCTACAAGATGTCGGGCGTCGGCCGGGAGATGGGCGCGGCGGCGATCGAGCATTACACCGAGCTCAAGTCGGTGCTGATCAAGCTTTGAGTGTTCTTTGATCAGTTCCGGCCTCATCGCGGGGCACCCGTGGGAGCGGGCTTGCCCCGCGATGAGGCCGGAACAAGAAATACACCAACACAATAATAAGGAACATCCAAGATGCCCCGTATCCCCCGCCTGGCAATCACCGCCCTCACCGCCCTCGCCCTGCACACCGCCCACGCCCATGAACTGTACAACCAGGACGGCACAGTACTGAACGCCGACCTCGAAGCCCTGTTCGGCGTGTTCCACAGCGACGAAAGCTTCAACCAGGCCGGCAACCGCCAACCCGGCAGCAACGCCTGGCGCGAGGGCTACGTCAAGTACGGCCTCAGCGCCAGCCAGGCCCTGGCCGGCAGCGGCAGCCTGTACGGTGCCTTCAGCCTGGTCAGCTCGGCTACCTGGGGCGACGGCGATGCGGCCGGCCTGACCTTGGGCGATGAACGCCGCACCGCCCTCGAAGACGCCTACCTCGGCTGGCGCTCAGGCGGCCTCTTCCCGGCCCTGGGCGAAGACGGCGTGGATATTTCCGCTGGCCGCCAATTGCTGACCCTGGGCGACGGTTTCCTGATCCAGGGCGACCCGGTCAACCTCGGCAAGGTCGACCTGGGCGCCAACTTCAACCGCGGCGGCGCTTACTACCTGGCCGCGCGCAAGGCTTTCGACCGCACTGCGGTGCTGCGCATTGGCGGCAGCCAGGGCTGGCGTGGCGACCTGATGTGGCTCAAGTCCGACAACCATTACCAAGCCGACACCTCGCTGGCGGTGAGCAACCTTGAGCATGTCTCCGATGCAGGCACGGTCGGGCTGAGCTGGATACGCGGGTTGGATGTCGACCAGCGCTACGCGCAGATCATGGGCCTGGAGCACCGCGATGGCATGGACACCGTGAGCCTGCGCGGGCGCGGCAGCCTCGGGGTCAAGGATCTGCAGCTGGCCGCCGAGTACGTCACCCAGGACCGCAGCGGCGGGCGCGAAGACGCCTGGTACCTGGAGGGCAACTGGACCTTCTCCGCGCTGCCCTGGTCGCCGACCGCCACCTACCGCTACAGCCGCTTCTCGCAAGACTTCGACCCGCTGTTCTATGGCCTGAGCCGTGGCTACGGCACCTGGTTCCAGGGCGAGGTGGCGGCCAACTATGCCGGGCCGTTCAACAGCAACAGCCAGGTGCACCACGTGGGCGTGAAGGCCAAGCCACGCGACAACCTGAGCGTCGGCGCGCTGTATTTCGACTTCGATACGCTCGCTACCGACCAGGGCAACCTGGGCGGGCGCGAGCTGGATCTGTATGTCGAGTGGATGGTCACCGAGCACATCCTGATCAGCCCGTTGGTGGGCTACTACACGCCTGAGCGCAGCGCCGACAACGGCGGCGTGCAGATGGGCAGCCGTGATGGCGGCACCTATCTGCAACTGCTGGTCGGGACGTTCTTCTAGGACCATTGCAGACTGCGCATGGGTGGCCCAAGCGTTTAAACTCCAGCGCTTCTCAACCCCATCTGGAGCCTGCGGTGAACGTCAACGACGCCAGTTTCGAAGAACTGCTCAACGCTTTGCATGACGGCGTGTACATCACCGATGGCGACGGCAAGACGCTCAAGGTCAACCAGGCCTATGAACGTCTGACCGGCCTGAGCAGCGCCGACCTGATCGGCCGGCTGATGCAGGAGCTGGTCAAGGAAGGCATCATTTCCCAATCGGCATCCCTGCGGGTGTTGCAGGAAGGCCGGCCGGTGTCGGTGATGCAAAGCCTGAGCAAAGGCAAGAAGCTCCTGGTCAGCGCCACACCGATTCTCGATGCCGAGCACCGAATCTCCTACGTCGTGAGCACCGTGCGCGACATGACCGAACTGCTGCGCATGAAGCATGAGCGCGATGAGCTGCAGCAGCTCAAGCAATTGCGCCACAGCACCGCGAAATTGCATGCAGGCCAGCGCGACAGCCTGTTGCACTCGCCGCTGATGGCCGACCAGGAGGTGTCCGGGCGAGTCTTCGCCTTGGCCCGACAAGTTGCCGACAGCACGGTCAAGGTCTTGCTCCAAGGCGAAACCGGGGTCGGCAAGACCCTAGTCGCGCAGTTCATTCACAACGCCAGCGGGCGTGCCGGCGAGCCGTTCCTGGCGCTTAACTGCGGCGCCCTGCCGGAGAACCTGATCGAGGCCGAGCTGTTCGGCTATGCGCCCGGCGCCTTCACCGGCGCTGGCCCCAAGGGCAAGCGCGGCCTGCTGGAGTTGGCCCACAACGGCACCTTGTTCCTCGATGAGATCGGCGATCTGCCGCTGCCGGTGCAGGTCAAGCTGCTCAAGGTCATCGAAGAAAACCGCTTCATCCCGGTCGGCGGCCTGGAGCTCAAGGAAGTCGATGTGCGCATCATCAGCGCCAGCCACCACGACCTCAAGCAATTGGTCGCCGAAGGCCGCTTTCGCGCCGACCTGTACTACCGGCTCAACGTGGTGCCGATCACTATCCCGGCGCTGCGCGAGCGCAGTGAAGAAATCCCGCCGCTGCTGCATTACTACCTCGACAGCTTCAACAGCCGCTACCAGCGCCAGGTGCAATGGAGCCTGGCGGCGCTGGATCTTTTGTGCGAGTACGCCTGGCCGGGCAACATCCGCGAGTTGATCAACATCGTCGAGCGCCTGGTGGTGACCAACCAAAGCGGCACCATCGAAGCGCTGGACCTGCCCGAGGAGATCCTCGACCTCAGTCGGCAGAACACCGACGACAGCCGCCTGCCGCTGCGCAAGGTGCTGGAAAACGCCGAGCGTGCTGCGATCCGTGCCGCGCTACAGACCCACAAGACCACCCGCCTGGCCGCCAAGGCGCTGGGCGTGAGCCAGGCGACCGTGGTGCAGAAGATGAAGCGCTGGGAGCGCTCTGATTAGGATTTCAATCATCCCCGGCGATAACGATCAAAAAGCTAATCGCCAGCGCCCCGTGCACAGCCGGTAAAACCCCATGCCTGCCCCGCCAAGCCGCACCGCACGGGGCTTGGCGCATCTTGGCACAGCTTTCGCTATCTGCTCTGGCACGTCTTCCACTACAACAATGCACACAGGACGCGCCTAATGAGCATTTCTGCCTTCAAGATCGCCAACAAATTGATCACAGGCCCCGCGGCCATCGAACAACTGGCCGCTGAGCTGACCCGCCTCAAGGTCGACAACCCGCTGATCGTCACCGACGCCATCCTGCTCAAATCCGGCACCGTCGACCTCGCCCTGGCGCAGCTCGGCGCCCGCCCCTACGGCATTTTCGATCAAGTCCAACCCGAGCCGGAGATCGCCATCGTCGAGGCCTGCACCCGCGCCTACCGTGAGGGCGGCCACGATGGCGTGATTGGCCTGGGCGGCGGCAGCGCAATCGATATCGCCAAAGGCGTCGCAGCGTTCGCCGGGCAT
Source organism: Pseudomonas sp. xss_2 (assembly GCF_043104195.1). NCBI lineage: Bacteria > Pseudomonadati > Pseudomonadota > Gammaproteobacteria > Pseudomonadales > Pseudomonadaceae > Pseudomonas > Pseudomonas sp. xss_2. The sequence continues at coordinate 268,368 of NZ_JBICKL010000077.1, forward strand.
GCAGGGCCGCTGGCTGAATTGTTCGGGGTTGACCTGGTCACGCGCAAAGGCCCGCCGTTGATCGCCATCCCGACCACGGCCGGCACCGGCTCGGAAGTGACCAATGTGGCGATCTTTTCCGACAAGCAAGCACAACTCAAGAAAGGCATCGTCAGCGACTACCTGCTGCCAGACGTGGCCCTGGTCAGCCCGAGCATGACCCTGACCTGCCCGAGGAGCGTGACCGCTGCCAGCGGTGTCGATGCGCTAGTGCATGCGATCGAGTCGTACCTGTCGGTCAACGCCTCGCCGATCACCGACGCCATCGCCCTGGGCGCTATCAAGCTGATCGCCAAGGCGCTGCCCAAGGCCTACGCCAATCCGACCAACCTCAAAGCGCGCGAAGACATGGCCACCGCCAGCCTGATGGCCGGCATGGCATTTGGTAACGCTGGGGTTGGCGCGGTGCATGCGCTGGCCTATCCGCTGGGCGGTCGCTTCAACATCGCCCACGGCGTCAGCAACGCCTTGCTCCTGCCCTACGTGATGGCCTGGAACAAGCTGGCCTGCGTCGAGCGCCTGCGCGACATCGCCGCCGCCATGGGCGTGCGCGTGGCCGAGCTGAGCGACAAGCAAGCCGCCGATCAGGCGGTTCAGGCCATGGCCGAGCTGTGCGCGGCGGTGGATATCCCCTCGGGCCTGCGCAGCTTCAACGTGCCTGCCGACGCTATCCCGGCGATGGCCGAAGAAGCCAGCAAGATCGACCGTTTGATGCGCAACAACCCGCGCCAGCTGAGCGCCGCCGATATCGAGCAGATCTACCGCGCAGCCTACTGATTAGCGAACTCGACGCCCAGCCAAGCGGCTGCGGCGTCTGCCATTACAAAACCAATAAAACAGGTGCACCCAATGACCACTCCTGCTGAGCCGCGGGGCGAAAGCCCGTACATCCCGCTGGGCCCGTTCAAGGTCCGCTTACCGTTCATTCACTACCGCATCGAGCTGCCGGACTACCTGCAAGGCTTGCTGATGTGCGCGGTGGACCTGGCCGCCATTCCGCTGATGACCGAGCTGCTGGGCATGCCCTTTGAAGTGGCGCTGGCAGTAGTGATGCTCAACGGCCTGCTCTACCTCACCCACCATTTGCTCGGCGACCCGACGGTGCCGGGCTGGATCACCCCGGCGGTGCCGCTGCTGATGGCCTACTGCGCGCAGTTTCCCGAAGGCCCGGAGCGGGTGCATGCGCTGATTGCCTTCCAGTTGATGCTCGGCGCGTTCTCGATAGCCCTGGGCGCGACCGGGATGGCCAAGAAGGTGGTCGAGTATGTGCCTTCGGCGATCAAGTCGGGGATCATCGTCGGCGCGGGCTTGAGTGCGGTGATCGCGGTGTTCCAGGTCGGTGGCAAGTTCAACGTCCTGCCGTGGACCATCTCGATTGCCGTGGGCATCGCCTTCTACCTGATCTTTTCCCAGCACTTCAACCAGCTCAAGCAACGCAACCGCTTCTGGTGGAACTTCGCCAAGCTCGGCATCTTGCCGATCATCCTGTTGGCGGTAGTGATTGCGCCGCCGTTCGGCGAGGCGCCCTGGCCGACCATCCAGTGGGGCATCAGCACGCCAGATTTCGCGGGTCTGTGGAACAACTACACCGTGTTCGGCCTGGGCATGCCACCGCTGTCGATGTTCATTTCGGCCCTGCCGACCATGCTCGCGGCGTACATCATCGTGTTTGGCGACGTGCTCAGTGCCAAATCGCTGCTCGATGAGGCTGAAACCGTGCGCACCGATGAGGTGGTCGACTACAACGCCGACCGCGCGCACCTGATCTTCGGCGCACGCAATGCGTTCATGAGCATCTTTGGCCCGGACGTGGCCATGTGCGGGCCGAAATGGGCGGCCATGCTGGTGGTGGTCATCGAGCGCTTCAAAGGCGGGCCGAAGGCGATGCAGTCGATCATCGGCGGGGTCGGCTCGTTCCGCTGGGGCACCAACACTGGCTTGTTGCTACTGCCGGTGGTGACCTTGGTGCAGCCGATCCTGGGTGTCGCGCTGTCGCTGACCCTGCTGATCCAGGGCTATGTCAGTGTGCGCCTGGGCATCCTCGAAGCGCGCAGCCAGCGCGACCTGGGGATCGCCGGGGTGATCGGCGCAGTGCTGGCGATCAAGGGCGCCAGCTGGGCGTTCGGCATTGGTGTAGTGCTGTGCCTGCTGATCTACGGCAAGAACTTCTTCAAGGGTGAGGTGGACGGCACCTTCGCCAAGGATGTGAAGGCTGTCGGGGGTAACGCCGAACCTGGCGTTCAACCGGCTCCAGCTGCCAAACGGGTAGAAGCAGTAACAGACTGACTGACCTGGCTCAGTGGGCTGCCATGCAGCCCACTTTCAGCGATAACCCTGCTCTGCCAACCAGCGCCGCAGCATGCCCTGCTGATCCGGCGCTCGGCCACTCAACACCTCATCGATAGCTGCGCCCGCCTGCAGCTTGGCCACCAACGGCGCCAGCTCGATGCCCTGCAAATGCCAGATGCCCAGCGGCTGATCGGCAGTCACCACCACTTCGGTTTGGTCCACCCAACCATCGCGCAGCACCGGCCGACGCTCGATACGCACTGCGCTCCACTGCGCCGCTACATGCATCGGCTGCTCATCCGGCCAGTCCTGGCGGTTGCGCCAGAATGGCTGGCCGGCCAGGCGCTGCTCCTGACGGTAGAAATCGCGCCCCATCCGGGCAAAACGCAGGAACAGTTGCTCGATCCGCTGCTGATGAAATTGCCGTGCCAGCGCCGCCCGTTCAGGCATGCGCAGCAGGGTGTTGATCACCACCGGCGCCTGCAATGCCGAGGACAACGACTGGAAGATCCCATTCCCCGACAATGGGTCAACCGCCATTGCCGCATCCCCCACCCGCAACCAGTCACTGCCCGCACAGTCCCCAGTGAGGATCGCTGTGCTGCTACGTGCGTGGACTGGGGCGGGTTGCAGGGCCTGCGGGTCGAACAGTTCGCAGACCTTGGCCGACTGCCTGCGCCGGTCGGCGCAGTACCCAGGCAACTGTGCCTTGCCGGGCAGGCCTGCAGCGCCGGCGTCCAGGGTGATCTGCCAGTAGCAGCGGCCGTCGGCCAAGCGCGCCATCCACGCCCAGCCATCGTCCAGGCTTTCCACCGCCGAGGCTGGCGGGCCTGGGGTCGATTGCCAGAGGTTGAGCAAGCTCACGGTCTCCGGGCCGCGCAGCCGATCACTCGCCAGCGGTGCCTGGCGGCCACGTGCCTCGACCAAAAACCCACCCTGCAACACTGGGCCGTGCTCCAGCTTGACCTGGTAGCCGTGCTCGCGCTGCACCTCGCGCACCCGGCCTTCGACCAGCACCACCCCGGCGCGGCGCAGTTCATCGCGCAAGGCCGCGTCGAAGCGCTGGCGATCGAGCAAGAACTCCTGGTTAAGCTGCAACTGCTCACCGTTCCAGCGCACATGACGGGTGGCCGGCATTGCCGCTTGGCCCAGCGCGCCACCGAGCCCGGCATGGCGCAGCGCATCCAGCACCCGCTGTGAGACGCCTTCAACGGCGGCGAAGCGGCGCCAGTCGGACACCAGCGTAACTGGGTAGCCCAGCCGGCGCAGGCCAATCGCGCAGGCGGCGCCAGCGGGGCCTGCGCCGAGGATCAGGATCGCTGTTTCAGGCATCCACGACACCTCGGCGCTCCGGGCCAATAAACGCTGCGTGGCGGCGCAACCGGTCCAGCACCTGCTGGGCGTCCATCTGCGGCTGATCGCGCAGCATCGCGGCAATCCGCCCGGTCAACGCTGCACAAGCCATGCTCGCACCAGCAGAACCCTGCCCGCCCATATGCCCGCCAAAGTCAGCCTGGGCGCTGTTCAACCAGGACCATTGCCCGGCAGCGCAGCGGGCATCCCCGGTGATACGGATAACCCCCGGATAATTGGCCGGATACACCGGCATGCCCTGGGCAGGGCTGGAGGCGCACAACAGCACTCCAGCCGCCTGAGCCTCGGCGCAGGCCTGGCGCAGCACCGGGCGGTCCTGGTGCAGGCCGAGGCTGAGGTTGACCACACTGCCCCCCTGCTCGACCAGCCACAACAGCGCCGCAGCCACCTGGAGCGCACTGGTGCTGCCGTGCTGCTGAAACACCTGGGCCATCAGCACCGGCACCCGGCTCGCTTCACGGCGCAGCCGCGCCAGCACGGCAGTGCCGTGGCCCAATTGATCGGCCAACGCCTCTCCCTCGCGCAGCACGCCGTCGTCCAGCCAGAACCTGCGCGCACCCAGCAAGCCTGCCGCCTGGTCGGGCGAGCAGCCGCTGTCGATCACCCCGACCCGCAGCTCAGCGCCCATGGCCAGCCGTCTCCAGCGGCAACACCTGCAATTGCCCTTCATGCAAATGCAAACGCAACTGGGCATCGGCCAAGGTCGAGGCACGGTGGCTGATCAGAATCCGCGTACGCCCGGCGAATAGCTGGTCGATGGCGGCGATCACCTCACGCTCGGTGGCTTCGTCCACCGCCGAGGTGGCTTCATCGAGCACCAGAATGGCCGGTTCCTGGAGCAATGCCCGGGCAATCGCGATGCGTTGCTTTTGCCCACCAGAAAGCTGTTGGCCGCGCTCGCCCAGCAGGCCATCGAGGCCCAGCGGCAGGCTTTGCACCAGGCTGTCCAGTTGGGTCAACTGCACCACCTGTTCCAGTTGGGCGCGGCTGGCCTCGGGGGCGCTGTAGGCCAGGTTCTGCGCCAGGGTGCCGCGAAACAGCACGATGTCCTGGCTGACCACCGCGATACGGCGGCGCAGCGCGCCCAGGTCGAGTTCGCGCAGGTCGGCGCCATCGAGCAGAATGCGTCCGGCATCGGGGTCGTAGAAGCGTTGCAACAGGTCGATCAGCGTTGACTTGCCGACCCCGGAGGCACCACTGATGGCCACCTTGAGCCCGCCTGGGATGACCACGTCGACCTCCCGCATTACCGCACCCTGGCGCCCGGCATGGGAGAACTGCACGCGTTCCAGGCGCAGCTCGCCCGGCCCTTGCGGCATCGGTCGCGGCACTGGCACCTCGCGCACGGCCACCGGCTCCTGGCGCAGTTCCATCACCCGCCCCAGGCTCACCGCCATCCGCTGGATTGCCACGTACAGCCCCAGCAGGCTCTGCACCGGCCCCACCGCCATGCCCATGTAAGTCGAAAACGCGATCAACGCCCCCAGCTGCCAGGTGCCCTGGATCACCCACCAGCCGCCGATCAGAAACGCACAGGCGCGGCACCACGACGTCAGCGTGCCAGGCACTGCCTGGGTAAAGAACTCGGTGACCTGCACCTTGAGCAACTGGCCCATATACCCCTGGCCAAGCTGATCCAGCCGCCCGGCCTCGCGGGCCTGTTGGCCTGAGGCCTGGATGAATTTCATTGCCGGCAGGGTTTCGACCAGAAACGACGAGACATCCGCCGAACGCTCACGCAGGCTACGCACTTCACGCTCGACCTTGCGCCGCATCCAGCGCAGCCACAGCACCTCGATCGGGATCAACAACGCCAGCAGCAACGACAGTTGCCACGACAGCATCAGCATCAGCGTGACCGCGCCGATCAGGCCGATCACGCTGGACACCGCCGAGAACAGCGAATCCACGGCAAAGCGCTGGATCTCGGCGACATCGCCGTCCAGCCGCGACAGGATATCGCCGGTACGTCGGCGGCCATAGAAGGTCGGCGATAACTGCTGCAGGTGCCGATAGAGGTCGTCGCGCAAGGCGAACAGGATGCGCCCAGACAGACGCGTGTGCAGGTAGCGATTGACCCCGGCCAGCACGGTGCCGAGCAGGCCGGCGACGATCATGATCGCCGCCATGTGCCACAAGGTCTGGTAATCGCGCGCCAGCAGGCCTTCATCGATCAGGGTCTTGACCAGCCAGGGCTGGGCCAATGCCAACAGCGAGGCGCTCAGGGACAACCCTAGCAGCACGGCAATCGCCTTGCGCTGTGGGCGGACAAAGCCATACAGCCAGGCCAGTGCCTGGCGCATCAGCAGCGGATCGCTGGTTTCGATCAGCCTGGAAAATAACCCGCCCATGGCTTAACCGCGCAGCTGCTTGAGTTTGCGATAGAGCGTCGCGCGGCTGATGCCCAAGGCTTCGGCCGCAGCCGACACATTGCCCTGGTGACGCGCCAGGGCGCCGCGAATCAGCTCCAGCTCGTTCTCGCGCAGGCTGCCAGAAGGCGCCGCGCCGTTGGCCAACTCGTCCAGCAGGCAATCAGTCAAATGCTCCAGACCCAGCAACTGCTCGCCGTCCTCGCGAATGGCCAAGGCGGTGCGCAAGACCATCTCCAGCTGGCGGATGTTGCCCGGCCAGTCGAAGCCATCGAGCAGTTCGGCCAGGGCCGGGTCGAGCGACACGCCCTTGGCGCCGAACTTGTCCAACAGGCCTTCGATGATGCCGGACAGGTCATCACGCTCACGCAACGCCGGCAAGCGCAGGGATACCCCGTTGACTCGGTAGTACAGGTCTTCACGGAACTGCTGCTCGGCCAGCAAATGCTTGAGGTCGCGGTGAGTGGCGCAGATCAGCGCGACATCGATATCCTGCTCCTCCCCTGCGCCCAGCGGCGCTACCCGGCGCTCTTGCAGCACCCGCAGCAGGCGCGCTTGCAAGGCCAGCGGCATGTCGCCAATCTCATCGAGGAACAGCGTACCGCCATGGGCCTGCATGAGCCGGCCGATCATGCCGCCACGGCGTGAGCCGGTGAAGGCGCCTTCGCGGTAGCCGAACAATTCGGATTCGATCAAGCCCTCAGGGATCGCCGCGCAGTTGACCGCCACGAACGCCTTGTCGGCACGCGGGCTGGCTTGATGCAAGGCACGGGCGACCACTTCCTTACCGGTACCGGTCTCGCCCAGCAGCAGCACCGGTAGCCCATTGACCAGGCCCTGGCGGGCCATGCGCAGGTTGCGCGCCAGGCGCGGATCGCCACCGGCCAGGCTGTCCAACGCGGGGGATTTGCTCGAAGGAGCAGGCTTGTTCGCTGGCACGCTGCTATTGAGGTTGCTGTGTCGCGGCAGCTGCAAGGCGCGGAAGAAGAACTCGCCCTTGGCGGTCTGCACACTGCTCACGCCGTTTTGCCACAGCCGGGCAATAAACGCGGGCGAACGTTCGCCGAGCAGATCGCTGCAGCGTCGGCCGATCAGGGCCTGGCGCGCCACCTGCAGCAGCTGGCAGGCATTGTCGTTGGCCGCCAGCACTTCGCCCTCCAGGCTCAAGGCCAACAGCCCCTGCCAGGCACTGGTCAGGTACTGCGCGCGGCTATGAAACGCCAGCACCAGTTGCTCGGGATGGCACAGGCCGAACAGCCGGCTTTCGATGTTGCCCGCGGCGAGCATCAAGGTGCAGAGGCTGTCCTGGGGCTGGCTCATCACCCCTTCGCGGGTGACATCGAGCACGCCGATCACCTCGCCACGCGGGTCGCGCAGTGGCACCGAGGTACAGGAGAACGGGCTGAGCCGGTCGAGGTAATGTTCGCCGCAATTGATCAGGGTTGGCCGCCCTTCTACTACGGCCGTGCCGATGGCATTGGTGCCGCGCAGGGCTTCGCTCCAGCAACTGCCAGGGTGCAGGTCGCGCAGGCCCTCGCGGTTGAGCACATGTTTCTGGCCTTCGATGGCCAGGACGTTGGCCTGGGCATCGCCGAGGATGACGATACCGCTCTTGCCCTGGCGCTCGACCAGGTAGTCCAGTTCAGGGGTGACGGCGTCGATCAGCAGCCGGTTGTGTTCGAGCAGTGCACGCAGGTCGAGGCTTTGCTGCATGCCCAGACCGACCTGTTCGCCTTGCAGGCAGTCCAGGCCATGACCCAGGCTGCGGCGCCAGGAGGCATCGATTTCGTCACGCAGCATCCCGGACGGCAGTTCGCCTTCGCGGGCCAGTCTGAGACGGGCCTGACGGGATTCGTGCAGCGGATCTTGGGCGTTTGTTATAGGTAATTGTCGCGCCATTGTTTTACTCCAGCGGTGCCCCAGCCACGCTGAGACATCGGGCCACGGAATTTCCTGCAGTGTGCGTCAGAATCAACCAAGCGTCATCAAGGTAGGCCTGAGGGTGGCATAAGGTTACGTATACGTAAAGGCAGGCAATTGTACGTCGTCCACTTGGCGGGTTGCCCCGCGAAACGGCTCCGGAGGATAGATAGCCAATCCCTCCACCCATTTCCCCAATGCTGGGGACCACCGCCCACCCAGCGCACACCCAAAGCCACCTGCCCTTCAGGGCTACAAGCCTTGCCCCACGAGGGCTGCACGCCTATCGCCAAAAACTGGCACGGCTGTTGCCCATACCCCCTCAGACGCCCCAACCCCTTGGGCCCGTTTGCAGGAGGGATTGACTCATGCACCGACCGATACCCCACCCGCTGGCAGTGGCGATCCTCGCCGGCATGCTCCAGCTTCCGGCCCAAGCTGCACTCTATGCAGTCGACCCTGGGCCTTATCATCCCGAAACCGGCGGATTCGCCTCTTGGTACCAGGACAGCCACGGGCGCACGCTCGACCTGTGCCTGTCCAAGGCGGTCAGCTCGCGGGTAGCAGGCGCCCCCGGCGCACCGTCGTACATGTGTACGCTGCTGCCGACCCCCGGGGTGTTCGACGATACCCAGCCAATCGTGTTTCCCAGCAACTTCCCCGACGAGACCTTCTGGTTTACCGCCGATGCGGCCATCGTCGACGCTGCCCGTGGCATCGACCTGAGCTTCGGCACGGCTATCGAGGCGGCGTTCGCCGCCGAAGAACCGGTCGAAGGCGACCAGGTCAGCTTCGCCCGAGTGCGGATCCGCGTCGATGTACCGGTGGCCGGCACCTACATCATCACCCACCCCTATGGCGTCGACGTATTCGACGTGCCTGCTGCCGGCGGGCGCGCGATCAACATGACCCGCGACATCGGCATTGCCGGTGCCGGCGACTTCAGTGGCGCGCTCAAAGGCGATGTCGGGCCGTTCCTGCGCAGTGTCAACGGTCCCTACACCGAAACCAACCCGCTGACCGGCGCCAGCGAACGCTACATTGGCGATCCGAACCTGGAAGAAGCCGTGACCGGCAGCCCGTTCAACACCAACTTCGTGCGCATCGAAGGCCCCAACGGCATCGACCTGCGCACCGAGCTGTTCTCGATCTCCGGCAAGCTGTCCACCGTCGAGCGCCCCACCCCGCTGATTCCTTTGCGCAGCACCTACTCGCGGCACACCGACAATGGCGACCTGCGCGCGCAGCAGGACGTGTTCGTCATGGCCCCACCGCCACCGGCTACGGTCAGTCTGACCAGCCAAAGCCCGAGCCAGTCGCTGACCGAGGCCAATGGCACTGGCGCCTGGTACGTGCAGTCGGCCCTCAACCCGACCCTGCCCACCACCTTGGTGGTCAATGCCGACAACAGCGTGGCCATCGCCAGCAGCACGCCGACCAACGTCAACCTGGCGCTGACTGACCTGGTGACCATCAGCCGCGCGGAATACAGCCTGGCCAGCGGCCAGCTGACCCTGGTCGCCAGCAGCAGCGATGAAACCTCGCCGCCGGCGATGACCGCCAGCACCCTCAATGGCGCGCTGATCGGCAGCCTCGCCGGCAATGGCGCAGTGAAAACATTGACCACCGGGCTCTCGCCGATCCCGCCGGCCTCGGTCACGGTGACCAGCGCCCATGGCGGCAGCGACAGCGAAGACGTGGTGCTGGTGCCATGAACAGACAACGGCCGTACCTCCAAGGAGGCATCATGAACACATGGTCACGCCGCACGCTGTACGCAGCCGGGCTCTCCTTTACCCTGAGCAGCGTGGCCTGGGCCGCGCTCAGCGAAGTCGATCCTGGTCCCTATACCTTGGCCACCGGGCGCTACCCGATGTGGTACAAGGACGCCAACGACCTGGCCCTCGAACTGTGCCAATCGCGCGCTACCAGCTCGCGGGCACCCGGTGCGCCTGGTGCACCTGCCTACATGTGCACCCTGCTGCCAGAGCCAGGCATCTATGACGATGCCCTGCCACTGGTGTTCCCGGATAACTGGCCGCCAGAAATGTTCTGGTTCCTGGCCGAGACCTCGATACCGCAAGTGGGTAATAGCGGCTACGAGCTGGAAGTCTATGTGGCCGGTATCGAGGCGGCATTCGCCTCGGAGAATCCGGTCGATGGCGACCAGCAGAGCTTCGCCCGCATCCGCATCCGCGCCTCGGTACCCAGTGCCGGTACCTACACCATCACCCACCCCTACGGGGTCGAGAGGGTCACGGTCGCGGCAGGTGGACGGCGCGCGATCAACATCACCCGCGACATCGGTATCGGCGCCCCAGGCAACTTCACCGGTGTGCTCAACGGCAACATCGGGCCGTTCCTGCGCCGCGCCGCCGGCCTGGTGACCGAGGTCAACCCGGACACCAGCGCCATCGAGACCTTCATCGGCGACCCCAACCTCAACGAGGCGGTGGTCGGCAGCCCGTTCAATACCAACTTCGTGCGCATCGAGGGCCCTCCTGGGCAGATCGAAACCAACCTCTTCAGCGTCTCCGGCAAGGTACTCGACCCACGCGAGCAAACCCCGGCGGAGCTGCAACGCGCCACCTACCAGCGCAACGGCGCCGGTACCCGCGTCGAGGTCTTCGCCAAGGCGCCGAACAGCGCCAGCCTGTGCTTGCGCAATGGCCTGGCGCTGGTCGGCTCACCGCCCTCCCCTTGCCAATTCAGCATGTTGGCCGACAACAACGGGCTGTTCTTCAACCAGCAATTGACCCAGGCCGCACCGCCGCCAGTGGTGGTGGTCACCGCCAGCAGCGCGACCGGCGCCACCCGCCCGACTTCGCTGTCGAGCAAACTCACCGACGTGGTCAAGGTGCGCACCGCACGCTATGACTGGGCCAACAAACGCCTGCTGATCGAGGCCAGCTCAAGCGATGAAGTGCAGGTGCCTGATCTGGTCGCCCAAGGCTACGGGCGCATGTCCAAATCCGGCACGCTGCAAAGCCTGATGGTCAATGGCCTGACCCAACCTCCAGCAACGGTCACCGTCAAGTCCGCCCACGGCGGCAGCGATGTCGAGCCGGTGATCGTGGTCGGCAGCGCGCCGGTCGAAGCCGAGAACCAGCCACCGCTGGCCCAGGCCGACAGCGGCAGTACCAGTGTCGGCGTGCCGCTGACCCTGAACCTGTTGGCCAACGACAGCGACCCGGACCTCAACGTGCCCCTGGCGATCACCGACCTGACCCAACCTGGCACCGGCCTGGGATCGGTGGTGCTCAACGGCACGACCGCGATCACCTACACCCCACCGCCCGGCGCCGCCTCGCCGCTGGTGGCCACCTTCAGCTACCGCGCCCAGGACAGCAAAGGCCTGAAATCGGAGCTGACCACGGTGACCATCAACGTCGCGCCCAACCAGGCCCCCACTGCGGTTGCTGAAACCGTCACTACCCTGGGCGTACCGCTGACCATCAACGTGTTGACCAACGACACCGACCTGGAAGGCAACCTGCCATTGACCGTCGCCAGCGTCGGCCAACCAGCACCTGGTCGAGGCACCGTGACCACCGATGGCACCACGGTCACCTATACCCCGCCAACCACCGTCACCACGGCCTTCACCACGACCTTCACCTACGTGGTGCGTGACGCGGTAGGGGCGTTGTCCAGCCCAGGCACGGTCACGGTACAGGTGTCGCCACGCCCAGTCGCAGAGAACTTCGCGGTAACCGCCGCCACGGTCTCGGCGCGCTCCAACAACCGTTACAACTGGGACATCAGCGGCACCTCGTCGGTGACCACCGGCAACACCATCACCGTGCAGGTGACCACGCCGAGCGGCCTGGTGACCCTAGGCACCACCACCGTACCGGTGACCGGTCGCTGGCGCCTGGCGGTGAGCAACAGCACCACGGTGATCCCAACGGCCACGCCATCGGCCACCGTGCGCAGTAGCCAAGGCACCACCCGCACCGTGCCAGTGGTCGTGCAGTAACAGCTGCCAAGGAGAACGCCATGAACCGCCTGTACCCGCTGCTGCTGTGCCTGGCCCTGAGTGGCCAGGCTGCCTGGGCCGACGACTTGATGGACAACGCCGACCTTGCCGCCGGCAACGACCTAGGCGAACCGCTGATCGTGCGCCTGCTACCGGCAGGTTCGGGCCAGGCAGCAGTCATCGAGCAGCAAGGCACGGGCAACCGCGCCGCCCTCGACCAGAACGGTCAGGCCCTGCTGGGCCGGATCGTCCAGGCCGGGGGCGCGCAGGAGGCGTACATCCTGCAAGACGGCAACGACCTGATGGCCTCGATCAGCCAACAGGGTTACGGCAACTCCGCATCGATCCGCCAGAGCGGCAGTAGCAACAGTGCTGCGATCGAGCAGATCGGCAACAACAACAGCGCCAGCATTGAGCAGGCCGGCACGGGGCTGACCAGCGCCGTGACCCAAGCCGGCAATGGCCAACACATACAGATCACCCAATATCGATAGACCTGGAGGCACCACCATGTTCAAGCTCGCACCTTTAAGCGCCGCGATAGTCCTGACCCTGGCCGGCCAGGTCATGGCCGACGACAGCACCTCGACGCAAAACCAGCTCGGCGCTGACAACAGCGCTGAAGTCAAACAGACCCAGTCGTCGTTCGCCTCGGCAACCCAGAACCAGACTGGCCAAGGCCACTACCACGTAGCCGTGCAGGACAACAGCACCAGCCACATCAACCAGAGCGCCACCGGCTCGAAGAACGCCGGCTACGGCGAGCAACTGTTCGAGCAAGGCAGCCAGATCACCCAGCAATCGGGTGGCAGCCTCAACGACAGTTTGTCCAGTCAGTCTGTAGGTGAAAGCAACCAGTCCTTGCAGACCCAACAAGGCAGTGCCAACAAATCGATCGTGTTCCAGGACACCCAAGTGGGCAGCCACGCCACCACCATGCAGTGGGGCGACCGTAACGAGGCGGTGGTCGAGCAAATGTTCGGTGGTACCAACAACAGCGCGCTGATCATGCAAGGGGGTACCGATAACTTTGCCGCCGCAGAGCACCTCTATCACCAGGACGGGAATATCCAGATCTTCCAAGAGGGCAAGGGCAACTGGGCCTACGGCGACCAGCGTGATGGTTTTGCCGGGGTCATCGGCATCAACCAGCATGGCGACGGCAACTCGGTGGAGGTCTGGCAAGGCAATCAGACCGACAGCCAGGCCAGCGTCAACCAGAGCGGCGAGCGCAACGAAGGCTACATCGACCAGAGCTTCGGCGAAGCCAACCTGGCCAGCCTGAGCCAGAGCGGCACCGCCAACGCCAGCTGGTCCGATCAGTTCGAGACCAACAACTCGGTCACCAGTATTTCGCAGAACGGCAACAACAACCTGCATTTCACCTACCAGACCGGCGACAACCACAACCTGAGCATCACCACCACCGGCAATGGCAACAAGATCATGGCCAGCAACTGGAAGGGTGACAAAGCCGGGGGCCAGTTCGGTACTGCGCAACGCGCCGAAATCAACCAGAACGGCTCGCTCAACAGCGTCAACCTGACCCAGGACGGCGCCAACCAACTCGCCCGCCTCAACCAGAAAGGCGTGGGCAACGAGATGCAAACCAATCAGGTCGACAGCAACAACGAGCTGTACTTCGAACAGAACGGCACCGACAACCTGCTGATCGCCGACCAGCGCGGAACCGACAACTACGCCACCGGCCTTTCCGCTGGCACCGGTAATACCATCACCCTGGAGCAATCGGGCTACAACAACCAGAGCTATACCAACCAGCTGTATGGCAGCGGCAACGAGGCCACCCTCAAACAGACCGACAGCTTCAACGTCGCCTACGTGACCCAAGGCGGCAATGCCAACCAGGCATTCGTCGACCAGAGCGGCGCCAACCAGAGCGCCACCATCACCCAATTCGGCAACGCCAACCTGGCGACCGTCAACCAGCAGTAATCCCTCCCCCTTGGACCGTGGCGCTCACTCCCTGGCGCCGCGGTTCCTTTTTATCGCTTCTGGCGCTGTGGTGATTGGCCGACCGCGATACAATGCGCCTACGTCCACCCGCAGCCACCGGCATGATTCAGTCCGACCTCGACCTATTCGGCCCGCAGCCGCAGCGCCTGGCCAGTCACACCGTGCTGTTGCCAGGCTTCGCCCTGGGCGACGTCGAGGCGCTGCTCGATGCCCTGCGCCCGGTGCTGCGCGCCGCACCGTTTCGCCACATGCACACACCGGGCGGCTTGCGCATGGCGGTGGGCCTGAGCAACTGTGGCAGCTTGGGTTGGGTCAGTGATCAGCGCGGCTATCGCTACAGCCCAATAGACCCTGTCAGCGGCAAACCCTGGCCCTCCCTGCCCCAGGTTTTGTTGGCGCTGGCAGCCCGGGCCGCCAGTGAAGCAGGGTTCGACGGCTTCGTGCCCGACGCGTGCTTGGTCAACCACTATTTGCCCGGGACGCGTTTGAGCCTGCACCAGGACCGAGACGAGCACGACTTCGGTCAGCCTATCGTGTCGATCAGCCTGGGCTTGCCGGCGGTATTTCTGTTTGGCGGGCTACAGCGCGCCGATCGAACTCAGCGCATTGCCCTGAACCATGGCGATGTGCTGGTCTGGGGTGGCGAGGATCGATTGCGCTTTCATGGCGTATTGCCCATCAAACCTGGCGTGCATGAGCGCCTGGGTGAGCGGCGGATCAACCTGACTTTGCGTAAGGCGGGGTGATATTGCTGTTCACTTAAGACCGGTGTCGTCTGTTGTGGGGCCGCTGTGCGGCCCCAATGGCAAGTGATCCTGCGATAAGCTCAGCAACTGCAACCTCGATCAGCTACCTTCAACCACCTTGTTCAACGCCGCGCCATCGATACTCAACGTCGCGCTGTCGAACATGCCCTCGACATAGGCCTTGGCCAACTGCTCCTGACGCTGGGCACGCAACACCTCGCGCAAACGCGGGGCAACTTCTTCCAACGTTGCCGTGCGCGCCGGCTCCTGGCTGACCAGCTTGATGATGTGATAGCCCGCAGCACTTTGCACCGGCTCGCTGACACTACCCTGCTTGAGTTTGGGCACCACCCCGCGCACCTCCGGTAACAACCCCGCTAAAGGCTGCAACCCGGTATCGCCGCCTTGCGCCGCGGTGCCTTCATCCTGCGAGTGCTCACGCGCCAGTGCGGCAAAGTCAGCGTCGCTGGCTTGCGCCTGCTTGGCCAGTGCCTGGGCCTGCTTGCGTACTGCCTCGTCATCCTTGGGGTTCTCCACCCGCAGGAAGATCTGGCTCAGGCGATAACGCACAGGTAATTGCAAGCCCGCCTTGCCATTGTCGTAGGCCTGCTGCAACTGCGCGTCACTGGGGTACTCGTCGGGCACCTGGCTGACCGCGCTCAGGTAGTCGCGCAAGACGATCTGCTCGGTCGCCGCGCGGGTCTGGGTCAAGATCTCAGGCCGTTGCGGCCAGCCCTGGGTTTGGGCCTGCTGCAATAGCGCCTTCTCTGCCAGGCGTGCACGAATCCATGCCTCCAATGCTGGCCGATCATTGCGCAACTGGTTGCGCGCATCCTCAGGCAATAGCGCCAGCAGTGCCTTGAGTTCATCACTGCCCACTTGTTGATCGCCCAGCCGCGCCAAGGTCGGCCCGCTGTCGGCAGCCGGCGCAGTACGCGCCGCTGCCACTGGCTCATCCCCCGGGCGTAGCGCCAAGGTCACAGCCACAGCAATCACGGCCAGCGCCCCGGCGCCGGCCCACAGGGTGCGCGCGCTCAAGAGGCGCGCGCCGTTGCAGTGCCTGCCTCGGTTGGGGTCTGGTCGGCCACGTTGCGGCTGTAGTCACGCAGGTAGACGATGAACTCTTGCAGCAGGCGGTCCCACAGCAGCAGGCTGCCCAGCAGGTGTTTTTCGCTGACACCGTCTGCGACTACCACATCCATCTCCATCACCAGGAACTCGCCCTGCACCGACAACCGGGCAAAACGGCGGCTGGCGTTCCAGCGCTCGGCCAGCCCCCCGGGCAGCTCACCCTGGATACGCAAGGCGCAGCTGAATGTGAAATCGAGGAACTCGCCTTCCTTGTTCGGCGCACGATTACCAAACCGCACGGCATAGCCCACGCCCTGGCTGGCACTGAGCAACTGCACCACAGCGTTCTGCTCGCTGCGGTTGACCCGGCAACCGGCATCTTGCAGCAACTGGGTGAGGGAGTCGGCGCTAACGGTTTCGATCAGGGTGACTTCGGTCATGTGTCGTCTTCCTTGTGATGAGGCAATGCATAGCTCAGAGATTGCCCGCTACCTGGGCAATGCGCTCTAGCGTAGCTGTTGCACCCAGCACCGGCCTTACTACCTTGGGAATAATCCCTTGCTGATCGACAACGGTTTCTCTATCGACCAGGCCGGCCTCATCGCGGGGCAAGCCCGCTCCCACGTGGGCAAAGCCGAACACCGACTGGCGTGGCAGCGGGCTTGCCCCGCGATGAGGCCAGCTCTGGCGCTAACCAGATATCAGAAAGTGCGCATCTGCGCCGCCCGCCCCTGCCGCGCCAACTGCTGCAACTCCACGCCATCGAGCAACGCCTCGACCACGGCCTTGGCCGAATCCAGGCCGTGATCATTGCTCAACAACAAATCGCGACAGTTCCCCGTCGCCAGCTCCATCGCCTTGAGATTGGCGGCATATGCGCCCTTGAGCAGCGTCGACAAATGCACTAGCGCATCTTCGAAATCCACGCCTGAGCGAACAGCGAAAAGCGGCGGATGACTGCATTCGCAGTTACCGAAGTTGCAAGATGCCGTAGTGGCGCGCGGTGGGGGATCGGGTAAGCCTTTTGTCATTGTGTCGCTCCTTGATTCAATGGAGCCGTCACAAATCGCTACCAAACGAATGGGTGACGGCTGTACGCAGGTTGGTAGACCGGGAATCAAGGAAACCGGCGCGCACGGAGGCGCCCTACGCACAGCCGCCATAAAACGAAACAGCTGGGCACAAAAAAGCGCCAACTGTATCGCAGAGCGGGCGCTTGTGCGCCTTGATTGATCGCGGGCTACCAAACCCGGCTGCTGGATTTACAGCAGCCGACAGAGACTACCGGGCTCGGGGAAGGGTTTCAAGGTGGGGGCATGTTCAGAAACATTTGCGTGGTCAGTGCAGCGCCTGTCCAACTGACATTTTGTCAGTACACGTGCCTTGCAGGTTCCCCATCAACTGACCTACCGCCACCACTCCTGAGGCGGTCTCGTTCAAGGGAGTGAACCGATGCGCATGCTCACAGCAATCTTGTTCTTAGTGGCGATCATTTGAGCGAACGTTGTGTTCGCTCTGGATGAGAATGAAGAAGTTTGTGCTGTCGTGGAGTGACCTTAGGGCTAAGCTGCGGGAGCCTCAATCAAGCAGCCGGTGCAATCGTTACGCTTGGAGTAAAGGCTTTGCGTCGCAGCGCCTGGCCGCTGCGTGCAATATTCTTCAATACGCCCAAGCGATGGCGCTTGAGACTAGGGCTTTCGCCACCGGAGCCACCCTAGTCCATGGAGCAATTTCTGATTGTCGCCGCTGCCCACTTTCTCGCCCTGCTCTCACCCGGCCCGGACTTCTTCCTGGTAGCACGTACCTCAGCCAGCGCTGGCTGGCGGGTGGCCAGCGGTGCTTGCCTGGGCATCGCGCTGGCCAATGGCGTGTTCATCGGCGCAGCCTTCGCTGGGGTAGCAATACTGCGCGAAGGCAGTGCGCTGTTCATGGCCCTGCAGTTGGCTGGCTGCGCCTATCTGTTGTACATCGGCAAAGTGTTCCTGCGTCATGCCGGGCAGAACGCCCTGGATAACCTTCAAGCCAGCGCAGCACGGGCGACCCCGGGCTGGTTGGCAAGCCTGGCAATGGGCTTTGCCTCGGGCATTCTCAACCCGAAGAACGCGCTGTTCTACGCAAGCCTGGCGAGCATGCTGGCCAGCAGCAGCGCTGGCTGGAAAATCGCCTACGCCTGCTGGATGTGCGCCATTGTCTTGCTGTGGGACCTGCTGGTAGCAATGAGCATCGGCAATCGCCGGGTACTGCGCCGCTTCAGCCGCGCCCTGCCCTGGCTCGAGCGCGCCTCGGGGATCATGCTGATCCTGCTGGCCAGCGCCGTACTCATTCACCTGGCGCTGGGCTGAGCAACACCAGCCGGTTCATGTCCAGCAGGCTGAAGTGGCCGCTGCTCCAGCCCCCGGTGTCCAGGTGCCAGACATTGCCCAACTGTTTGACCTGTAGCACCGGGGTGTGGCCGACCAGCAGCGCTGCCAGGCCTTGCACTCGCTGTGTGTCGTCCTGCTTGAGCCGACGTCGCGACCATTGGCAGACTTCGCGCACCTGCGGGTCATCCTCGGCCTGAAGCCGCCTACGCAGGGTCGGCCAGTCGGCGAACGGGCTGTCGGCATGCAGCAGGCCGATCAAGCCCGCCTCGGTCGGTACCTCCAGGGCCAGCGGCAGATTGGCGAACACCTCGACAAAGCGCAGCTGCTCGCTGCTGGGCAAATCGAGAAACCAGCCACCGCCGGCAGCGCGGTACATGTCCAGATCCAAGCGCCCACCGCGCAGATAGGTAACGGCCAAGGCTTCGTGATTGCCCTGCACCGGATGAAACCAGGGCTGGGCCAACCAGTGCAGCGCCTGTTCACTGTGCGGCCCGCGATCGACCAGGTCGCCGACACTGAACAGGCGGTCGACTAGCGGATCGAAACCGACCGCATCCAGGCATCGCTGCAAGCGCGCGAAGTGCCCGTGGATATCGCCCACGGCCAGGTCGCGCCCTTTGCTATTGGCTGCTAGCCGGCGAAAAAGCGTCATGGCATCGTTCCTCTGCTACTGCGCCAACGCCAGGCGTAGAATGAAAGCACACGCAGTCAGCAAAAGCGGAGGTGCATCATGCGTTCTGTACTTGCCTGTGCCGTACTGATGGTGCTGGCATTCGACAGCATGGCACAAGGCACCCCGACCGCGCAGGTCGAGGTGCGTTTCGATCATCCGGAAAAATTCCGCGATGCCAGCCTCAACAGCCAAGGCTACGAGCGTGGCGCCGATGATCAGGTGATGAAGGCGCTCAGCGCTCATCTGCAAAAACTCGGTCGACGCTACCTGCAGCCCGGTCAGCAGCTGCGCATCGACATCCGCGACATCGACCTGGCGGGTCGCTACGAGCCATGGAACAGCTACGCCTACGATGTGCGCTTCATGCGCGAGATCACTTGGCCGACCATCGAGCTGAACTACACCTTGAGCCAACCGGGAAAACCCGATCAGCAGGCCCAAGAGCGAGTCAGCGACAAGATGTACTTGAGTCGTCCGGGCCGCCAGGTCAGCAGCAGCGACCGCTTGTTTGCCGAAAAAGCCATGCTCGACGACTGGTTCCGCCAGCGCTTTGCGCCCAAGCCGACCTCTTGAATGGCTAGCACTTGGCTCATGTTGATCTTCCTTGCGTGGAATTGGCCTGCGTGCACTGGTGTGCACGCTGTGGGCGAGAGTATCCTCGGCGCTCAGCCGTCACCAGGATGGATCCAAAATGAAGCTGTGCGCTGTCCAACTTGCCTCTGATAAGGGCGACCTGCAAGCCAATCTCCTGCGCCATGTCCATTGCGTCGAGCAGGCCGTGCGCCACGGCGCGCAGGTGGTGGTGTTTCCTGAACTGTCCCTGAGCGGTTATGAGCCGAGCCTGGCTCGCGAACTGGCCCAGGCGCTGGACACGACGCTCGTCGACCCCTTGCAGGCGGTGAGCGACCGCCACGGGGTGGTCATCGCGTTCGGGCTACCGCTGGCGACAGCGGCGGGCGTGCAAATCGCTATGGCTGTACTGCGCCCTGATCTGCCTCGCCTGGGGTATGCCAAGCAACGCTTGCATGCCGATGAGCTGCCGTTCTTCGTCGCTGGCGATCAACCGCTGCTGATTGCGGCTGACGACCTTCGGCTGGCGCCGGCGATCTGTTATGAGTCGATGTTCTTCGAGCACGCACAGCAGGTGTGCCAACTGGGCGCCGAGCTTTACCTGGTCAGCGTGGCCAAGACTGCCAAAGGCATAAAGGAGGGCTACCTACACTACCCCGAAGTCGCCCGGCGTTTCGCCATGCAGGTATTGCTGGCCAACTGCATAGGCCCTGCCGATAGCTTTGTCGGCGCGGGCGGATCGGCTGCCTGGGATGCCCAAGGCAACCTGCTGGCCGCCCTGGATGACGTGTCGCCAGGACTGATCGTGCTCGACACCCTCATGGGCAAGGCCCAGGCCGTGCCATTGGCCGAGTTGGGGCCATGAGATACCTGTTGCTGATCCTGGCCAGCTACACCTGCAGCTACTGGCTGGTGGGCCTGCTGATTCGCGGCCAACTTGCCGATATTGCCCAAGGGCTGCGCCATCGGCCGGATGCGCCAACGCCTGGCCAATACTTGCGCGAAGTCGAGCAGCATGCCCGGCGCGCCCATCGCCAATACAGCCTGATGGCCGGTAGCGCCCTAGCACTGGTGATTTGCCTGTTGGCCTATTGGCTTAGTTGAGGGCTTGGCCGTGCCCCGCGCTGGCGGATCAGAAATCCAGCGCCAGGCTTTGCCGCCCCTCCAGGGCCAGCAGCAGTTGCTTGGCCGGCAGACCACCGGCAAAGCCGGTCAGGCTGCCCGAGGCGCCGATCACCCGATGGCAAGGGGCGATGATCGAAATGGGGTTACGGCCATTCGCCGCGCCGACCGCACGTACAGCACTGGGGTTGCCGATCTGTCGGGCGATTTCGCTGTAGCTGCGGGTTTCGCCGAACGGAATGGTCAAGAGCGCCGCCCACACCTGGCGCTGGAATTCGGTGCCGACAAAGTCCAAATCCAGCTCGAAGCGCTGCCGTTGGCCGGCAAAATACTCGCCTAGCTGACGTGCAGTCTCTTGCAACAGCGGATGCTCGTCGTCGCGCTGCAGCTCGCCCAGACGCACACGATTCTCCCGCTCCTCCTGCCATAACACCGCGGCCAGCCGATTACCCCGCGCAACCAGGGTCAAGGTGCCAACGGGCGATTGCATGAGGGTGAATGCGCAAGACATGACCAATACCTAGGTAACAACGTGTTCGGCGAACTTTACCTGCAAATGCCTGCAACGGCACCTGGGCAGCGCTCAGGTTTCAGCACGCGAATCTCGCTTGCGCCGCTCAAGCCCCAACGCGATACCCACCAGCGCGATCGCCAGGGTGTAGGCAAAAAGCCCCAGGTTAACCCCCAGGATCATCTTCTCTGAGCCGTCCGAGAGCACCATCGAGCCACCGTAGCCATCACGCAACCAGTACGCCATCAAGAAGCCGCCGGTGACGAAGGCGGTCAGCAGGCTGGCCAGGCGCAGATTATCCTTGACCCAGACCAGCCAGACGCTGAACACCCCAAGCGCGGTATTGGTGAACAATTGCCAGGTCTCATGCAGGCGCGCATGCGGCGCCCACGCCTGATTGAAGACATGGCTGTCATTGACCTCGAGAATCGGCACGATGACGGCGTAGAAGACTATGCCAACGGTCACCAAGAGCTTCGCAACCACCCCACCACCTCCCTGTTCCTGACTTGGGCGTTTCCTGCCCTGGCCAGGACTGTAGCTGCTAGCTGCCCGCACAGCCACCTTACGACATGGCTAGGCGTAGGCGCGATCAATCCTCTTCAGTCAATTCACACACACCGTTGGCGCCGCCTTTACCGGTGTAGGAGACGCTCGGCGAGCCATCGGGGCTGACGGTCAGGGAAATAGTCACACCACTACCCTTGGCCTCGAAATAGTTGTCGTTGAACTTCTTCAGCTTGGCCTCCTTGCCGTTGATGTAGATCGGCCCGCCTTCGTCGACGTGCACTTCGATGTCGCCAGGGCATGTGGCGTTGACCAGTGGAATCTGCGCCTGGGCCAGCCCGGCTAGGCAAGCCAGCAGTGCACCCAACAGAACATGCCTCATACAACCTCCTGATTCGCTCCAGTGCAGAAGCTTCAGCAATAGCCCACCTAAGGACAACGCGCCAATCCCAGCCACAGATAGCCACCAAGTCGATCAGCGCGATGACGCTGCCACAGGGCTCGGCCCAAGGCACTGTTGCATAAAAAAGCCCCGGCATTTGCCAGGGCTGAAAAACGACCAAGCCCGACTCGTTCGCCGGGCTGCGAAGGTTTAGTTGGACGGCTGGCGACTGTGGTGCCAATAGAGGTACAGCAGTCCAAGCGGGGCGATAAAGATCGCCAGGAACCAGCACACGAACATCGTGAAGAACTTGACAGCCAGCATGAACAACGCGTTCACGAAGAATACGTTGCGCCCCATGATGAAACCCACCGCGCTCTCGTACACGAACCTTGAGTAGGGATAGAGCAACGTGCTCACCACGGAAATGGCAACGGTGGCGAAGTCAAGCCCGAGGGGAGCACGTGACTTCATATAAATGAAAAAGGCCGCGAAGAGTGCGCCGAAAAACAATTGACGCGCGTAATAGCTAGGCGTCAGACCGCCAAAGGACATAGCAAGAAAGTTGCGCATAAGATCCGTCTCAAGGTTTCAAAGGGCCGGTATTTTAGCAGCCTGGCCGTCTCAGTAAAGTCTTGATACAGACAGGCTGGGTAGACGAAGGAGAGCGACAACGAGGTAAGTGGAGCACGGCTGCTGACTGCCGTTCACCAAGACCGAGCAGGTGCGTACGTGTGGCAACAGCGTTAGCCCGCCGCCGATGGCAGCACTGGCGCGAGCCGATGATCCATGGCCGACGGTATCGGAACTCGCGAGTGTTGCCTAGGCTCTGTACGAAAAGCCTTGATACTCGGTGATGCTGCGTTGAAAACAGCCTCGGAATGCTCATTTACAACCCGTAAACTCCGCTCCCTCGGCTGTTTTCGCCTTGCCTGACCTTCGTCTCAAGACTTTTCATACAGACCCTAGGAATCTCGGCGCTTGCCAACGACGACCGCGCCGCGGGTGATCGAGAATCCGACATCCCCTACGTAATTGCCAGTCGTTTGTGTGCATGACTCGGACTGCCCCATCGCAATCGGCACCACGTTGATAACGTCGTAGCCGGCGTGATCAAAGTCTTCGTACATTTTTTGTAAGTGCGCCGCGTACTCATCAAAATCCACGACCTTCTGATTGTGCACAACTTCGACCTTGTTCCCGAAGAGCCCGGCTGGCTTGGTTCCTGATTCCAGTGATGCGTAGAACCAGCGCGTGACAAACTTTCCTGACATAGAACCTCCTGTAAGCGGAACCCAACGATATCAAATGAGTGGCGCCAATCAATCGCCACGATTCGATAGGCTACCCTTCGTCGCATGGCGTCCAAGTCGGCACACCCGACCAGTCGCTTCGTGTTCCAACCTGGCAAAGGTGGGCTGTGGATCAACGAGCCAAGTGTTACAATCGGCCACTTCAAATCGGCGCTGAAGGCGCTGAACATCCGTGAACGCCGTCAGTACGACACCCGCCACACCTACGCAACCATGTGCCTGATGCCTGGGATGAACCCCGCGTTCATCGCGAGCCAGCTTGGCCACAGCGTCGAGATGTTGCTCTCTACCTACGCGAAATGGATCAGCTCCTCCTCGGACTGGAGGGAGCTGGAGAAGCTGCCGCCCCGCGTCGAATTGGCCCAAAATTGGCCCAAGACTGACGACAGGGCCTAAATACACCTCTGGAATCCCCGCAGGACAAGCACTTGATTTCTACCGCTAACATCACCATGCAATTCGGCGCCAAGCCGCTGTTCGAGAACGTCTCGGTCAAATTCAACAACGGCAACCGCTACGGCCTGATCGGCGCCAACGGTTGCGGCAAGTCGACCTTCATGAAGATCCTCGGCGGCGATCTGGAGCCGTCTGGCGGCCAGGTGATGCTTGAGCCGAACACCCGCCTGGGTAAGCTGCGCCAGGACCAGTTCGCCTACGAAGACTTCACTGTGATCGACACCGTGATCATGGGCCATGAGCAGCTGTTCAAGGTCAAGGCCGAACGTGATCGTATCTACTCGCTGCCTGAGATGAGCGAAGAAGACGGCATGGCCGTCGCTGAACTGGAAACCGAGTTCGCCGAAATGGACGGCTACACCGCCGACTCGCGCGCCGGCGAACTGTTGCTGGGCCTGGGTATTCCACTGGAACAGCACTACGGCCCGATGAGCGAAGTCGCGCCGGGCTGGAAACTGCGCGTGCTGCTGGCCCAGGCGTTGTTCTCGGATCCGGACGTGCTGCTGCTCGACGAGCCGACCAACCACCTGGACATCAACACCATCCGCTGGCTGGAAACCATTCTCACGGCGCGTAACAGCACCATGATTATCATTTCCCACGACCGGCACTTCCTCAACAGCGTGTGCACCCACATGGCTGACCTGGACTACGGCGAGCTGCGCCTGTTCCCGGGCAACTATGACGAGTACATGACTGCTGCAACCCAGTCGCGCGAGCAACTTTTGGCCGACAACGCCAAGAAAAAGGCGCAGATCGCCGAGCTGCAGACCTTCGTCAGCCGCTTCTCGGCCAACGCCTCCAAGGCCAAGCAGGCCACCTCGCGGGCCAAGCAGATCGACAAGATCCAGCTGGCCGAGGTCAAGCCATCGAGCCGGGTCAGCCCGTTCATCCGCTTCGAGCAGAACAAGAAGCTGCACCGTCAGGCGGTGACCATCGAGAAGATGGCCAAGGCATTCGACGACAAAGTGCTGTTCAAGGACTTCAGCTTCACCGTCGAAGCCGGTGAGCGCGTCGCCATCATCGGCCCTAACGGTATCGGCAAGACCACCCTGCTGCGCACCATGGTCGGTGAAGTGCAGCCCGACGCGGGTGCGGTCAAGTGGACCGATAGCGCCGAAGTGGGCTACTACGCCCAGGACCACGCCCACGACTTCGAAGATGACGTCAACCTGTTCGAGTGGATGGGCCAGTGGACCCAGGGCGAGCAGATGATCCGTGGCACCTTGGGCCGGATGCTGTTCTCCAACGACGAGATCCTCAAGTCGGTCAAGGTGATTTCCGGTGGTGAGCAAGGCCGGATGCTGTTCGGCAAGCTGATCCTGCAAAAGCCGAACGTACTGGTGATGGACGAACCGACCAACCACCTGGACATGGAATCGATCGAGGCACTGAACCTGGCGCTGGAAAACTACCCAGGCACCCTGCTGTTCGTCAGCCATGACCGCGAGTTCGTGTCGTCGTTGGCTACGCGGATCATCGAGCTGACGCCTGAAGGCGTGGTCGACTTCAGCGGCACCTATGACGACTACCTGCGTAGCCAGGGCGTGGTGGTCTGAGCTGAGCGACTGACTCAGTAGCCAGCAATCGCGGGGCAAGCCGGCCCTCACGCAGTGCGTGGGGGTGGGCTTGCCCCGCGGTCGTTTCGGCCTGCGGCCAGCGCGAGCCGACGAATAATTCGTTAGCCTGCTTTCATTTATCCCAGACTACGGCCATGATGCTTGCACGCCCAACCGCCCGCCCGCGAACGAGCCCATGACCGCGCAAGAACCCGCTCCCAGTAATAGCTTTGCCATCACCCAGCAGATCCTCTCGATCGTCTTCTATACCTTCATCGCCTTCCTGTGCATCGGCCTGCCGATTGCGGTGCTGCCCAGTTATGTGCACGACCAACTGGGTTTTGGCGCGGTGATCGCTGGAGTGACCATCGGCCTGCAGTACCTGGCGACACTGCTCAGCCGGCCGTTCGCCGGGCGGGTGGCAGACAGCCTGGGTGGCAAGCGAGCCATTGGCTACGGCTTGTTTGGCATCGCCGGTTGCGGGGTGCTGACCCTGTTCTCGGCCTGGACCCTGAGCCTGCCCTGGCTAAGCCTGGCACTGCTGCTCGGTGGGCGCTTGCTGTTGGGCATCGCCCAAGGCTTGATCGGCGTTGCCACCTTGAGCTGGGGCATCAGCCAGGTGGGCGCCGAGCACACCGCACGGGTGATTTCCTGGAACGGCATCGCCTCGTATGGCGCCATCGCCATCGGCGCGCCGGTGGGCGTGCTGATGGTCGATGGCCTGGACTTCAGCGTGCTGGGGCCGGCCCTGCTGATCCTGGCGGCACTGGCGCTGCTGGCCCTGCGCAAGCGGCCAGACGTCGTGGTAGTACGCGGCGAACGCCTGCCGTTCTGGTCGGCGTTCGCCCGAGTAGCGCCTTGTGGAATGGGCCTGACCCTGGCCTCGATTGGCTATGGCACGCTGACCACCTTCGTCACCCTGTATTACCTGGAGCGCGGCTGGGCGGGCGCGGCGTTGTGCCTGAGCGCGTTCGGCGTGTGCTTCATCATTTCGCGGCTGCTGTTCGTCAATGCGGTCAATCGCTTTGGCGGTTATGCGGTGGCTGTGAGCTGTATGGCGACGGAAGTGCTAGGGCTGAGCCTGCTTTGGCTTGCGCCCTCGCCTGCCTGGGCGCTGGTTGGCGCGGGCTTGACCGGATTCGGCCTGTCGCTGGTGTATCCAGCCCTGGGCGTGGAAGCGATCAAACAGGTGCCGAGCAGCAGCCGTGGCGCTGGCCTGGGGGCGTATGCGGTGTTTTTCGACCTTGCCCTGGCAATTGCCGGCCCGGTGATGGGCGCAGTGGCGGTGCACCTGGGCTATGCCTCGATCTTCGGCGTGGCCGCCCTGCTGGCGCTGTCTGGGGTGGGCCTGACCCTAGTGCTCGCTCGCCGCCGCTGAGCGCTCGCCTGGCTCTGGAGCCCCCAGAGTCTGGCTAAAGAAATCGGCGGTTTCGCGCTGTAGCGAGTGATGAATCTGCCGACGGTCGACGCCCTCGGCATCCTTGCACACTACAGGCATGCGCGCATGCTGCTCGGCATCGCAGGGCGCCATGAAAATGAAATGCCCCGCCCCTGCCAACAACCGATAGTCGGGGGTGACCGGCAGCTTGCGCGCCAGAGCCTGGGCATTGCGATCCAGCGCCAGCAACTGATCGTTGTCACCGCTGTAGATCAGCGCAGGGACATGCACGCCGCTCAAGGCGTGCCGGCCAAACATCAAGCTCAACGGCGCCATCAGCACCAATGCGCCAACCCTGGGGTCGGCCTGGGCGGTCAGCTCGCTGCGATCAGCGATCAGCACGCCGTGGGTCTTGCAGGCATCGGCATCACCAGGGCGCTCCAGGCAGTAACGGTGCAAACGATCGAGGTCGGGCTGGGCGCCAGACACGATCAAGGCCGTCTCGCCCCCCGCCGAGTAACCAATCACGCCCACCTTGCCGTCGTTTAGATAGGGGCCGAGCACGCTGTCCGCACGCGCAGCGCTGATCGCTGCGCTCACTTGCAATGGCCGGCCGTAGAGATTGCTCAAGGTACCCAGGCGACTGTGATCACTGGCGTTGTCGCCCGGGTGGGTCAGCGCCACCACCACGAATCCCCGACGCGCCAGCGCGCTGGCTAAATCGTGCAGAGCCAAAGGGCTACCGGTATTGCCGTGGGACACGACCAGCAAAGGGAACTGCCCCAGCGCGACCGGAGCGTCCTCGGCTACGGTGAGCGGATAGCCTTCAAGGCGGATGTGATGTGCTTGACCTGTGGAGGGATAGAACGCCAAGGCCTGCATCGGGCGGGCGTCCAGCGGGTCGGCCAGTTGCAGATGATGCAACCCTGCAACCCACGGCGCCGCGTCAGCGCGAGCCAACAGGCCGGCCAACAACAGGCACGATACCAACACAGGGGTTCGGTTCATCGCAGGCGTCTCCCCGCCAAACGGAAGGATAGCGCCAGCATAAGCCCCGGCATCGGCCAGCAGATGAAAACTGGATGAAACAACCCAGCGCGGCGCGAGCCAGCTCCCGCTACCGCCCTCTAAAAGGAAGCGGCGTGGGAGCAGGCTTGCCCCGCGATGGCGTCAGCACATCACTGCATTCAGGCAGCGACGAACAACTCACCGGCAATCTGCGCCTGAGCGGCGTCGATCGCTTGGCTGCGGTGCTCTGGACCATAGGCCAGGCCGTGGGCACGGACGATTTCCAGGTCGGTGATGCCGATAAAGCCGAGGAACACCTTGAGGAAGTCCTCATGGCCAGCACCGGTCGGTTGGCCAGCGTGCAGGCCGCCTGCGGTGGAAACCAGGATCACCTTTTTGTTACCGCACAGGCCTTCTGGGCCGGCTTCGGTGTAGCGGAAGGTCTTGCCAGCGACAGCAATGCGGTCGATCCAGGCTTTGAGCTGGGTCGGTACGGTGAAGTTATACATCGGCGCGCCGATCACCACGGCGTCGGCAGCGAGGAACTCATCCAGGGTTTCCTGGCTCAGCTTGGCTTCGTGAGCCTGGGCGGCATCGCGCATTTCGCCTGGGGTGCCAGCGGCAACCAGGGTGGCGGCGGAGAAGTGGCTGATGGCATCGGCGGCCAGGTCGCGGTAGACCACTTCGATGCTCGAATCAGCGGCTTTCCAGGCTTCTACCACTTCGCGGCTCAGCTGACGGGAGGCGGAATTGTCGCCCAGAATGCTCGAATCGATATGCAACAGTTTCATGGGACTCTCCTGTGAATGACGACCGCGGTAGTGGGCGATCACGATGGAGAGAATCCTATACAACCATCGAATAGCTGATAAGTCGGCAAAAATGCATTAGTTTGTCCTACTGATGGAACAATGGGTTTGCACATGCAAGATCTCAACGACCTGTTTTACTTTGCCCGCGTGGTCGAGGCTGGTGGCTTTGCCGCCGCCGGCCGCCAACTGGGTATCCCCAAATCGCGCCTGTCGCGGCGCATCGCCGAGCTGGAGGAGCGCCTGGGCACCCGCTTGCTGCAACGCACCACGCGTCAACTCAAGCTGACGGCGGTGGGCGAGCGCTATTTGCATCACTGCCAGGCCATGCTGCTGGAAGCGGAGATGGCTGATGAAGCCGTCGCCAGCATGACCAGTGAGCCACGCGGGCGCTTGCGGGTATCGTGCCCGGTGGCCTTGGCGCATGCCTTTTTACCGGAGGTGATCAGCCGTTTTCTGGAGTTGCACCCGCTGGTGCAGTTGGACATGGTCCTGCTCAATCGCCGGGTCGACCTGATTTCCGAAGGCATCGACGTGGCCCTGCGGGTGCGCGACCTGGGCGACGAGGACCCGGCCTTGGTCACCCGCCGCTTGCGCCAGGCGCAGATGCATCTGGTTGCCGCGCCAGGCTTTGCCGACGGCATCAGTGAGCCTTCGCAGCTGGCCAGCCTACCGGTGTTGGGCGCGGCCGAGGCTGATCGATTGGTGCATCTGCGCTTGTTTGGCCCTGGTGGGCGTCAGCAGGACCTGGCCTTGGAGCCGCGCCTGGCCATCGATGACTTTGTCGTACGCAAGGCCTCGGTGCTGGCCGGGCTGGGCTTCACAGCGCTGCCGAGCATGTACTGCGAAGAAGAGCTGGAGCGCGGTGAGTTGGTGCGCCTGTTGCCCGACTGGTCGCTGCCGGGCGGCTGGCTGCAGGCGGTGTACCCACACCGGCGGGGCGTGCTGCCGGCGGTGCGGGTGTGGATCGACCATCTGGCGGCCTCGTTCGAGGCCTGTGGAGAGCGCTATGTCTGAGCAACGCATGAGCCCTGAGCAGGTGGCCGAGTTTTGCCTGGGCCTGCCAGGAGCGCGAGAAGACTACAAGTGGGGTGGGATCCGGGTGTTCTCGGTGGCCGGCAACAAGATGTTTGCCGTGCTCGACCTGGCGGGTGCAGGGTTGTCGTTCAAGGTCGATGACGAGCTGTTCCTGGGGTATGTCG
This sequence comes from Pseudomonas sp. xss_2, assembly GCF_043104195.1. Lineage (NCBI taxonomy): Bacteria > Pseudomonadati > Pseudomonadota > Gammaproteobacteria > Pseudomonadales > Pseudomonadaceae > Pseudomonas > Pseudomonas sp. xss_2. Next base: position 297,985 of record NZ_JBICKL010000077.1, read on the forward strand.
ACCTTCCGGGCGTGCGCCCGGCTCCCTACCTGGCCAGAGCCCGCTGGATCAGCATGGCCCCGCCCTACCCCATGGGCCGAACCGCGCTGTGCGATCTGCTGCAGCGCTCCCACCAGTTGGTGGTGCAGCGCCTGCCCAAGCGATTGCGCCTTGGGCTGCTTATCTGAACAACGGCGCTACCGCCGCGCCTAGCCAGCGCCCTTGCAGCGCCAGATGATCGAACCAAAACAGCTGGTGCACGGCGACGATGGCCCAGAAGCTCAGCTGATAGGAGGCCTTGCGTGTCTTGTGCCGAAACAGCTGCTGGGCCAGCAAGGCGCCAGGCCAGCCGCCGCACAGTTCGCTGGCATGCAGGACCTTTTCCGGCGTGCGCCAGGCCTGGCTGCGGGCCTGCTGTTTGTCCTGCCAATAGAGCATGAGGCTGATCAAGCTGGCGGCTGGATAGGCCGCCAATGGCAACCACGACTGCCCACTCCAGGCCATCTGCGCCGCACCGAGGCCAGGCAACAGGCACAGAACGGCGAGAATCAGCAGCTTCAGGCGTGCATGGCGCACGCCCTGTTCAGCGCCATTGCCGCGTCTGGCCGCAGTGTGCATACGCGCCATATCAGCCCTGCGCCGTCGCCCAGTCGACCCAGCCGAACTGCCAGGTCGCCAGGATGATCAGGCCAAAGACGATGCGGTACCAGGCGAAGGCCGCATAGCTGTGGTTGGCGATGAACTTGAGCAGCGCCCGCACGGCGATCATGGCGAAGATGAACGACACCACGAAACCGATGGCGAATACCGGCAGATCGGCCGGCTGGAACAGCTCCCGGTATTTGTAGCCCGAGTACACCGCAGCGCCAACCATGGTTGGCATGGCCAGGAAGAACGAGAACTCGGTCGCGGCCTTGCGCGACAAGCCAAACAGCAAACCGCCGATGATGGTCGAGCCGGAACGCGAAGTCCCTGGGATCATCGCCACACACTGCACCAGGCCGATCTTCAGCGCATGGCTCCAGTGCATGTCATCGACATGGTCGACCTCGATACGATGCTCACGCCGCTCGGCCCAGAGCATGATCACCCCGCCCACGACCAAGGCGGCCGCCACGGTGATCGGGTTGAACAGGTACTCGTGGATGTAGTCGGCGAACAGCACGCCCAGCACCACTGCCGGCATGAACGCCACCAGCAGGTTGGCCGTGAAGCGACGCGCCGGCGCTTGGCTGGACAGCCCCAGCACCACATCGAAGATCTTGCGGCGGAACTCCCACACCACCGCCAGGATCGCGCCCAGCTGGATGATGATGTTGAACGCCATGGCCCGCTCGCCACCAAAACCGATCAGGTCAGCGACGATGATCTGGTGCCCGGTACTGGAGATCGGCAGAAACTCTGTCAGTCCTTCGACGACGCCTAAGATGATTGCCTGAAAGGCACTCCAAAAATCCATCATTCCCCCGATGGGACGCAGCTCGTGGCACGCCCCTTGTTCTTGATTTGCTGGTGATTGCCGCACGCGGCCCGGCAGTTTTACAGCGACTGTCAGGCGCAATGCCAGTTGAATTGTTCCGGATGCCTAAAGGTTTCATCCAAAGCGGCCGAGATGCTATCAGAGCAGCCCGCCGAAGGCTCGCGCGCAAACATCATGGATTGTCCTGCCGGACACCTAGCCATTGGTCGACTGGGGGAGCAACGGCAAAGCATGCTTGGATGCATCTCAATAACAAGAACAACGCGGGAGTAGCTTATAAATGAAGACCTTGAGGTCGATGTCGATCAGCCGCCGCTTGTGGCTGATCCTGCTAGTGGCAGTGGCGATGTTGCTGGTACTGGGGTTGCTGATGCTGCGCCAGATCCATGCTGACCTGTACCGAGCCAAGGCCGAGAAGACCCACCATGTGGTCGAAACCGCAGCGGGGGTGCTGGCCTACTACCAAGGCCTGGAAGCCAACGGTACGCTCACCCGCGACGCCGCCCAGCAGCAAGCCCTGCAAGTGGTGCGCGGCCTGCGCTACGACCAGAACGACTACTTCTGGATCAACGACCTGGCGCCGAAGATGATCATGCACCCGGCCAACCCCAAGCTCGATGGCCAGGACCTGGCGGCCATCCGTGACCCGGATGGTTTTGCCGTGTTCAACGAAATGGTCGCCCTGGCCCGCAGCCAGGGCGCCGGGCCCGTCGACTACCGCTGGCCTAAGCCGGGTGCCAGCGAGCCGGTGGCCAAGACCTCATACATCCAGCTGTTCAAGCCTTGGGGGTGGATCATCGGTTCGGGGGTGTACGTCGATGACGTGCAGGCCGAGTTCGCCCGCCAGGTTCGCGATGCCTGCCTGTTGGGCCTGGGTATCGCCCTGTTGATGGGGCTGCTGGTGATGCTGATCGCCCGTAGCATTGCCCGCCCGTTGCAGGAAGCGGTACAGGCCATGAGCATTATCGCCAGTGGCGAAAGCGACCTGAGCCAGCGCCTGGACACCCATGGTCGCGACGAGATCACCCACCTTGGCGAGCACTTCAACCGCTTCAACGGCAAGCTGCAGGGGGTGGTTGGTCAATTGCAGGGCACCGCCCATGCCTTGGCCCAATCTGCCGGCCATGTCGGCGACAACGCCGGCCAAGCTCAAGAGCGCAGCGCCCAGCAGTCGTTGCAGATGGATCAGGTGGCGACAGCAGTCAATGAGGTCACCTATGCCGTCCAGGACGTAGCCAAGAACGCCGAACAGGCAGCCAGCGAGATGCGCGCCGCGCAGGAGCAGGTCAGCCATGGCCAACAGGCGATTCACGGCAGCTTGGAGCAGATCGACCGGTTGTCTGCCACCATCGATCAAGCGGTCCAGGTCATTCGTGAACTGGCGGGGCACAGCAACAAGATCGGCGGCGTGCTAGAGGTGATTCGCTCGATTGCCGAGCAGACCAACCTGCTGGCCTTGAACGCCGCCATTGAAGCCGCTCGGGCCGGCGAGCAAGGCCGCGGCTTCGCGGTGGTGGCCGATGAAGTGCGCCTGCTGGCCCAGCGCAGCGCGCAATCGACCGCCGAAATCCAGACCATGATTGAGCACCTGCAAGGCCAGTCGGAAGCGGCGGTGCGAGCCATCGACACCAGCAGCGAGGCGTCACGCCAGACCGTCGAGCAAGCCCGTGAAGCAGGCACCAGCCTGGATGCCATCAGCCAGGTACTGCACAACCTCACGGCACTGAACGCGTCTATCGCCAGCGCTACCTTGCAGCAGTCGCATGTGGTCGAGGAGATCAACCGCAATGTCACCGAGACGGCCGGACTGTCGCTGCAAACGGCCGAAGCGGCGCGGCAATCGACGGATTCGGGAATGGCGCTGGCACGCCTAAGCGAGGAACTGGAGCAGTTGTTGAAGCAGTTCAGGGTATAACAGCGTCGGCAGAGGCCGCCGCTGCCGGCCTCTTCGCAGGCAGGCCCGCGCCTACAGGGTTGGTGTCGTTCGCAGCAATTGCGCGCGACACACCCTGTAGGTTTACCCGCGTCGTGGCCTGCACTGAGCGCTACTCCTGTCCGCCCCCACAGGCTACAATCGCGCCCTTTCCCTGCCGCCAAGGATCGCCGATGTCCGGCCTTGAACTGATCGCCGCCGTGCTCGGCGTCATTGCCGTGTGGCTCACCGTCAAGCAAAACCCTTGGTGCTGGCCAATCGGCCTGGTGATGGTGACCCTCTATGGCTGGTTCTTCTACGAGGTGAAGCTGTACTCGGGGATGCTCCTGCAGGCCACCTACGCCCTGCTGCAGCTCTATGGCTGGTGGCAATGGACGCGCCCCGAGCGGGTCGAGGATGCCCGCCAGGTATCGCGCCTGGCGCGCCCACAGATAATCGCCGGGCTGGCCGTGGGCCTGCTGTTGAGTATGGCGCTAGGCGCTGCCATGGCGCATTGGACCGATGCCGCCCTGCCCTGGCTGGACGCTACCCTGACCGGTTTCAGCCTGGTCGCACAGGTGTGGATGGCACAAAAGCGCGTGCAATGCTGGCCGCTGTGGCTGGTGGTCGACGTGGTCTATGTCGGCCAATACCTGCACCAGCAGCTGTACTTCACCGCCGGACTGTTCGTCGTGCTAACCGTGATCGCGGTGCGTGGTTGGCTGGAGTGGCGCCGTGACCCGGCGCTGGGCAACGCATGAAGGTCCTGGTGCTGTGCGGTCCGGAGTCCAGCGGCAAGAGCTGGCTCAGCAGTGAGATCCAGGCGCACTTTGGTGGTGAACTGGTCGGCGAATACGTGCGTCATTTTATCGAAGAGCAAGGGCGCGATACCTGCTACGCCGATATTCCGGCGATTGCTCGCGGTCAACTGGCCTGGGAAGACGCCGCGCGCGCCCATCAGCCTGAGTTGTTGATCCTCGACACCCACCTGTTGAGCAACCTGCTGTGGAGCCGGGCACTGTTCAACGATTGTCCGGCATGGATCGAGCAAGCACTGCTTGAACGCCATTACGATCTGCACCTGCTGCTCGACCCGCAGGGCGTCAGTTGGGTCGGTGATGGTCAGCGCTGTCAGCCCGATTTGCGCGAACGCCAGGCGTTCTTCAGCGACAGCCATGCCTGGCTGCAGCGCCATCAGCAGCCGGTGCAGGTAATTGGCGGTGATTGGCCGCAGCGCAGCGCTGCCGTGCTCGCTGCGGTGCAGCGTTTACTGAACGGCAAAGCCGCAGCGTGCCCCACCGAGTGTTAAGCCGCTGATACATCTCACTGGGCCATAGTCCCCGCAGTTGGGCCTCCCTCGCCAGTTATGGGGCTAGTGTTAAGCCGGTAATACACCCCCGGCAAAGCCCGCTCAGGCACCGCCCGTGCTGGGCTGCGCGGGTATTTCAGGAAAAATTGTCTCAGCGCTGATACAGCAAAATCCCGGCGCTCCCCATTCCACCGCACAAGCTGTTGATTGCACTGCAATAAGCAAAACCGGCACAGCTTCTGCTCTATTCCTCGCAACGCTGACTAGGACCAGCGCTCTGAAGAAGGAATTGCCATCGTGGGGAAATTCGATAAAGGCATCTATCGCCTGCTGCTACTCAGTTGTGCCCTGGCGCCCAGTCTCAGTCTGCCAGTCCAAGCCGAAAACGGGGTTATCGTGATCACCCGCGATGTGCAGCCTCGCAACGCCATGCGCCCACCGCTGATCCCCGATCCAAGCCCCGTCACCGTCAATACCAATCCCTCCGCTCACATTCTCAAGCAAACCAATGAGCTCAGCGATGGCGACTTTGCCGGTATCAGCAGCGGTTCTGGCATCAGCACCATGATCACCCAACAGACCAACAACCTGGGCGGGCAGATCAACAACCAGAACCAGTTGCCTAACCTGGCCGGTGGACGCGCTTCAGGCTCGGGCAATGGCATCTCCAACATGGTCAACTCGAACGTCCAGCGTGGCATGGGCGCACTGAAGATCCTCGGCGGAGGCCAATGAGATGAAGCACACGCTGCTGATTCTGGCCAGCCTTTGCAGTGCATCGGCCTTTGCCCAAGGCCCCATCATCGACACCGCCACCATTGACCGTTCCGGTGCGCAGTACCAGGGCAATCTTAGCGTCAACCAGGCGGCCGGCGACCTTCAGCAACAAGCCAACGCCCGAGCCTTCGCCATTGGCCATAACGCCAGCGCTACCACGCAAATTCGCCAACGCCTGCGCAGCGAGGTCGACCCTTCGCGCGATGCCAAGTCGAGCATCCAGGGCGATGCCTTCAGCAACGGCACTGGCGCGTTGGGCGTCAACCAGAGCGCGGGGGCCAGCAACCAGCAAGCCAACGCATTGCGCATCAGCATTAGTGCGCAACCGCAAACCATTGATGACAGCGTCCTGCTGCAACAAAACGTGGCGCTGATCAATAACTCCGATGCAACTGCCTCTGCACCCGGCTATCGCCAGATCACCACGAGTGACCAGGCCTTCACCGGTAGTCGTGGGGTGATCCAGTTGAATCAGAGCGCCGGGGTGGGAAACCGAACGGCTAACACCCTGAGCGTCCGGGTCGCGGACTGACCCACAGGTAATAACAACACTTAACCTAAAATAAAGTACGGAGAATCACCATGAAACCCTCGATGGCAATCAAGCCTCTGGTTTTCGCAATTGCTGCGATCATGGCTGTAGCTGTACAAGCTGACGATAGGCGTGGCAACGGCCACAACAATGGCCATAACAACGGCCACAACAACGGCAACAACAACCCTCGTCCGATCATCATCCCAATCAGCGCCACTGCCGAAGCTACCGATCGTCAAAGCAGTACCGGCAACCGCATCTGGAACGAAGGGACTGTCAACGAAGCTGAAATGAGCAGCTCCGCTGAAGGCGCCGCAGGCAACGTCGGGGTCAACGTGGCAGCCGGTAACGGCAACCAACAAGACAACGCCGCCGCCATCGCCAACGCGGCCTCCGACTCAAGCCTGGATAACAGCTTCGTGTTTGGCACCGCCACTGCCACTGCCGACGTCCGCCAGGTCAGCAACAACAACCGGGTCACCAACTGGTCCACCCAAAGCTCTGCGGTCATGAGCGGATCAGCCAGCGGCGCCAACGGCAACGTTGGTGTCAACATCGCCAGTGGCGACCTCAACCAACAGAAAAACACCATGGCCATTGCTAACACCAATGCGCCCATTGGCAACGCCGTGGCCACCGCTTCTGCCAATCAAAGTGGCCCTGGTCTGACCGTCAACAACTATGCCGATCGTGAAACCCGGCTGGATACGCTGACCCTGACCAAGACTTCGAGCGGCTCGTTCTCGCGCGAAGGCACCTTCGAGTCCAGCGACAATCGCAGCTCGTCTTCGAGCGGCAGTGTCAGCGGCTCGAAAAACTCGGCGTCCAGTGGCTCCAACAGCTGGAGTGCCAGCGGATCCAACAGCATGACTGCCAGCGGCTCCAACAGCATGACCGCCAGTGGGTCCAACAGCTCCAGCGCCAGCGGTTCGGGCAGCGCCAACTCCAGTGGTTCCAACAGCGCCAGTGCCAACGGTTCGGCTAGCGGCAGCGCCAGCTCGAGCTCTAGCGCTTCGCTGGACGCTACCCTGACGGCAGCCGCCGAGGCTACCCGGTCGACCACCGTCAACAACGGCTTTGGCGATCGCACTCGCAGCCAGAGTGCCAGCGGTTCGCTTGACGCTTCGTTGAATGCGTCGATCGATACGTCGCATGAAAGCGCCTACGACGCTTCGTTCGAGAAGTCGTTCGACTCCTCGTTCGACAGGTCTCGTGACTACTCCTACGACAGGGCGCGTGATTCTTCGTACGACAAATCGCGTGACTCGTCGTACAACAAGGCACGTGACTCTTCGTACGATAAGTCTCGTGAGTCCTCGTACGACAAGACCGCCTCCAGCTCGTTCGAGAAGTCCTACGAGAAGGCCAACGAGTCTTCGAAAGACATTTCGAAGAGCTACAGCGAAGCCAACTCGTATGAGCTGAGCAACACCATCTCGTACCAAGTGTTGACTCCAATCGGCTGGGCTAACCCTGTGACCAACACTGCAACCCTGAGCGGTTCGGTGAATGGCGGCAGCGGCAACCTGGGCGTCAACGTGGCCTCGGGTGTCGGCAACCAGCAAAGCAACTCGCTGGCCATCTCCAACACCTCGTTCTAAGTACTGTGGCCTGAGGCCCCCTTCGGGGGGCCTTTTTCAGCATCCGCAGGGGGACGTCGAACATGCGTATTATCGCCTTGGCGCTGTTGCTTTGCCTGGCAAGCCAAGCAGAAGCCGCGCAAATGCCACTTTCCGTTTTGCCGGGTGGCGCGGTGATATTCAAACCCATCCAGAGTGTGCGCGAACGCAAGTTCGCCGATCTGGTGCAACAGAAAACCGACTTCAGTTGTGGCGCCGCCGCGCTGGCGACCATCTTGCGCCAAGCCTATTGGCTGGACGTCGATGAACAGCAGATCATCGAAGGCATGCTGGCTAACGCCGATCAGGATCTGGTCCGCGTGCAGGGATTTTCCATGCTCGACATGAAACGCTACGTGGAAACCCTCGGCATGCGCGCCCGCGGCTACCGGGTAGCCGTCGACACCTTGCACAGTATCCGCATTCCCGTCGTGGTCCTGATGGACATCCGCGGCTACAAGCATTTTGTGGTCATGCAAAAAGTCGACAACGGCTGGGTGTATATCGGTGATCCGGTACTGGGTCACAAGCGCTTCAAAGTCGAAGATTTCATCAAAGGCTGGAACGGCATCATCTTTGCCATCATCGGCCAGGGGTACGACAAGAGCAATGCCTTGCTCGACCCGCCCATTCCGCTGACCGTCAAAGGTCGCATCAACAACTTCACCCCGGTGCAAGACGCAGAGTTGATGGATTTCGGATTCATCCAAAGCGACTTCTTCTAATAATGACAAGGGAGCACCACGCTCCGGGAGCATCCAATGAAGACTTCAACCTGGCTAGCCGTGGTGTGCCTGGCCGCCAGCCTGCCGCTCCAGGCGGAGACGTTCAAACCCATTGAGCTGAAGGATCAGGAGCTGGCCAACTTGCGCGGGCGCTATGTCATGCCAGGGCGGATCATCAGTTTCGGGGTTGTCATGACCAGCACCTGGCAAAATGCCAACGGCGAAGTGATTGGCGCCACCTCGTCGATGCAAATCCAGCAATCGACCATCAAGCCGCAGTTCTACGTGTCGATGATCAACCAAAAAGGCAGCGGCACACCGCGTGGCCAAGGCCCCGGCACGGGCAGCGTAACCGGCGGCAAGGGGCTCAATAGCACCGAGGGCGTGACCCAGATCGTGCGGGCTGCCGGCGACCATAACCTGGCCTACAACGGCGTTGATATCAATGTCAGCAAAGGCAACAAAGCGCCCACTACGCAGCCCCAGGGCGAGGCCTTGGCCGCTGGCAGCAAAGTACTCGGGGCCAATGCTGCAGGCGCGCTGAGCGTGTCTTCGAGCGGCACCGGCGTGCAACTGAACATCAATGCCAACAATAACCAGGGCAGCACCTTCCAACGCCTGGGCCAGGGTGGGCTGATGCAGAACACCACGTTGCTCGGCGCCGGCAATCAGGTCAGAAACCTCACTTCGCTCAATGTCGTGCTGCGTGACAACGTCTCGGCAGCCGGGTCGGTGAGCGGCAACCTAGACCAGCTCAAAGGCCTTCGTACTCTCGGATTCTGATCTACGCTCTGTCTCATCAAATGTAGTCAGAAGGGACGGCTAACCCATGCACCGATCGTTAACCTTCAGAGCTATCGTCTGTTTGGGTAGCCTGACTCCAGCCGCATTGCTCTATGCAGCACCCGACCCTCAAGTCGAAGCCCTAAAACAAGAACTGATGGAGTTGAAACAACGTTACGAAGCCCAGCAACACGCGCTGATGGTGCTTGAACAGCGCGTTCGCCAGGTTGAGGAAGCACCCGCACCCCCTGCACCCAAGCGCCTGACCAAATCCCCTGCCGAAACCGTACGGGGCGGCCAGAGCGTTGCCGCAGGCGCGCCAGGCACTAGCGGCAGCTCATACGGCCAATCGCTCAAGGAAGATTCCGAACCTGCGCAAAGCGTATCGAACCTGTATGACGAGGCCAGTGGCTTCTTCGGCGGCGGCAAGTTCAGCGTCGAAACCGGCCTGACCTACACCCACTACGATACCCGAGCCCTGGTGCTCAATGGTTTCCTGGCGCTGGACTCGATATTCCTGGGCAATATCAACCTTGACCGGATCAAGGCCGATAACTGGACCTTGGACCTGACGGCCCGCTACAACCTCGATCAGCGCTGGCAATTCGACGTCAACGTACCGGTGGTCTACCGCGAATCCACCTACTCATCTGGCGGCGCCGGTGGTGCAGGCCCAGTTACCTCCGATGCCACCGTCACCCGCGACCCGACCATTGGCGATGTCAACTTCGGGGTCGCCTATAAATTCCTCGATGAGTCGGAAAACTGGCCCGATGCGGTGGCCACACTGCGGGTCAAGGCGCCTACCGGCAAAGACCCCTACGGCATCAAGCTGGTCAACGACCCGACCAACGATAACCTGTCGGTGCCTGAAAGCCTGCCGACCGGCAATGGTGTCTGGTCGATCACCCCGGGTATCTCGCTGGTCAAGACCTTCGACCCGGCGGTGCTGTTTGCCAGCTTGTCCTACACCTACAACATGCAGGACTCGTTCAGCGACATCAGCCCGCAGGTCAACAGTAAAGTCGCAGGGGACGTGAAGCTCGGTGACTCTTGGCAGATCGGTGCCGGTATTGCCTTTGCCTTGAACGAAAAAATGAGTATGTCATTCTCGGTGTCCGACCAATTTGCCACCAAGAGCAAGATCAAACCCGATGGCGGCGACTGGCAGGACGTGCCCAACAGCGACTACAACGCGGCAAACTTCAACATCGGCATGACCTTCGCCGCAACCGACAACCTAACCATCGTGCCCAACCTCTCGATTGGCCTGACCGACGACTCGCCAGACTTCTCCTTCAGCCTGAAATTCCCTTATTACTTCTGAGTTTGCCAAGCGTACGGACCTGCTTGGCGGGTCCGTCTTTTGGTAACCAGGCTTGTAGCCAACCGCTTTCCTGACCCTGGCCTGTTATCATCGAGCACGGATGTGTGACGTTTTAATGGCAATAAGGAAAGTTTTCGTGAAAAACCTGTTCGGCCACCCGCGGACCCGGCTTGTCGCCCTGGCGACCCTGGTGCTGGTGCTTCCACTGGGTGCGCGTGCCCTGCTGGGCTGGTCCAACCCGCTCGGCTACTTGTCGGACCTCGCCCTGGGCAGCCTGCTGGTGTTGCTGCTGTTGCGTCGCCCATGGTGGCTGGCCTTGCCGGTGCTGCTGGCATGGGCTGCGCTGTGGGTGGCCTCGGCCGAGCTGGTGAGCGCGGTGGGCCGACTGCCGAACAGTGCCGACCTGGGTTATCTGTTCGACCCGCAGTTCATGGAAAACTCCACCGGCGGCGGCTTGGCCCACCCCTGGCTGCCAGCCGTGCTCGGCGCCGGCCTGCTGGCGTGGCTGATCAGCGCCTGGCGCAGCCGGGCACAGCCGCTAGCCGCGCTACCGCGCGTGGCGCTGGCGGTACCGCTCATGCTGTTCGGCCTGCATTGGGCGAGCCAGCACCTGGCCCCTTCCGACGCCGACCAGTGGCGTCAGTACAACCTCTCGCACCAACTGTTGTCGGCCGGGGTGGGCAACCTGCAGCGCCAGGCTCAGGGCTGGCTGGGCCAGACTCAGGCAGTTACCCCGTTACCCAGTGTTGGCCTGACCCAGTCTGACCTTAGCGGCCAGAAACTGTTGGCCGACCCCGGGCAGGCGCGCAACCTGCTGGTAATTACCCTCGAAGGCATTCCCGGCGCCTATGTGCAAGCCAACCGTGAAGCCCTCGATAGCCGCTTCGACGAAGACTTGATGCCCAAGCTCAGCCGGTGGGCCGAGCGCGGCATGAACACCCCCGACTACGTGCTGCACACCCACCAGACAATCCGCGGCCTGTATGCCATGCTCTGCGGCGACTACGACAAATTGGCCAACGGCACCCCCAAGGGTGTCGAACTGCTCACCCAGAACCAGCGCAACCAGGCCTGCCTGCCCGCGCAGCTACGTCAGGCGGGGTTCACCACCCACTACCTGCAAGGCGCCGGGCTGCGCTTCATGGCCAAGGACCGCATCATGCCGCACATCGGCTTTGACTCGGTGCATGGCCTGGAGTGGTTCAGCAACGCCAACTACCTGGAGTTCCCCTGGGGCAAGGATGACCGCGCCTTCTTCGAAGGTGCACTGGACTACATCGGTCAACTCGGCAAGCAGGATCAACCCTGGATGTTGACCCTGCTGACCGTTGGCACCCACCAGCCCTACTCGGCACCCGAGCAGTACTTGCAACGCTACGACACCCCCAAACAAGCGGCGGTCGCCTATCTGGATGACGCCATTGGTGCGTTCCTCGATAGCCTGGAGCGCCAGGGCGTGCTCAAGGACACCCTGGTGGTGGTCACCTCCGATGAGTCCCACGGCATCGATGGCGTGCGCCTGGCCTCGTCCTGGGGCTTCAACCTCACCCTGGCCCCGGAGCAGGCCGAACTCCCACGAGTCAAACGTGGCACCTATGGCCATATCGACCTGGCCGCCTCCTTGCTCGACTACTTCGCCCTGCCAATCCCCGATGCGCTGGGCGGGCGCTCGCTGTACCGCGACTATGACAGCGGCCGGGAAATGATCGCCTACACCAATGGCATGCTGCGCTACCACAACGGCCAGGGGGTATTTACCGAGTGCGATTTCCAGCAGCGCTGTCGCCGCTACGCCAGCGAGGGCTTCATTGCCGACCAGGCCAAGTACCTCGGCCCTGGGCAAGCTGCCGTCGGCGAGCAGATCAGCGCCCTGGCCGGCGTCCTTGATCAGTCGCTGTTGCGCACACCGCTTAACCTGCGTTACCAGTTCGGCGGGCCCTCGCCGATCCAATTGCAGGCACGCATTCACGATGACTGGGCGGACAACCTGATTGGCGCGCAGTACCTGGAAATGCCTGAAGGCTCGCATACCCGCGTGCGGGTGAAGGTGCGTTCACTTGACCCGCAGCGCACTGCGCACATCCAGCTCAAGGCCAAGGAACTGGAACAGGATGTGCCGCTGGGCTTGCCGGATGAAATCCTGGTCACTGCCGATCAGCCGCTGGACATGGAGTTCAGCTTCGACAACCCCAACATGCGCAAGGCGTTCTCCTTCCATCTGCTGGGCTATGGTGGCGGTGAGGTCGAGGTGAGTGACTTCAGCGTGATTACCGCGTTGCCTGGGGATGAAGAGCCAGCCGAAGAGCGCTCAGATGGGCATATCGCGCAGTCGAGTTGACCGATCAGCTCTGTTGAGTCAGTGCCGGCCAGGCGCCAGGCACTGACATACCTAGCGAATCTGGTGTTTGTGCAGCAGGCGATAGAACGTCGGCCGCGAAACGCCCAACACCTTCGCCGCGATACTCAGGTTATCACTGTGCCGGTTAAGCACATCGCACAGTGCCTGGCGCTCGGCACGGTGCTTGTAATCCTCCAGTGTGCCCAGCGGCTGATCTTCCTGCTCGACCACTTGCAAACCCAGGTCCTGCGCTTCGATCTGCCGCCCCTCTGCCAGGACCAAGCCACGCCGCACCCGATTGGCCAGTTCACGCACATTACCCGGCCAGTCGTGCCGGCCCATGGCGGCCAAGGCATTGTCACTGAAAGTGCGCGGCCTGCGTCCGGTCTCCAGGCTATAGAAGTGCGAGAAATGGTTGGCCAGCATCGACAGGTCACCATGCCGATCACGCAGGGGGGCGGTCACCACCTGCAACACGTTGAGCCGGTAGTACAGGTCTTCGCGAAAACGCCCATGCTCGATGGCCTTTTCCAGGTCCACGTGGGTCGCCGCCAACACCCGTACATCGACCGGAATCGGCTGGCTACCGCCGACCCGTTCAATGTGCTTTTCCTGTAGAAAGCGCAGCAGATTTGCCTGCAACTCCAACGGCAGATCGCCCACCTCGTCAAGGAACAGCGTGCCGTCATGGGCTGCCTCGATCCGGCCTAGCTTGCGCTGGTGAGCGCCGGTAAACGCGCCCTTCTCATGCCCGAACAGTTCGGACTGGATCAGGTGTTCAGGGATGGCCCCGCAGTTGATCGCGATAAACGGCTTTTCGCGCCGATGTGACTGGCGATGCAGCGTACGCGCCACCAGCTCCTTGCCGGTGCCGCTTTCTCCACGAATCAGCACAGGTGATTCGGTGGGCGCCAACTTGCCGAGCAACTTGCGCAGCTCACGAATTGGCCGGCTCTCGCCGAGCAATTCGTGCTCAGGCTCGTCTACCTTGATTGCGCCTTTACCGCGCAGGCGCGCCATGCCGAAAGCACGCCCCAGGGTCACCTGCACCCGGGAGACGTCAAATGGCAGGGTATGGAAGTCAAAAAACCACTCGCAGACGAAGTCGCCCACGTTCTGCATGCGCAGCTCCTCGGCGCTGAGCACTGCGATCCATTCGGTATTACTGCGCTTGATCATGTCCTTGACCGCCTCGGGATGGCGCAGATGCGAGGCCTGCAAGCGCAGCAAACCGACATCACAGGGGTGCTCCAGTGCCGAGCCCAGGGTGCAGCCGTGAACATCCCAGCCGGCGCTACGCAAGCCAGGCAATAGACGGAGGCAGTCGTCGCAAGGGTCGACGATCAACAAGCGGCGTTGCGGTGCGGGTTCGAGCATGACCGTTCCTTGGCGCCAATGATTGGTTTTTTTCGTAGAAACAGTAAGTTGCAGCGCCCGAATTAACAGTAGCAACGAAAGCGTCAGAACCCCCTACCGTTTGTCTGCCAGTTAACGGCATGTTCTAGCCGTACGGGAATTTTATTTAGTTGTCGGCGTCACACGCCGGATAGCCCGCCACTAAAACCAAGCGCGGATAAAAAATTTCAACTGCCATGTGACTTCAACCCGGCCCCGGAGCATCAGTACCAATAACCCCGCGCTGCGTAACTTAACTTTTCAGCCTCGCGGACTTACTTTCGCTGTTTGGGACCAAAGAGAGACCGAACCATGAATGCCCCGCTCCGTGTCAACGAAGCACTGCTGATCGCCGACCACGCCTTCGAACCGTTCCAGTGCGTAGCCTGGGATGCACCTAACGGTACTGGTGAGCTGAGCCTGGCAGTGATCGACCGGACCAGCACGCGTATCGGCGCCAAGCAAGTCTCCTCACGTATTTACTCCGACCCGGCCCAGTGGGCCAGCTTGATCGAAGAAGTACGCGCCGAGCTGTGTGAAAAAGGTTATGACCTGCAACCCTGGTCGATGCCCAAGTAAGCCTTCTTCGCGTGTAAGTGCGTGTTAAACCACGCACTTACAGCAACTTCCATCGACTAACTTCTGCGCGTGCGACATTAGGTCGCACAACAGCGAGTTATATCAATTCAGTCGTTTTAACTGGTCGATATGTTGATAGTCGGCCTGCAGCTGCGTGGCCAACACGTGCGCACGCCCCAGCCGCACTGGCGCCAATTCCATGTCGACCAGGCAGGTCGCACAGGGCATTGGCAGCACTGGCTGCCAGTGCTGCAGACGCCCATCGGTAAACACCAGGCAGCGCTGCAACTCGTGGGGATGGCGTTTACGCCGTAGCTGCAACCAGTCCCGTGCCTGCTCCAGCGCCGTGATCAATGGCGTACCACCCCCGGCGCCCAGTGCGTGTAACCATGACTGCAGCGCCGCCGAGGCCTTCAGGCCATGCCGTTGCCATTGCGGGCCACGGCCACTGGCGGTGAGCAAGGCTAGCCGGGCGCGCTGGCGGTAAGCTTGATCGAACAACTGCGCCAACAACCCCTTAGTCTGAGCCAACGCCTGATGGCGCCGGGTCGAAGCCGACGCATCGACAATCACCAGCCACAGCTCTGGCTGCTGGGCCTGACGCTGCTGCCAGGCCAAGTCCTGACGCAGGCGGGGCTTGCCTTTGAGCAGGGTCGGTAACCAGGCGACCCGCCCAGATGCGGCACTGCGACCCCGTCCACGCGGGGCGCCTGTCAATTTGCCGACGCGGGGTCTGGCATCCGCCGCCGCAGCGTTGGGCTGGCGGATGCTCAGGGCTTTTTTGCCCAGTTCGGCACCTCGCGCCGCGGGCCAGCTGCCACCGGTTGTGGCGGTAGCGCCCCCCAGTCACCCTGCCCGCCCTCAGGCTTGCTATCGGCACCGCCAGCAGCAGGCGCTGCACTCGGCGGATTGGCCGCCGGCGCTTCTCGCCGACGATGGCGCAGGGCGAATTCTGCAACAGCGTCGACATCCTGCTCTTCGATAGCCTCACTGCCGCGCCAGGCAGCATGGGCACGCGCCGCTCGCAACCAGACCAGGTCAGCGCGCAGGCCATCCACTCCCGCAGCAAAACAACGCTCGGTAATCCAGGCCAAGGCTTGGTCGTCCAAGGCAATCTGCTCAAGCCGCTGGCGAGCGTTCTGGCAACGCTCGCGCAGCTGCGCCTGAGCGCTTGCCCACTCGGCGCAGAAGGCCTGCGGATCGCTGTCGAACGCCAGGCGCCGACGAATGATCTGTTGACGCGCCGCAGGCTCGGGCAGGCCATCGAGGGAAACATTCAAGCCGAAGCGGTCGAGCAATTGCGGACGCAGTTCACCCTCCTCCGGGTTCATCGTGCCGATCAGCACGAAACGGGCGTCGTGCCGATGAGAGATGCCGTCGCGCTCGATACGGTTGGTGCCGCTGGCGGCAACATCCAGCAGCAGGTCCACCAGAGGATCAGGCAGCAGATTGACCTCATCGACGTACAACACGCCGCCATTGGCATGGGCCAGCACCCCTGGGGAAAACTGGGCTTTGCCCTGCCCCAGTGCGGCATCCAGATCCAAGGTGCCGACCAGGCGCTCTTCAGTCGCCCCCAGCGGCAAGGTGACGAACGGCGGGCTGTGCTCGGCATTGCCCAGCAAGTCGGCCAGGCCACGGGCCAAGGTACTTTTGGCCATGCCACGCGGGCCTTCGATCAGCACGCCGCCAATCTTGGGGTCGATCGCGGTCAGGCACAGGGCCAGTTTGAGTGGCTCGGCGCCGACTACGGCGGCCAGGGGAAATTGCACGGGTTCAGTCATTTAACGAATCTTCCTCGCCCTCGAGCAGGTGCTCTTCGAGCGCTTCGCGGTACGCGCCCGGCTCTTGCCAGAGGCCCCGTTGCTGGGCTTCAAGCAGGCGCTCGGTGAGGTCGCGCAGGGCTTCTGGGTTGTGCTCACGCATGAAGTCACGGGTCGCTGGATCGAGCACATAGGCCTCGGCCAGCGACTGATAATGATGGTCGTCGATCAGGTGTGTGGTGGCGTCGAAGGCGAACAGGTTGTCCACCGTGGCGGCCAATTCGAAGGCGCCCTTGTAGCCATGGCGCTTGGCGCCGTCGATCCACTTTGGGTTTAGCGCGCGGGCACGGATCACCCGGTTCAGCTCTTCCCTGAGGGTGCGGATGCGCGGCCGATCGACCTGGCTGTGATCGCCGTGATAGCTGGCCACTGTCGAGCCGGCCAAGGTCTCGGCCGCTGCCAGCATGCCGCCCTGGAACTGGTAGTAGTCATTGGAGTCAAGCAGGTCGTGCTCGTGGTTGTCCTGGTTCTGCAACACGGCCTGGACCTGGCCCAGGCGTGTGGCGAACTGGGTGCGGGCTGGGGTGCCCTCGTCAGCGCCACCATAGGCATAGCCACCATGGTTGAGATAAACCTCGGCCAGGTCTTCGCGGCCCTGCCACAAGCGCCCGTCGATGGCATTCTGCACCCCGGCACCATAGGCACCAGGCTTGGCCCCGAACACCCGCCAACCGGCCTGTCGCGCCGCCTGTTCGGCGTCAAGGCCTTGTGTCTGCAAGGCTTCTCGCTCCGCTCGCACGCGCGCCGCCAGGGGGTTGAGGTCGGCGGGCTCATCGAGCGCTGCCACCGCCTGCACCGCAGCATCGAACAGGCGGATCAGGTTGCCGAACGCATCACGGAAGAACCCGGAGACCCGCAAGGTCACGTCCACCCGTGGCCGGTCCAGCACGCTCAAGGGCAGGATTTCGAAATCATCGACCCGCTGACTGCCGGTGGCCCAGACCGGACGCACGCCCATCAAGGCCATGGCCTGGGCAATGTCGTCACCGCCGGTACGCATGGTGGCCGTGCCCCAGACCGACAGCCCCAGCTGGCGCAGGTGGTCGCCGTGCTCCTGCAGGTGCCGCTCCAGAATCAGGTTGGCCGAGGCGAAGCCCAGCCGCCAGGCCGTGGTGGTGGGCAGGTTGCGCACATCCACCGTGTAGAAATTGCGCCCCGTGGGCAATACGTCCAGGCGCCCGCGGCTGGGCGCGCCACTGGGGCCTGCTGGCACGAAGCGGCCTGCAAGCGCCGCGAGCAGGCCGTCAAGCTCCGCCGCGCCACAGGCGTCGAGGTTCGGCGCTACCGAGTCGACCAGCTCGCGCAGTACCTCGTTGACCCCTTGCCATTGCGCATCAGCGTCAAGCGTCAGTTGCCCCGCCAGCGCCTGCTCGATCAGCGCCAGGGCCAGATGTTCGAGCCGCTCACGGGTATCACCCTGGGTACGCCATGGGTTTTCACCGAGCGCCTGCAACAGCGGCGGCCGTGGCCCTTGCCAGGCCAGGCCAAGATCGCAGTCCAGCGGATCGAAGCCCAACGCCAGGGCTTGGGCCAAGGTGCGGATCAGGCTGGCATTGCCGCCCTTGCCATCGCCTCGGGCGACCCGCAGCAACGCCAACAGGGTATCAATGCGCAAACGCCCCTCGGGCGACTGGCCGAACACATGCAGGCCATCGCGAATCTGCGACTCCTTCAAGTCGCACAGGTAGGTGTCAAGGCGTGGCAACCAGACGGCGGCGTCATCCAGCTGGCCTTCTAGCTGCAACTCACGGTCGATGTGGTTGGCTTTGAGCAACTCGAGGATGTCCCGCTGCAGCTCACGCGCCCGGCGTGGGTCGAGCAACTGGGCTTCGTAGTATTCGTCGGCCAATTGCTCCAAATGACGCAACGGCCCGTAGGTTTCCGCGCGGGTCAGCGGCGGCATCAGGTGGTCGATGATCACCGCCTGGGTCCGGCGCTTGGCCTGAGCGCCCTCACCCGGGTCATTGACGATGAACGGATAGATGTTCGGCAACGGCCCCAGCAGCGCATCCGGCCAGCACTGCGCCGACAGGCCGACGCCCTTGCCAGGCAGCCATTCGAGGTTGCCATGCTTGCCGACATGGATCACCGCGTCGGCTGCATAGGCATGGCGCAACCAGAAGTGAAAGGCCAGGTAGCCGTGCGGCGGGACCAGGTCGGGGTCGTGATACACCGCGCTCGGATCGACCTGATAACCCCGCGCAGGCTGGATCCCGACGAAGGTCAGGCCGAAACGCAAACCCGCTACCATCAGCCGTCCGCTGCGGAACATGGGGTCTTGTTCCGGTGGCCCCCAACGTTCGAGCACCGCCTGCTGATTGGCCTCGGGCAAGCGGGCGAACGCCTGCTGGTAATCGGCCAGGCTCAAGCTCTGTGCGCAAGGGCGTTGGTCGAGGTGATCCAGGTCGTTGGTGACACCGCCCAACAGCTGATGAATCAGCGCGGTGCCCGTTTCAGGCAATTCCCCTAGCGGATAGCCCTCGGCCCGCAGCGCCTGCAAGATGTTCAGCGCAGCCCCCGGCGTATCCAGGCCTACGCCATTGCCAATGCGCCCGTCGCGGGTTGGGTAGTTGGCCAGCACCAGGGCGACGCGTTTCTGCCCATTGGGCAAACGCGCCAGTTCAACCCAGCGCCTGGCCAGTTCGGCAACGAAGTCCATCCGCTCCGGGTGGGCGCGGTAGCAGACCACATCCGCTTGGCTGCGCTCGCTGCGCCAGGCCAAGTCCTTGAAGCTGACCGGGCGGGTGATGATCCGCCCATCGAGTTCCGGCAAGGCAATGTGCATGGCCAAATCGCGCGCGCCCAGGCCCTGCTCGCTGGTTTCCCAGCCCTGCTGGTTGTCCTGGGCGCAGATGGCTTGCAACACCGGCACATCCCGGCGTAACGGCCGCAGGTTGGGCTGCTCGGGGCTGGACAAGGCGAAACCGGTGGTATTGATCACCACTTCGGCCTCGACCTCATCCATCCAGGCCTCGACCTGATCGAGGCAGCCGCGCTCTTTCAGGCTGGCGACCGCGATCGGTAGCGGATTCAGGCCCGCGGCCTGCAAGCGCTGGCAAAATACGTCAATGAAGGCGGTATTGGCCGCCTGCAAATGTGAGCGATAAAACAGCAGCGGCGCCACCGGCTGGAGCGGGTCCCAATCGGCGAACCAGTCGCTTGGCTGGGCACTGGCCTCGTGCGGGTGGTAGACCGCGGTGCGCGGCAGCGGCTGCGGCTCGTCCCAGGAGTAATTACGCCCAAGCCACAGGTTGGCCAGGCAATTGAACAGGTTCAGCGCATTGGCCTTACCGCCCTGGCGCAAATAGTGCCAAAGCCGTTCGGCCTGTGCTGCCGGCACTGTGCTCAGGTCGGTCAACTGCGGGTCGGGACGATCATCGCCGGGCACAAGGATCAGTTGCACGCCGCGACTGGCCAGCTCGACCAACTGCTCGACCCCGTAGCGCCAATAACCCACCCCACCGTGCAGCGATAGCAGAATCACCTTGGCGTGGCGCAGCACCTGGTCGACATACAGATCGACCGAGGCATGGTTCTGCACCTGCATAGGGTTGGCCAGGCGCACGCTGGGGTAGTCGCCGGGCAACTGCTCGGCGGTGTCCGCCAGCAGCGCCAGGTGCGAATCACCGCTGCAGAGAATCACCAGCTCGGCCGGGGTCTGGCCGAGGTCGGCGATGCTGTCGTCCGGCACGAAGCCGCCGGGCTGGGTCCGCAGCAAGTGCATGGGTCAGGCGCCCAGGGCCTGGCGCAGGCGCGCTTCGAGCTCAGCGGCGTGCAAATCCTGGCCAATCAGCACCAGGCGGGTGATGCGCGGTTCATCGGCACGCCAGGCGCGGTCGAAGTGTTTGTCGAAACGGGTGCCGACACCTTGGATCAGCAGGCGCATCGGCTTGCCGGGGATCGCCGCGAAGCCCTTGGCGCGCAGGATGCCGAACTCGACCACCAGTTGGGTCAGGGCGTCGAGCAGCAGGCTTTCGTCAGCCTCGGGCAAGTCGATGGAGATGGAATCGAAGGCATCGTGGTCGTGATCGTGATCGTGATCGTCATGATCGCCGTCGTCGTGGTGCGAATCGTGGTGAGTACGACGCCCATCGATGTGCGCTTCAGACTCTGCCCCCACGCCCAACAGCACCTCAAGTGGCAGACGACCACTGCTCGCCTCGATCACTTTGACGGCCGCTGGCAACTCCTCGGCGACCTCGGCGCGAACCTTGGCCAAGCCTTCGGCGTCGATCAGGTCGGCCTTGTTCAGCACTACCAGGTCGGCGCTGGCCAACTGGTCGGCGAACAGTTCATGCAGTGGTGATTCGTGGTCCAGGTTGGGGTCGAGCTTGCGCTGGGCATCCACCTGGTCTGGGTAGGCGGCGAAGGTGCCAGCCGCGACGGCCGGGCTGTCGACCACCGTGATCACCGCGTCGACCGTGCAGGCGTTGCGGATTTCTGGCCACTGGAAGGCTTGCACCAATGGCTTGGGCAGGGCCAGACCGCTGGTTTCGATGAGAATGTGGTCAAGGTCGCCACGGCGCGCCACCAGCTCGCGCATCACCGGGAAGAACTCCTCCTGCACAGTGCAGCACAGGCAGCCGTTGGCCAGCTCGTAGACGCGGCCGCTGGCTTCTTCTTCGGTGCAGCCAATGCTGCATTGCTTGAGAATCTCGCCGTCGATGCCCAGCTCGCCGAATTCGTTGACGATAACGGCAATGCGCCGGCCTTGGGCGTTGTCGAGCATGTGCCGCAGCAAGGTAGTCTTGCCCGAGCCGAGGAAGCCGGTGACGATGGTGACGGGAAGCTTGGCCAGTGTTTTCATGTCTCGATGCCCTTGGCAGGATGGCGCGGGCATGCAGGACGAAAGCCTCAGGCCGATTGGCCAGGCTCGTTCGCCACCGGATCACCCCGCCCGGATTAAAAGTCGAAATCGCTACGAGGCAGGTCTCCTGGCTCGCACCGCTCCGGCGCCAGGCCGGTTGGATGACGCCTTCCCGCGCCGGGGCGCAGTGGCTGTGTCGATCCTGTTCAGTGCTTACAGTTGCGGGGGCAGCCGCGGCTTGTACCGCGTTCCCGTCTTAGCTGCGCCTACAGGCGCAGAACCTCGAAGCGGCAAGGCTACGCATCACGGCTATAAGCTGCAAGTAGATACGCACCTAGATCCCGTGGGAGCGGGCTTGCCCCGCGATGAGGCCAGAACAAACGACATCCAGTCGTCCTTCAATACACAAAAAAACAGCCGACTTTGCCAGCCATCGCATCGCTTACAGCTTGTAGCCTGAAGCTCAGGTGTGGTTTGCTAACGCCTTGCGTTCAGGTGCCCCCACGGGGGTGAAACGGGAAACCGGTGCGTCGTAGGCTCTTCATCCATGCCCACGACAAGGCCGGTGCTGCCCCCGCAACGGTAAGCGAGGAAGCGTCTTGACCACTGTGCCGAGTTGTCTGGCATGGGAAGGTGACGCCTCTGCTGGAGCCCTGCTCCACCTCGCAAGCCCGGAGACCGGCCTGCCTACGTAGCAATGAACACCCCGCGGTGGGCGGGCGCTGTCGCATGTCCCTGGACGAATCACGTCCGGGGCTGCCGCGCTTGCCCGTTGCCTATAACAAGCAGAGGAAAGCGTCATGCCCATCACCAGCGCCAAGCACAGTATCGCCACCCCCATCAGCCTCAGCCAGCGCGTGATCATCGCCGCCGGCGCCAGCCTGCTCGGCCTGTGCCTGATCTACTTTGCCGGTTTCTCGCACATCGAAGCGGTGCACAACGCTGCCCACGACACCCGCCACAGCGCCGCCTTTCCTTGCCACTGAGTAGCCTCGCATGATCAAGCGCATTGCCCGTACCGCCGGCTTCAGCGGCCTGCTTGCAGCCCTGTTGCTGACCCTGCTGCAAAGCGTGTGGGTCAGCCCGCTGATTCTTCAAGCGGAAACCTTCGAAACCGCAGCACCTGCCGAGCAGCATGAGCATGCCGGCGAAGCGCACGCACCTCATGAACATAGTGCCGAAGCCTGGGCGCCTGAGGATGGCTGGCAGCGCGTGCTGTCGACCACGGGCGGCAACCTGGTGGTCGCGGTCGGATTCGCGCTGATTCTGGCCGCGCTGTATAGCCTGCGCGAACCCAATCGGGTGAGCACCGGCGCATTGTGGGGCCTGGCCGGTTTCGCGGTGTTCTGCCTGGCGCCGACCCTGGGCCTGCCACCTGAGTTGCCGGGCACCGCTGCGGCCGATCTTGGCCAGCGCCAGGCCTGGTGGATTGGCACTGCCGCCGCCACTGCCACGGGCCTGGCGCTGATCGTGTTCGCCCAGCACTGGCTGCTCAAACTGGTGGGTGTGCTGCTGTTGGTGGTGCCACACGTGATCGGCGCGCCGCAGCCAGAGGTTCATCAAAGCCTCGCCCCTGAGGCGCTGGAAACCCAGTTCAAGATCGCCTCCTGGCTGACCAACGCAGCGTTCTGGGTGGCCCTGGGCCTGCTCAGCGCCTGGTTGTTCCGCCGCTCCCGCCAGGCCTGATGCCTAGCGCCACTGCCCTGCCGGTGCTGTATGCCGGCTTTGGCTGTCGCAAGGGCTGCTCGCGGCAGAACCTTGAAACCCTGCTGCGCCTAGGCCTGGCACAGCTGCAACTGCCGCTGAGTGCAGTGCAGGGCATCGCCAGCATCGAGCTGAAAGCCGACGAGGCTGGCCTGGCTGACTTGGCCAGGCAACTCGCGCTGCCTTTGCGGGTGTTCACCCCACTGCAACTGCAACGCTTCGAAGCGCAACTGTCCCATCGTTCCGCTGCAGCCTTCACCCACAGCGGCTGCTGGGGCGTTGCCGAAAGTAGCGCCCTGGCCCTGGCTGCCCAGGCCCAGGGCGCTGCGCGACTGGTACTTGCCCGGCAGATTCTCGGCGGCGCTACCCTCGCCTTCGCCAGTGGCCGATAATCGCGCCTATTTCATCTGCAAGGATTTTTCATGACGGTCTACTTCATCGGCGCCGGCCCCGGCGACCCGGAACTGATCACGGTCAAAGGCCAGCGCCTGATCCGCCAGTGCCCGGTGATCATCTACGCCGGCTCCTTGGTACCGGCCGCCGTGCTCGAAGGCCACCGCGCCGAAACACTGATCAACAGCGCCGAGCTGCACTTGGAGCAGATCATCAGCGCCATCCGTACAGCCCATGCCAAAGGCCAGGATGTGGCCCGCGTGCACAGCGGCGATCCAAGTCTGTATGGGGCCATTGGCGAGCAGATCCGCTGCCTGCGCGAGCTGGGCATCGACTACCAGATCATCCCGGGCGTCACCGCCACCGCCGCCAGCGCCGCCCTGCTCGGCTGCGAACTGACCTTGCCCGGGGTCGCCCAGACTGTGATCCTCACCCGCTACGGCGACCGCTCACCGATGCCCGCTGGCGAGCAACTGGCGGACCTGGCCCGCCACGGCAGCACCTTGGCCATCCACCTGGGCGTCAAGCACTTGCCTCGGATCGTCGCCGAGCTGCTACCGCACTATGGCCCCGACTGCCCGATTGCCGTGATTCATCGGGCCTCCTGGCCAGATCAGGACTGGGTTCAGGGCACGTTGCAGGACATCGTCGAACGCGCCTCGGCCAAGGACTTCCGGCGCACCGCGCTGATCCTGGTTGGCCATGTGCTGGGCGATGCCCCCTTCAGCGACTCGGCCCTGTACCGGGCCGGCCATGCCCACCTGTATCGTCCTGGCAACTGAGCGTTGCCAGGCGCGCTGCTGGCGTAGCAGACTGCGGTCTACCTCTCGCCCTCCGGAGTCATGCCCATGCTTGAGCTACGCCCCAACTGCGAATGCTGCGATGTCGACTTGCCCGCCGAAAGCACCCAGGCGCTGATTTGCTCATTCGAATGCACCTTCTGCCAGGCCTGCGCCGAGCAGCGTTTTCAGGGGCGCTGCCCAAATTGCTCGGGCCAGCTGCTGGCCAGGCCCAGCCGCGTCGGCACGGCGCTGAGTAATAATCCCGCTTCGACGCAACGCATCGTAAAACCGCACCCCGCCTGCGCCTGATCCCTACACGCTACGGTGAGCCAAATCGCTTGCCGGGGCGTGCAAAACCGCTCTTTTTTGTAGGCTTTTTCAACAGACCCTCCGCGTTTTTTCAACGCACCTATACTCGCCATTACCAAGGATTCTGAATCGACGTATCTTGCGCGCTGCCGGGCAGGCCCTACAGACGTATTCCTGGGTGATTCAGGAAACGGACTAAATTTCCGACAGGAGTTTCCCAATGACAACCGTGCTGATGGTCGATGACCACCCAACCGTAAGGATGGCCGTAGGCATGTTGCTGCAGCGTGAACGTTTCCAGGTGATCGGTGAGGCCGGCAACGGCATAGAAGCGGTCCAACTAGCGCGCAAACTCTCGCCCCAAGTGGTGATTCTCGATATCGGCCTGCCGGGCCTGGACGGCATGGAAGTGATCAAGCGTTTGCAGTTGCTGGAACCTGCGCCAAAAATTCTGGTGCTGACCGGACAACCCGCCGATCTCTACGTACGCCGCTGCCTGGATGCAGGCATCGCCGCCTTCGTCAACAAGGATGAAGACACCGAGTCCTTGGTGTTCGCCCTCAAGGCACTGGTCAAGGGTTATTCGACCTTTCCGCAGATGTCGGTCAACAGCAACTCGCTGGAAAACGAAAACGTGCGCCTGGGCAGCCTCTCCAACCGAGAGATGGAAGTTCTGCGTCGCTTGAGCCGAGGCGAAAACAACAAGTCGATCGGCGAACGCATGAACCTCAGTGCCAAGACCATCAGTACCTACCGCGGAAGGATCATGGACAAGCTCAAATCCGAATCGCTGGTTGAGATGGTCGACCTTGCCAAGCGCAATAACGTCAACTGAACCTGCGCACATGATCAGGGGCGCTCTACTGGCAATGATGCTGGCGATCAGCCTCGCCACGCTGGCCCATGCCGAAGGCGAAGTCCGCCAGCTACTGGCCCGCTCGGCAAGCGCGGCCCCGCCGCTGGTGCTGGATCAGCAAGATCGTGACTGGCTCGATCAGCGCAAGGTGTTGGTGCTGGGCAGCTCTCGCCCTGACTATCCGCCTTTTGAAATCAACATTGATCAGGCTGACTATGAGGGCTTGAGCGCCGATTACGCGGGACTTATAGCCGAACAGCTGGGCATTCCCGTCGAGGTACGGCGCTTTCCCAGCCGCGACGAGGCGATCGCCGCCCTGCATGAAGGGCGCATCGATCTTTTGGGCAGCTCCAATGCCTTCGAAGCGGTCGAGGCCCAACTGAGCCTGAGCCAGCCGTATGCCGATGACTTGCCGGTGATCGTCAGCCGCCAAGGGCACACCCTCAATCAAAGCAACGCGCTCGCCGGCCTGCGCCTGGCGATGGTCGATCACTACCTGCCAACCGAAATGGTGCGCGCGCACTATCCCCAGGCGCAGCTGTCGCTCTATCGCTCGACCCTGGCAGGCCTCTCGGCTGTGGCGCTGGGCGAGGTGGATGCCTACCTGGGCGATGCCATCAGCACCGACTACTTGATCGGCAAGAGCTACCAAGGGCAGATTCGGGTAGATCACTTCTCGCCCCTGCCTGCTGAGTTCTTTGCCTTCGCCTTGGCCAATGAAAACACCCAGTTGCGCCGGTTGGTGGATAATGCGCTCGATAGAATCACCGACAGCGAACGCCTGAATATTCTGCGTCGCTGGAGCAGCGGCAATACCAGCCTGCTGATGCAGCGCCGGGTGGCGGCCCTGACTAACGCCGAACAAGAGTGGATTACCCGCCACCCGGTGGTGCGCGTGCTGGTCAATCCCTCCCTGGCCCCGCTGACCTTCAACGACAGCCAGCAACGCCCTACCGGCATCACCATGGACCTGCTCCGGCAAATCAGCCTGCGCACCGGCCTGCAGTTCAATTGCGTCGAAGTCGACTCGGTGCAGGCGATGGTCGAACAGGTCGCCCAAGGTGAGGCGCAGATGATCGGCGCCTTGGGCTACGGCGGCGACCGAGCCGCCCGCCTACGCTACACCCGCCCATACCTGGTCAGCCCGCGGGTCTTGGTGACCCGCGCGGATATGGCGTGGCCGGCAGGTTCGCGCTCGCTGGAAGGCAAGCGGGTCGCGTTGATCCGCGGTTCGCCCCAGCGCGCCTTGCTCCAGGCCCAGTATGCCCATGCCCGCTTTGTCGAGGTGAACACCCCATTGGGCTTGATGGAAGCGGTAGCCAATGGTGAAGCCGATGTGGCCTTGAGCAGCCTGATCAATGCCGGTTATTACATTGGCCAGGTATTCAAAGGCAAGCTGCGAATTGCCGGCCTGCAAAGCGACGATCCAGCGAGCGCTTCGTTCGCCGTCGCACCCGAGCTGGTCGAGTTACAAAGCATCCTCAACAAAGCCTTGCTCAGCATTCCCCCCGACGAGATGGACCAACTGGTCAACCGCTGGCGCAGCAGTACTCTGGTCAGTGACAGCCCGTGGCGCAATTACCGCACCCTGGCTTTGCAGGTATTGATCCTTGCCGCGCTGCTGCTGGCAGGCGTGGTGTTCTGGAACAGCTACCTGCGCAAATTGATCCATCAACGTACCGAGGCTCAAGGTGCACTGCAGGCCCAGTTGGCACTGAGCCGCGGCCTGCTCGAACAACTGCGCCAGGCCAAGGACGACGCCGAACAGGCCAGCCAGACCAAAAGCACCTTCCTGGCCACCATGAGCCACGAAATCCGCACGCCAATGAATGCGGTGATCGGCTTGCTGGAGTTGGCACTGGAGGACGCCCAAAATGGCCAAAGCGACCCCCACACCTTACAGACTGCGCATGACTCGGCTGTCGGCCTGCTCGAGCTGATCGGCGATATCCTCGATATTTCCCGCATCGAATCCGGTCACATGACCTTGCAACCGGCACCGACCGATCTGGTCGAGCTGGTCCGCGCAACGGTTCGGGTGTTCGATGGCAATGCCCGCATCAAGGGCCTGCACCTGCGCACCGAGCTGCCCGAGCAGGCGCTTTGGCTGCAGGCCGATCCATTGCGCCTCAAGCAAGTGCTGTCCAACCTGCTGAGCAACGCGATCAAGTTCACCGATCGCGGTGAAATTCTGGTGCGCCTGTCGGCGGCTGCCGGGCAAGCCAACCAGCCCGTACAGGTCACGCTCTGTGTGCAAGATAGCGGCGTGGGCATCAGCCCCGCCGACCAGGCCAAGTTGTTCAATAGCTTCGCCCAGGTAGACGGACCACGTGCGCGCCAGGGCGCAGGCTTAGGCCTGGTAATCAGCCGCACCCTGGCCGAATTGATGGGCGGCAAGTTGACCCTGCAAAGCGTCGAGGGCATGGGCACCAAAGTCGAGGTGACACTGCAACTGACAACCGCCCAGGCGCCTGCCGAGGTCGAGCCAGCCGAAGCTGAACCCATCGAGCAGGGCGGGCCGCTGAACATTCTGGTGGTTGACGACTACCCAGCCAACCTGCTGTTGCTGGACAAGCAGCTCTCCACTTTGGGCCATCAGGTGACGCTCGCCGAGCATGGCCAGGCGGCGTTCGGCCTCTGGCAGACAGGCCAGTTTGACCTGGTGATCACCGACTGCAGCATGCCGGTGATGGATGGCCATGAACTGACGCAGCGCATACGCGCTGCGGAAAAACTCACTAACCGCCCTCCTTGCCGGATCCTCGGCGTCACCGCCAATGCCCAGGTCGAAGAACGTGAACGCTGCCTGGCCAGTGGCATGGACGACTGCCTGTTCAAACCTATCGGTTTGCAAACCATCAAGGCGCACCTGCCGCTGGTCCAACCGCCCGAGGTAGAGCCTGGGTTAAGCAGCAGCGGCTTTAACCTCGATGAACTGCGTCACCTGACCCAAGATGACGCCACCTTGATCAGACGCCTGTTAGAGCAGCTGGCACAGAGCGCCAGCGAAGACCTGCAAGGCTTACGCGCCTTAGGCCCAGCGCCGCGCGAAGACGCTGTGCGGACCTTGGTGCACCGGATCAAAGGCGGAGCAAAGATGCTTAAAGTCAGGGGCGTGGTGCGCGATTGCGAGGCCGTGGAACAGGCCATCAGCCACCACGAATCCACCTTGAAGCTGCTCCAGCGCCTGGAGGCCAGCCTGCAGACGCTGCAACGAGAGCTGCGCGAAAACCTTAATGCAATTGCAACGTCGAGCTGATCTGGCTGATGGCATCGACCACATGCCGCGATCCCTGTTGAATTTCCTGGATCACCGTACCCGCCTCATTGGCCAACGCTACTCCGCGCCCAGTGCGCGACAGGCTCGACTGCATGCTGGCCACCGCAGTCAGCGACAGGTCGTGGTTCTGGCGCACCACATCAACGATCTCCAAGGTAGCCTTGCTCGTGCGCGCCGCCAGGCTGCGCACCTCGTCAGCGACCACGGCAAAGCCACGACCGTGCTCGCCTGCACGGGCCGCCTCGATCGCGGCGTTGAGCGCTAACAGGTTGGTCTGATCAGCGATACCCCGGATGGTCAGGACAATCTGGCCAATCACTTCCGACTGCTTGCTCACCGCATCGATAGTGCGCGCGGCATCGCTCAACTCCTGGGAAATCTGCTCGATCACCTGCACGGTCTGCTGCACCACATCGCTGCCTTTGCGGGCGCAGGCGTCGGTCTGCACGGAACTGGCATGGGCGGCGTCGGCGGCACTCTGCTGGGTGCTGACCTGAGCCGTGATATCACTGGCGAACTTGACTACCTTGTACAGCCGGCCCTTGCTGTCGAAAATCGGATTGTACGAAGCCTCCAGGTACACCGTATCGCCGCGCTTGTTGACCCGTTCAAAACGATGGGAGTGGTACTCGCCGCGGTTCAGAGAGGCCCAGAACTCCCGATACTCAGCCGACTCGCGCTCATGCGCCAGGCAGAACAGGCCATGATGGCGACCGACGACTTCTTCGAGCCGATAGCCCATGGTGTCGAGGAAGTTCTGGTTGGCCTTGATCACCCGGCCTTGCGGGGTGAACTCGATGACCGCCATCGAGCGACCGATCGCCTTGAGCAGGCTTTCGCTTTCATGCTCCTCCTGCACCCGCCGGCTGATATCGGACGCCACCTTGATCACACTGGTAACCTGTTGGCGCTCATCGAGCACCGGCATGTAGCTGGCTTCCAGCCACACTTCGCGGCCAGCCTTGTCGACCCGCTCGAAGGTGCCACTGATCGCCTTGCCCTGGCCCAGTTCACGCCACAGCTGCTGGTACTCGGCAGTTTTGGCATAGGTCGGGTCGCAGAACAGGCGGTGATGTTTACCGCTGATCTCTTCAGCGCTATAGCCCATGGCTTTGCAGAAGTTGTCGTTGGCGCCGAGGATGGTGCCGTCAGGGGCGAACTCGATCATGGCCATGGAACGGCTGACCGCCGCCAACTTCGCCTCCATACCCGCCAAGGCCTGGCGGCAACGCTGAATCTCGACGAGGTCGGACTTGCGATGGTATTCGAACATGACGCCGGGCTCCTTCATCCACGGGATGCCCTGAGCATAGATCGGCGCCGACGCCATGCAAGCAATCTGCTATCACTTTAGGATTAACCGTGCGCCGCGTGAACGGGCTGCAACGCAGCCCGAACGAAGCAGAGCATGCGCATCAGCTGCTTTCGCGCACCACCAACTCGAAGCCCAGATCCTGCTGCTCGCTGGCCACGCGCTTGCCGTCGAGCATGGCCAGCAGTGCCTGCGCAGCCGCCCGTCCGACCGCAGCGCGCGGCGTGCGAATCGAGGTCAAGGGCGGGACCATATGCGCTGAGGCCGGCAGGTCGTTGAAACCGACCATCGCCACTTGCCGCGGCACCTCGATGCCTTGGCGCAATGCCTGCAAGACTGCACCCTGGGCCAGGTCGTCGTTACAGAAGAAGATCCCGTCGACATCCGGCGCCTGGGCCAGCAAGCGGCTAAACAGCTCCCCGCCTAGGCCAATCGACGACGGCTGCGGCGCCAGCACTTCCAGCTCAGGCGCCTGCATGCCGGCTTCAGCCAAGGCTTGGCGAAACCCTTCGGCACGCTGCAGCACCCGCGGATCGAGCTGCGCAGCGATGAACGCCAGACGCCGCCGGCCGCGTTCGATCAGGTGCCGCGCAGCAGCGCGCCCGGCCTGTTGCTGCGAGAAACCAACCGACACCGCGCCGGCGTCACCACCAAGCTCCATCATGTGCACGCAGGGCACTCGGCTGGCGGTCAGCAACTGCCTTGCCGCTTCGCTGCGATCAAAGCCAGTGAGCAGCACCCCACAGGGTTGATAAGCCAGATAGTTGCGAATCAGGTTCTCTTCTTCGGCAATATCGTAGTGATAGTTACCGATCAGCACTTCCAGACCGCGTGGACGCATCACCTCATGGATGGCTTCCAGGGTATCGATGAACAGCTGGTTGGACAGCGACGGAATCAGCACCACCACCGAGTGGCTACGCGCCGAGGCCAGCGCGCGGGCCGCCGGGTTGGCGATATAGCCCAGGCTGGCGGCAGCGCTGAGGACCTTTTCCACCAGTTCTGGGGCCACGGTACTGACGCCGCGCAAGGCACGGGATGCGGTAATGGGCGATACGCCGGAAAGCCTGGCCACTTCAGCCAGGGTCGGGCGACCTGTAGTACGGGAGCCGGTGCGGGACATGAATGTTGTAATTTTACTACTTGCCAGGATAGGGAACGGCCACTAAGGTAGCGCTGTCCCAGGACACAGGCAATGTAATCTTTGGTAGCA
Source organism: Pseudomonas sp. xss_2 (assembly GCF_043104195.1). NCBI lineage: Bacteria > Pseudomonadati > Pseudomonadota > Gammaproteobacteria > Pseudomonadales > Pseudomonadaceae > Pseudomonas > Pseudomonas sp. xss_2. The sequence continues at coordinate 329,222 of NZ_JBICKL010000077.1, forward strand.
AGCCTGTGTCCAACGGCCATACTGCGTTAGACAAGACTAATAACACCCGGGAGGGTGGCGCCCGCAATCACTCCTTGCCAGAGCTGAGACAGCGCTATCTTACCCCGCAGGAGGTACTGATGAACTCTCCCCTGTCCGCGATTGTGGTAATGGGCGTGGCCGGCTGCGGTAAAAGCAGCATCGGCGCCGCTATTGCTACGCGAAGCGGCGGCCGCCTGATTGAGGGCGATGCCTTCCACCCGGCCGCCAATATCGAAAAGATGAGCGCCGGCATTCCCCTGGACGATGACGACCGTGCCGGTTGGCTAATCCGCCTGGGAGAAGAGCTGCAGGCCACGCTCAAATCCGGCGAACGGCCAATCCTCACCTGCTCTGCGCTCAAGCGCCGCTATCGCGATGCCCTGCGCCACGCTGTGCCGGACCTGGGCTTCGTGTTCCTCGAGCTGACCCCTGCCGAAGCCGAAAAGCGCGTGCTCGCCAGACCTGGCCACTTCATGCCGGCCAGCCTGATCGAAAGCCAGTTTGCCGCCCTTGAGCCGCCCCATGGCGAACCCCTGACCTTGCCGCTGGACGCTACCCGTCCCGTCGCCGCCTTGGCTGAAACCGTCAATGACTGGCTAAAGCCCTGCGGTGAGCGGACATTGGCGCGGACCGCCTGAGCGGGCGGTTTTTCCGGCTCACCAAAGACAGCGCTACCCCGACGCTTGATGGCGTCTAGAGTTGCACCAATGCTCCGCCTAAAAACAAAGACAAGACCGAGGCTCATGAACCATGTTCGGACTGGCTACTGATACCTTCCTGCTACTCGATGCCCTGGTGACCATCATCGGGCTCATCCTGCTGATCACCCATTTCAAGGTTCACCCCTTCGTCGCCCTGACCCTGGCCGCAGGCTTTCTCGGCCTGACCTCAGGCATGCCGGTGGCCAAGGTCATGAAGTCGTTCCAGGACGGCTTTGGCGGTGTGCTCGGCTTCGTCGGCATCGTCCTGGCGCTGGGCACCATGCTCGGCAAGCTGATGGCTGACTCTGGCGGTGCCGACCAGATCGCCCAGACCCTGATCCGCGCCTTCGGCAAACAGAAGGTGCACTGGGCGATGATGTTCGCGGCCTTCCTGGTGGGCATCCCGCTGTTCTTCGAGATCGGCTTCGTGCTGCTGATCCCGCTGGTATTCATCGTCGCCCGCCGTTCCGGGGTGTCGCTGGTGAAGATCGGTATCCCGCTGCTGGCCGGCCTGTCGGTTGTGCACGGCCTGGTGCCGCCGCATCCCGGGCCATTGCTGGCGATCGGCATCTTCCACGCCGACATCGGCAAGACCATCTTCTACGGCCTGCTGGTGGCACTGCCCACGGCGGTGATCGCCGGCCCCCTGTTCGGTAACTTCATTTCCCGCTACATCCCCGGCAACCCGTCCCAGGAGCTGATGGACCAGATCGCCAAGGAGTCCGACCAGCGCAACCTGCCCAGCTTCAGCGTGACCCTGATCACCGTGCTGCTGCCGGTGGTGCTGATGCTGCTCAAGACCTTCGCTGACGTGGTGCTGCCCGCCGAACACATCGTGCGGCAGTGGATGGACCTGATCGGGCACCCGATCACCGCCCTGCTCGCTGCCCTGCTGCTGGCGTTCTACACCTTCGGCTCGGCCCGCGGCTTCTCGCGCCAACAAATCATGAAGATGCTCGACCAGAGCCTGGCGCCGACCGCAGCGATCGTGCTCATCGTCGGCGCTGGCGGCGGTTTCAAGCAGATGCTGGTGGATACTGGTGTGGGCAACGTGATCGGGCAAATGGCCGTGCAGGCAGAAATCTCGCCGATCATGCTGGCCTGGCTGGTGGCGGCGGTGATTCGCATCGCTACCGGTTCGGCAACCGTGGCGACCATTACCGGCGCCGGCATCGTCGCACCCGTGGTCGACCTGGTGCCCGGGGTCAACCGCGAACTGCTGGTACTGGCCACCGGCGCCGGCTCGCTGATCCTCTCTCACGTCAACGATGCAGGCTTCTGGCTGGTCAAGCAGTACTTCAACATGACCGTTGCCGAGACCTTCAAGACCTGGAGCATGATGGAAACCATCCTTTCGGTGGTGGGCATCATCTTCATCATGCTGTTGGCCCAAGTGGTGTGACCGTTGATCGGGGTGATGGCACCCCGCTCCATCGGGCATGGCCCAACTGAGGTAGAAGCCTGGCGAACGTCGACGCCCCCGCGATGACGTTGGCCCAGGCAGCCACTATCTCGATGCAAAGGAGCCTGCCCATGAAACACGCCCTGCTACTCGCAGCCCTGCTCGCCTCCCCTTTGGCCCTGGCAGCTGGCACCGGCACGACCCACCCCGACGACCCTCACAATCCGGCACCTGTGCCCGGCGTCGACAGCACCTTGAACCCCATCGAGACACCTGTGCCTCGCGATACCGATCCACGGATCCAAGGTAACGATCCAGACAGCCCGCCCGCCGAGCGCAATGAAAACCGCGATCTGCCCGGAATGGGTGACACCGGCTCAGAGGGTACCGGCCGCCAGGGCGAAGGCGGCAGCAGCAAGCCCTGACTGATCAGGGGCGCTTGGCGCCCCGCTGGCATCACCACTGACGCTTGTCTGGACGGCTCAGGCCAAGCTTTTCGATCTTGTAGCGCAGCATGTCGCGTGACAGCCCAAGCAGCCGCGCCGACTTGGTCACGTTCCAATCGGTGCGGTCGAGCGTACGGCACACCAGGTCACGCTCCATCTCCGGCAGACTGCTACCTGGGTCGGCCTCATGCCGTGGCGCTTCATAGGCGCTGAGCATGGGCTGTGGCTGCGCCTGTGGCTCGTCGATCAAGGTCAGGCACAAGTTCAACTGATGCGCGGCAATCACTTCGCTGGGCGCCAGCAGTACCGTTTGTTCAAGCATATTGCGCAGCTCGCGCACATTGCCCGGCCAACTGTAGCCAAGCATCAGCGATTCGGCCTCGGCCGAGAAACGCAGGTTGGGCTTGCCATAGCGGCGCCCGTGATGGGCCAGGAAGTGTCGCGCCAGCAGCAATATATCCTGGCCGCGCGCATACAGCCTGGGCACTTTGAGGGCAATGATGCGCAGGCGGAAGAACAGGTCGCGTCGAAACTTGCCCTGCTGGACCATCTGCTCCAGGTTGCAGTTGGTGGCACTGATCACCCGCAGGTCGACCTTGCGCTCCTTGACCGCGCCAATCCGACGGATGCTGCGGTCTTCCAGCAGCTTGAGCAGCTTGGCTTGCAGCACCAGGTCCATCTCACCGATCTCATCGAGGAACAATGTGCCGCCATCGGCGGCCTCGACCAAGCCTAACCGCCGCTCCTTGGCATCGGTAAAGGCGCCTTTCTCATGGCCGAACAGCTCGGCCTCAAGCAGGTTGGCCGGGATCGAGGCACAGTTGAACTCGATGAACGGGCCCTTGCTGCGCATGCCATCAAAGTGCAGGGCGCGCGCCACCAGCTCTTTGCCGGTTCCGGTCTCGCCTTCGATCAACACCGGCGGCAGGTCATCGCTGGCCATGCGCCGTTCGGCATCGAGCAACTGGCGCAGGGTGTGCTTGAGGTTGTGCATGGGTGCCGACTCGCCAATCAGCGCCTGCAGGCCAGACTTTTGCGCCTCGCGCTCTTGATAGAACGACAAGGTGCGCTCCATCCGCTCGGTGGCCAGGGCCTTTTCCAGCATCAACTTGAGCTCAGCCAGCACCACCGGCTTGGTCAGATAATGAAAGGCGCCTTCTTTCATCGCCAGCACGGCATCTTCGACATTGCCGTAGCCGGTCATCATGATCACTTTGAGCTCCGGCGCCTGCGCCACCAGATTACGCAGCAGGTCGTGGCCACTCATGCCCGGCAACGAGTTGTCGGTGAGCACCGCGTCCGGCTGGGCACGACTGATCTGCTCCAGGGCCAGCTCGGCGCTGTGGCAGACCGTCACTTCGAACCCCTTGAGGTTCAGGTAGGTGCGGATGTTGTCGGCGAGGATTTCGTCATCCTCGACTACCAGGATGCTGTGCTCCATGGTGCTCTCCCACTGCAATATTGAAGATCAGGCAGACCCGGGTTCCTTCCTCTTCGCGACTGCTCAGGCTGACCGAGCCGCCAAATCGTTCCATGATGCGCTTGACCAGGACCAACCCCACCCCGAGGCCGCCCTGCTTGGTGGTGAAGAACGGCTTGAACACCATCCGCTCCTGCTGCTGGCTCATGCCCTTGCCGGTGTCGCTGAGCAGCAGTTGCACCTGCTGCCCTTCCAGCTCACTCAGCTGTGCGCTGAGCCGACCACCCTTGGGCATGGCTTCTACGGCGTTGGCGAACAGGCTGTTGAGAATTTGCGTCAGTTGCAACGACTGGCTGGCCACCCAGTACTGCGCCGCGCCCTCGTAGCTGAACTGCACGCCGTTGCGTTCGATCTGCTGGGCGAAGGCCAGGCGGGTGTCTTCGATGGCTGCAACCAGGTCGACCGGCTCTGCTTCGTCACTGGTTGGACGCAGTGATACCAGCAGGTCACGCACCCAGCGCGACATGCGATCAACCTGGCTGATGATGTCGGCAATGTTCTTGCGTGCCGGCTCGTTGGCAATTTCCTGGGCAAGCTCGGCACTGGAGCGGATATTGGCCAGCGGGTTGCGCAAGCTATGGGCCACTGCCGAGGACATCTCGCCCAGCGCCACGTAGGTCTCGCTGGCGACCAAGCGTTCCTGCTGGTGATGCAGCATGCCGGCGGCGCGGCGCACGATCCAGAACAGCCCGAAATAGATCAGCGCCCCACCGACCAGGGTCGAGGCCCAGATCAGCACGTAGCCGCGCTGGATGCGGCGGATCAAATCTACCGGTTCCTTGTAAATTTCCACCATCGACAAGACCTGCTCACCTTGGCTGTCGAACAAGGGGATGTAGTTCTCGATGAACAGGTATTGCGGTTCACGCTGGAATTTTTGCTCCTCGCGGTCTTCTTCGGCCTTGTGATAACTGGCCGAGACCGGTTTGCGCGAGCGAAATGCGTGGTCCAGGTCACTGTCGACTTCGATGCGCTTGCCGATCAGTTGCGGGTTGGTCGACCATACGATCGTCCGGTCGCGGGCATAGACATTGGCCAGCAAGGTGTCAGGCAGGTGCTCGACGTGATCGAGAAACTCTTCACGAGTGGACTTGGCCAGCGCCGCCGGTACCTGCAGGTGCTGATCGTCAAGGCGCGGGTCAAGCAGTTCGCCCATGGTGGTGCCCGGTGGTAGCTGCGAATGGCGCACTTCCGCCTGGGCCATGGCCTGGATGAACTGAGCGGTGAGCATGGCATCGCGCTCAACGCTGTCTCGCACCACGAAGCGGGTCGAGACATAACCCAGGCTGCCTGCCACCGCGGTGATGATCAACAGGCTGATCAGCGAGAACCAGCGCAGCAGATTGAACTCGCGCGGCGGCACAGCCAGCTCACTGGAGGGCGTCGAAGACGTGTCTGGCGCATTGTTTTCCAGCGTCTGCATCGCGTAATTCCCGCCTTGAACTGCTACCGTGCGTAGCAGGGTGATATCACTTTGCCGCTAGCGTTGCAGCGGCCGCTGGTCGGTACGTTCATGCAGCAAGAAATCAGCCAAGAATTCATAACTCATTATTATGTTTATTTTCAGTAACTTAGGATGCATATCTAATGCTAAATATCAGTCGTATTCCCCAATAATGGGTATTTTTCACCCAAAATTAATTAATCCTTATAAATCATATCTTTATATAGAGAATCTAAGGCATTGCTTCAATCGTGGATGACTCGAAAACTCAGTGACACTCGGGTGCCCTTGCCTTCGTAACTGCTCAGCCTGACTGATCCGCCAAAGCGCTCCATGATCCGTTTGACCAACACCAGCCCCACGCCCAGCCCGCCTTGCTTGGTGGTAAAAAATGGCTGGAAGGCCAGGCGCTGCTGCTGCTCGCTCATGCCTTTGCCTGTATCGGAGATACGCAAGGTCAGGCTGCGCCGATCACGCCGTACGACCTCAACGCGCAGCTGCCCGCCCTGCTCCATCGACTCCAACGCGTTGGCGATCAGGCTGCTGAAGATCTGCCCCAGCAAGGCCGGCTGGCCGAGCACCCGCACCGCCGGCAACGGCTTGAGCTCCAGGCTCACCCCCGCCCGAACCAGCGGCACGGCGAACGTTTGCAGGCTCTCTTGCAGCGCCTGGGTTAGATCCACCGGGACTGCGTCATCATTCAGTGGCCGCAACGATTGCAGCAGTTGCCGCACCCACTGCGACATGCGGTCGACCTGGCTGATGATATCGTTGACGTTCTTCTGCGCCGGCCCCTCGTCGAACACCTGGGCCAGCTCAGCACTGGAGCGAATGCTGGCCAATGGGTTGCGCAGGCTGTGGGCCACCGCCGAGGACATCTCGCCCAGCGCCACGTAGGTCTCGTTACTGATCAGGCGCTTTTGCTGCACCGCCATCACCTTTGAGGCCCGGCGCATGATGCCGTACAAGCCGACATAGACCAGCCCAGCGCCCACCGCGATGGCCAGCCAGATCAACAACAGCCCGTGCTCGATGCGCACGATCAGGTCATGCGGCTCCTTGTAGATTTCCACCATGGCGGTGACCCGCTCACCGTCGGCATCGAACAACGGTATGTAGTTTTCGATGAACAGCTGCTGTGGCGGGGTGACAAACTTCTGCTCGCTGCGCGCATCGTCAATGTCGTGGTAGCTGGCTGAGACGCGCATCTTGTATTCGAAAGCGCGCTCCAGGTCGTCGTCCGATTCGATGATCTTGCCGGTCAAGGCCGGGTTGCTCGACCAGATCACCGTGCGATCGGGTGCGTAGATGTTGGCCAACAGTACATCTGGCAAGTGGGCGATGTGATCGAGAAACTCGCCGCGGGCCTTGCGCCGCGCATCCGGGTCGACATCGGGCATGTCCTGGTCGGTGCGTGGATCGAGTAATTCGCCCATGCTGCGCACATTAGGGATCGCAACATGGCGTACCTCGGCATCGGCGATGGAGGTAATGAACTGGGCGGTGAGCAGCGCATCGCGCTCGACGCTTTCATCAATGATGAACCGGCTGGAGATCAGCCCAAGTCCGGCTGCAACCGAGACGATGATCGCCAGGCTTACCCAGGCATACCAGCGCAACAGGTCGAAGGGCTTGCGGCTTGCGCCCCCATCAGCGCTTGCGGGCACTTCAAGCGTGTCTGGACGAGGGACGAGGTCCATGGCGGACTCCACAACTGGGCACCTGTAAGAGGTTATAGCCCAGTGTTGGGGAAACCATGATGGCAATTGACTGATTTCGCGCCGGTCTCGCTACAGACCCTGCTGCCGGCCAATCTGGGCGTTTAGCGGTGCGTCATCAGCCAAACCCTGCAACTTTCGGTATTCACGCAGCACGTTAGGCACATAACGGCGGGTTTCGGCAAACGGAGGTACTACCCGGCCACGGCTCAGCACGGCATCTGGGCCTGCGTTGTAAGCGGCCACCGCCAAGGTGATGTCATTGTCGAACAACTTGAGCATGCGCTTGAGGTAGCGCGCCCCACCCTGCACATTGGCGGCCGGGTCCAACGCATCCTTAACACCCATCTCCTTGGCCGTATCGGGCATCAGTTGCATCAGCCCAACCGCGCCTCTGGGCGAACGTGCCTTGGGGTTGTAGCCCGACTCGGCCTTGATCAAGGCATGCAGCAAAGCCTGAGGCACGTCGTGGGTACGCGCGGCGGCGGCAACCTCGTCGGCATAAGGCCGGCCGGTGACCAATTGCGCGTTGGCCGGCCCGGACAGCGCCGTGACTTCGCTGATCACCCGTTCATAGTGGCGTCCTGGCCGATGCACGTTGGATAACACATAGCCGCCCTTGGCATCGATGGAGATATACACATCGGCCTGAGCAGCACTCGCCGCTAGCCAGATCAGTCCCAGGATAATTCCACGCATGTCGGTCACCTCCCCGTCGTGGCCCCCGATGTGGGGGATATGCCCCGGAAAACCCGAGGTTTGAACCTCTCACGCAAGCACTGTGCCGCTTGCCATGGCCCATGGCGCAAGGCCGCGAGGCAGACGTGCACGACAGTTGCATAAGGCTTGGCGAGAACTGCCTAACCGCACTGGAGGGTTTCACCATGCAGCGCAGATCCAACGCCCAGAGAGGCTTCACCCTGCTTGAACTGTTGGTAGTGCTGGTGGTGCTCGGCTTGCTGGCCGGCATCGTCGCACCCAAGTACTTCAGCCAACTCGGCCGCTCCGAAGCGAAAGTGGCCCGCGCTCAGATCGAAGGGCTAAGCAAAGCCCTGGACCTGTATCGCCTGGAAGTCGGTCACTACCCCAATAGCGAGCAAGGCTTGCAGGCCCTGGTCAGTGCGCCGAGCGGCGAGGCACGCTGGTCGGGCCCATACCTGCAAAAAGCCGTGCCGCAAGACCCCTGGGGCCGCGCCTATATCTACCGCCAACCCGGCGAAAACGGAGGCGAGTACGACCTGCTGTCGATGGGCAAGGATGGCCAGCCCGGAGGCGATGGGGAAAACGCCGAAGTCACCAGCTGGCAGTAAGGAGAGCGACTATGCGCTACCACCTCAAAGCATTGGGGAGCCAAGGCGTCGTTGAGCTGCAGATCGACGCCGAGGATGCCGAGCAGGCGCGCCGCCAGGCCCAGGCGCAAGGCCTGCGGGTGGTCAGCCTGCGCGGCCAGGCCAGCAGTCTGCGTGGCCTGCCCTGGCGCCGCGCCCCGGCGTTCGACCTGGTGCTGTTCAGTCAGGAACTGAGCACCCTGCTCAATGCCGGCCTGCCGCTGATCGATGCCCTGGAAAGCCTGGCCGAAAAAGCCCCTGGCGGGTCGTCCCGCAAGGTGCTCGAGCAATTGGTACGGCAGCTGTATGAAGGCCGCTCGCTGTCCCAGGCGTTAGGCCAGCAACCGCAGGTTTTTCCAACCCTGTATGTGGCGCTGGTGCAGTCCAGCGAACGCACTGGCGCCCTCGGCGATGCCCTGGGCCGTTACATCGGCTACCGCCAGCGGCTGGACCTGGTCCGGCAGAAACTGGTGGGAGCCTCGGTGTATCCGTTGCTGTTGCTGCTGGTTGGGGGTGGCGTGGTGCTGTTTTTGCTGGGCTATGTGGTGCCGCGCTTCAGTTTGGTGTTCGAGGGCATGGGCACTGAACTGCCCTGGCTGTCGCGGGTATTGATGCAGATTGGCCTGTTCCTGCATGCGCAGATGCTGCCGCTGGCAGTGGCCACGCTTGGCGCGCTGACGGCGCTGGCGCTGATGCGCCGTAACCCAGCATTACGGCGCTGGCTGGGGCGGCAAATACGGCGCTTTGGGGCGTTGCACCAGCGCTTGCTGATGTATGAACTGGCGCGTTTCTACCGCTCGCTGGGGATCTTGCTACAAGGCGGGATATCCATTCTGACTGCCATGGGCATGGCCCGTGGGCTGCTCGGCAGCGGCACCGCGCAGGGGCTTGAGCAAGCCAGCCAGCGGGTCGCTGAAGGCCTGCCGCTGTCCGATGCACTGGAGGCTGGCGGCTTGGTGACGCCAGTGTCACTGCGCCTGCTCAGGGCCGGCGAGCAGTCGGGCAACCTGGGCGAGATGCTCGAGCGCTGCGCCGACTTTCATGACCAGGAAGTCGGTCGCTGGGTGGAATGGTTCGTGAAACTGTTCGAGCCTTTGCTGATGACCTTCATTGGCCTGTTGATCGGCCTGATCGTGATCCTGATGTACATGCCGATCTTCGAGCTGGCTTCGAGCATTCATTGAGCGCAAGCCTCAGTAATCGAAGCGATCCACCGCCCGCCGCCGCTCGTTGTCGTCGCGCCGGTCATAGGCGGCGGTGGTCTGGATATTGGCATGGTGGGCCAGCTTCTGTGCAATCGACAGGTCGTGCTCCTCGATCACCCGGGTAATGAACGCCCGGCGAAAATCATGGGGCATGATCTTCACCCCGACCTGGGCGCCACGCTGGCGAGCGATGTAATAGATGGCATGCTTGGTGATCCGCGCGCGAGTGATGTGATTGCCCCGGCGAATCCGATTGAACAGAAAGCCGTCATCGCCCTCACCTTCCGCTAACTGCGCACGGCGCAGGTCGAGCCAGGCCTGTAGCTTTTCGAAGGCCCAAGCCGGTGCATATTTGACCAACTGGCGGTTGCCCTTGCCCACCACTTGCAGGCTGCGGGCCTGGAAGTCGACCTGGGCCAGATCGACATCGACCGATTCCGACTTGCGCATGCCGGTGCCATACAACAAGGCAATGATCGCCGCATCGCGCACGCCTTGCGGGCGTGGGTCGGCGGCGCAGACGTCCATCAGCTCTCGAATCAGGCTACGGCGCAGATTGCGCCCCGGTGGCAAGCGGCTGCCGCTGTCTGGCTTGACCTCGCGTATGCGCAGCAACTGCTCGTGGTCGATCAGGCCCTGGCGCCAGGCTTCATTCATCACCCCGCGCACCGCGTTGACATACAACGACGAGGTATTCGGCGCATAGCCATCGGCACGCAGCGCCGCCACCAGAGCGATGACATGGCCAGGTTCAAGACGATGCCACGGCACCTCTTCGATATCGCAATCGACGAACCCCAGGCGGTCGGCGCCATCCTGGAGGATGTAACGCATGGTCAACTGGCTGGATGGCGCCAAGCGCGCCAGATACTGCAACAGCGGATTGTGCAGGAGATCAGACAAAACGTGGATCCTGTAGCGTGAAACGGAGGCGAAAACGGTGCCATCACCTTGATATACAAGGGCTTTGCGCAGTGTGAAGGCGGTGATGGTACCTCATTCCTACTGCTCTGATCGAACCTGAGGCCTAGCCCCGGGGTGGGCTAGAGTGGTAGCCATGACCATTGAGCGCCGAGGCAGCATGGCTTTGCACCGTTTGACCCGTACCCACCCACGCCTGAGCATCGCCGCCCTTGCCGGACTGGTGGGCGCCTGGCTGATCCCAGCAGATGATCTGACCCAGCACATTCTCGCGGGCTGGAACCTGGGCGTCTGGCTGTACTTGCTGTTGGTCGCCTGGCTGACCTGGTGGGCCACGCCTGACACGGTGCGCAAGGTCGCCCGGGTCGAGGATGAGAACGCAGCGCTGGTGTTGTTCACCGTGTGCATCGCGGCTATCGCCAGCCTTGCCGCGGTGACCCTGCAACTGGTGTCCAGCCGCGGCCTGCAAGGCAGCGCGCTCGCCTTGCACTACCTGTACACCGGCCTGACGGTGGCGGGCTCATGGCTGCTGATCGGCTGCATCTTCAGCCTGCATTACGCGCGCTTGTTCTACACCGACAAGGGCCACCAGCCGCTGTTGCGTTTTGCCGACAACGAGCGCAACCCCGACTACTGGGACTTTCACTATTTCTCCTTCACCATCAGCGTCGCCGTGCAGACCTCTGATGTCGGTGTCGGCGGCCGAGGCATGCGCCGGGTGGTGCTAGCCCACTCACTGGTAGGCTTCGTATTCAATACCGCCATCCTGGGCTTTACCATCAACATTGCTGCCGGCCTGCTTGGCGCAAATTAGCTGCACCGTCGGTCGGAAACTGCTGGGCAGGCGCAGGCGGAAAAACAGCACAGCCCTCCTCTCGCCCCAGGCCCTGCACACAGCGAAAACGTTTGCCTGACAAACTGCCGCCAGCGAGCATCCAAGCAGGTGCTGTGACCGCCGTCATGCATTAGCACATTTGTCATATTTTCTGGGGGACACTGCTAAGCCAAGTGCTATCGTTACAGTCCCACCGGCCGCATGAGTGGCCGCATGATCACCGCGTTCAAGATGAGGACAAGGAGGCTGGCATGAACAAGATGACGTTCCCCAACGCCTGCCAGGTGATGCGCTGGCACTTCCACCCTTTGGGGTTCGAAGCCAGCATGGATGCGCCGCGCAGCATGATCGCCCGCCTGTTCGACCGCGCCACTGGCGAAACCGTACTGGCCATCGCCGGCATTCCCTGTGCGGCGATCATGGCCGCGGCCGATGTCGAACGGATCATCGAAGCGGTAGAGGATGAAATGGCCGCGTTCGTCCCATCGTTCGCCTTGCGCGACGCGGTCTAGCCGACCTGCTGCTGTTTTTCCCGCAATGCCACCAGCCCTGCCATGAACTGCTCGGCAGGTACCGGCCTGCCCATCAGGTAGCCCTGCAGCGAATCGCACCCTAAGCGGGTGAGAAAGTCTTGCTGGCGATCGGTCTCGACCCCCTCGGCAACGATCCGCAGGCCCAGCGCCTGGCCAAGGGCGACGATGGCCGAGACGATCGCGGCGTCATCGCTGTCGTGCTCAAGATCACGGACGAATCCGCGATCGATCTTCAGTTCGTTGGCCGGCAGGCGCTTGAGGTACATCAGGCTCGAATAGCCGGTGCCAAAGTCGTCGATGGAAATGTCCACGCCCATGTCGGACAGCTTCTGCAGCACGGTCAGGCTGGCATCGGCGTCGTGCATGGCCGTGGTTTCGGTGATCTCCAGGGTCAAGCGGTTGGCGGGCAGCTGATTGCGCTGCAAGGCGCTGGCAACACTGGCCACCAGGCCTGCGTGGCAAAACTGGATCGCCGACAGGTTGACCGCCATGCGCCAGTCTGGGTGCCCCTGCTCCAGCCACTCGCGCATCTGCCGACACGCTTCATCGAGCACCCATTCACCGATGGGGATGATCAGCCCGGTTTTTTCCGCAAGGCCGATGAAGCGGTCCGGCAGCAGTAGCCCCTGCTGCGGATGATCCCAACGCAGCAACGCCTCGGCACCAATTGGCTGGCGCAGGGTAGCGTCGAATTTAGGCTGGTAATGCAGGCGGAACTGGCCAAGCTCCAACGCTGCGCGCAGGTCCTGGAGCAATTGCAGCTGCTGGCGGGCGTTGCTGTTCATCGACACGTCGAAGAAGCTGTAGCCGTTCTTGCCTGCGCTCTTGGCGTGGTACATCGCCGCATCGGCGTTACGCAGCAGTTCGAGCTGATCGACGCCGTTGCCCGGATAAAGCACGATGCCCAGGCTCGCGGTCAGTTGCAGGTCGTGCTCGGCCACGCGAAATTGCCGCGAGACCAGGTTGACTTGCTTGGCCGCTACATCCATGGCGTCCTCCGGCTCTTGCAGCTCGACCAGCAGGACGAACTCATCGCCGCCAATCCGCGCCAGGGTGTCCTGGCTGTGCAAGTGACCACGCAGGCGCGAGGCGACAGCCTTGAGCAACTGATCACCGACATGATGGCCAAACGCATCGTTAACCGGCTTGAAGCCATCCAGGTCGATGAACATCAGCGCGAAACAACCGCCCTGCTCGGTCACCTTGCCGATTGCCTGGTCGATCCGATCGGCCAGCAGCGTGCGGTTGGGCAAGCCGGTAAGGATATCGTGCAGCGCCAACTGGGTAAGTTCCTGGTTGGCCAACGTCAGCGACCGCGCAAGCTCTGCGGTGCGCGCTTCCAGCCGGGCATCGAGCACCGAGGTCAGCAGTGCCACCGAGAGCACTGCCAAGGTGGTGATCAGCACCAGGTAATCCAGGCCGTCGCCACTCAGGCCAGTGGTCAACGCGCCGCAGAAGCTGCCCTCGGGGAAGTTCGCCGCAGCCATGCCGGTGTAGTGCATGCCCACGATGGCAATACCCATCACCACTGCCGCCGCGCCGCGGATCTGCCGCACATAAGGGGTGTGCTGGCGTAGACGGAAGGCAATCCACAGCGCCGCGGCCGAAGCGCCGACTGCGATCGCCAGCGAGGCGCCGAACAGCGTCGGGTCGTAATCGATGCCCGGTTGCATGCGCAGGGCAGCCATGCCCATGTAATGCATGCTGCTGATGCCGCTGCCCATGATCAGCGCGCCAAAGCCCAGTTGCAGCCACGGCAGGCTAGGCTGGCTCACCAGCCATAAGGCAAAGCCACACGACAGCACCGCGATCAGCAACGACAGCGCGGTCAGCGGCAAGTCGTAGCCCAGGTCGATCGGCAGGCTGAAGGCGAGCATGCCAATGAAGTGCATCGACCACACGCCGATACCCATGGCCAACGCCCCGCCAGCCATCCACAAATGCGCTGCACGGCCCTTGGCCGTGGCGATCCGCCCGGTCAGGTCAAGGGCGGTGTAGGAGGCAAGAATGGCGACGCACAGCGAGATCAACACCAGCGAGGAAGAGTAGCTACCGATCAGCATTGGCACATCCAGCGGCGGGCGTGGGAGTGCCCGCAAAAAGCTGATGATTGTACTCAAGCTTTAGCGAAACGCACGGGTTTTCGCGAATGAGAACGGATCCAATCCTGTGCAAGAGGGGCCGCTGCGCGCCCCTATATTCGTCCGGCAACTACCTGTAGACCGCCGCATACGCCTCACGCAAATCACACGCCCAGCCATCGAGCACAGCCTTGACGTTATCCGCCGTCATCACCTGCCGGTCATTCTCCAGCGGCACCCCGGTGCCCATCCTCATCACCTCGGCCACCACCGCCCCGGTCGCGCCATCCTCAAATGAAAGCTCAGTGCTGATCTCGCTATCCTGATCGCGTATCCCGGTGGCAGTGCTCACCCCGGCTGCGACCAAGGTAATTGGCAGCCACTCATAAAAGCGCAGGCCCTGGGTACTGGCCGCAACCCGGGTAATGGCAGGCCTGACCACCAAGGTATGCGGGCCTGGCTTGTCGACCACGGTCAAGACTTTGCCCAGCTCGTACTTGAGCGATGCATCGTAATAGCCGAGCACGTTAGTCAAAGTGGCCCCAGGAATCCGCTCGCTCGGTTCGAACCGTGGGTAAAACACGCTGGGGGCAAAGTACACCTGGGTGTACTGCCCCCGGCTCACGCCAGGGCTGACCCAACTCAGCACCGTCTGGCCCGAGGGCGCTTGACGCTGGCTGAGCAGGCTATAGTCCTGGAGAAACCCGGCGTGCATCTCATTGGGCGCCTTTTTGCTGCTACAGGCCGACAGGGTCAACACGGCGGCAAACAGCAGCGACAGCGAACGGTTGCTTCGCATCACGGCAATCCCTTTAACAACTACGTGGTCATACATGGACTTGGCTACCTTCAGCGCCTTCGGAGCAGGCGATGCGCAGTTGCCCATGGGCCATGATCCAGGCGATCAGCTCGGCGGTGGGCACTGCGTGGGCGTACTCGACCCAGTGACCGCTGTCCGGGCTGTAGTGCTCGACGTAGCGGCGCAGCACTACTTGGTGCTGATCCTGGGCCAGCCCCAGGCAGGACTGCTGGAAAATGATCGGCTCGTCGCGCCCGGTGGTGGTGGTGCGCTGCATCAGGATCAACGAGCGGGCGATGTCGTGTGCGGGATACTTGCTGTGCAAAACCTTCATGGACGCCCCCTTTGGCTTGGAAAGCCGGCAGAGTGCCCGGCGCGTTTTGCTGGAGGATGTCCGCTTGATGGCTGCTTTGACGCTTTGTTGCTCGATTGAAATATATGACCCAACCCGGGCAATGGTTTTACAGTTGCCCTTTTTTCGCCTGTGGACCTGAGTGATCGTGAGCAGACTGCTGATCGTCGACGACGATATGGAAATCCTGTCGTTGCTGAAGAAGTTCTTCCTTCAGCATGCCTATGAGGTGGATGTCGCCCCGCATGGCGAGGCGATGTGGGCGGCGATCGCCCAGCAGCGCCCGGACACCATCATTCTCGACCTGATGCTGCCTGGTGAAGGCGGCCTGAGCCTGTGCCAGAAAGTCCGCGCGCAAACCGGCATCCCGATCATCATGCTCACCGCCATGGCCGAACTGAGCGACCGCATCGTCGGCCTGGAGCTGGGCGCCGACGATTACCTGACCAAGCCGTTCGCCCCGCGTGAGCTGCTGGCGCGGTTGCGCGCCTTGCAGCGCCGGGTAGGCGAACGGCAAGTGCCCGACAGCGAACCGTCACGGCCGATAATCGGCTTTGCCGGTTGGCACCTGGACATCACCGCGCGCGAGTTGCGCTCGCCTGAAAACGTGATGATTCCACTGTCTGGCGGTGAGTTCGATCTGTTGCTGGTGTTTCTCGAGCATCCACAGCGCATCCTCACCCGCGAGCAACTGATCGACCTCACCCACGGCCAAGGCCACGACGCTTATGACCGCAGCATCGACGTGCAGGTCAGCCGCCTGCGGCGCAAGATCGAGCCCGACAGCAAGCGTCCGGACCTGATCCGCACCGTGCGCAATGGCGGCTACATGTTCACCGCCAAGGTCAGCCGCTCGTGACTACACCACGCTGGCGCCGCGATACCCTCAACCGGCGCATTGCCCTGACTATCCTGCTGGCGATGCTGATCTCGTTGGCCCTCAATGCCTTGTTCGTGCAGGTGGCAGGCATCTGGGCGCGGCCGCCGATCGACCGCACAGGTTTGCTGGACCAGATTGCCGCCACCGCGCGGGTGATCGAAGCCGCCCCGGCGCCCCTGCGCCCGCAGTTGGCCAATGCCGCCAGCAGCCCCATGCTGCAGGTGCAATGGCAAGCCGAGCGCCGCGCATTCGATTTGCCGCCGGGTGGCGCGCAGGTCGACCCCGGCAAAGTGCCCGTGCTGCGCCAATTGCTCGGCAATCAGCGGGAAATCGAAGTCTACCGGCCCAGTGACTGGCCCAGCGGCAGCGTCCAGGCGCGGTATGCCGTGCTGATCGAGTTCGGCGATGGCAGCTGGCTGTCGTTCGTGCCACCTGAGCGCAGCTGGGGTTTGAACTTGCCGGCCCGTATTGGCGTGATCATCGCCCTGGGGCTGATCGCCACCTTGCTGGTCGCCTGGATCGCCACCCACCAACTGGCCAAGCCCCTGCAGCGCTTTGCCGGTGCGGCCCGGCGCTTTGGAGGTGATTTAAGCGCGCCACCGATCAAACTTGAAGGCCCCCACGAAATCCGCCAGGCGATCATCGCCTTCAACACCATGCAGGCGCAGATTCAGCATTTCATCGCTGAGCGCACTCACATGCTCGCAGCCATCTCCCACGACCTGCGTGCGCCGTTGACGCGGATGCGCTTGCGCAGCGAGTTCATGGAAGACCTCGATCACCAGCGCAAACTGATTCGCGATGTCGAAGAAATGCAGTCGATGATCAACGCCGCCCTGGCGTTTTTCCGCGAAGACACCGCGCTGGAGCAGAGCACCGCGTTCGATCTGTCGGAGCTGCTGCAAACCATCATCGACGACTACCGCGACCAGGGCATTGCCGTCGACTTCGCCGGCCCCGCGCACCTGGTGTATGACGGGCGGCCGCTGAGCATCAAGCGTGTGATCGTCAACCTGCTGGACAATGCGGTGAAGTATGGCCGACAGCCGCGCATTGACCTGAGCAGTGACGAGCAAGCCGTGCGCATCGAGGTTAGCGACCAAGGGCCGGGGATTCCCGAACCCGCCCTGCAGCGCGTGTTCGATCCGTTCTTTCGCCTTGAGGGCTCGCGTAACCGCGACACCGGCGGGGTGGGCCTGGGCCTGTCGGCAGCGCGGGCGATCGTGCGTGAGCAAGGCGGCGAGCTGACCCTGCGCAATGGCAGCGGCTCAGGGCTGCTTGCGCAGGTTGAGCTGCCGGGGCGTAGCTGAAGCAAATCTGCAGGGCCAGCAACCGCTACCTCATCAGTCCTGGGCGCGCTCAGCCTCGGCGAAGGCGTGCTCGGCATCCCAACCGCCACCCAGCGCGGCAATCAACTGCACACTGGCCACCAGCCGCCCTTGCAACAGGGTCAACACACTGCGCTCGTTACTCAGGGCAGTGGTCTGCACATTGACCACATCCAGATAGCCAATCAACCCAGCGCGATACTGGTTCTCGGTCAGGCGCAGCGACTCACGGGCAGCGTCCAGCGCCTCCTGGCGTACCACCGCCTCGTCGCCGTAGACCTTGAGCTGGACCAGGTAGTTCTCGACCTCCTTGAAGCCGTCGAGCACGGTCTGGCGATACTGCGCCACGGTCTGGTCATACACCGCGACGGTGCGATCGACCTCGGCGCTGCGCTTACCGGCATCGAACAAGGTCATGGCCAGCGATGGCCCCACCGACCAATAGCGGTTGGGCAGCTCGATCCAGTTGCTGAAGCTGCTGCTCGAATAGCCGCCGCTCATGCTCAGGCTCAGGTCTGGGAAGTACGCCGCACGCGCCACGCCGATATTGGCGTTGGCCGCCATTACGTTGCGCTCAGCCGAGGCGATATCAGGGCGCCGTTCCAAGAGCTGCGAGGGCAACGAAACGGGAATCTGCGGCAAGGCCGGAATCGACTTGCTGTCAGCCAAGGCGAAATCGGCCGGGGCCTTGCCCATCAGCACGGCAATGGCGTTCTCGTACTGCGCGCGCTGCCAGATCAGGTCGATCAGGTCGGCCTGGGTGCTTTTGAGCTGGGTGCGCGCCTGGGCCACCGCATCCGGGCCGGAAACACCGGCGCGGTACTGGTTCTCGGTCATTTTCAGCGAACGCTCATAGGCAGCCACGGTGGCCTCCAACAAGCGCTTCTGCTCATCGATAACGCGCAGTTGCAGGTAGTTCTGCACCAGTTCCGACTGCAAGCTCAGGCGAATCGCCGCCAAGTCGGCAAAGCTGGCTTGCGCGCTGGCTTCGTTGGCATTGAGCGTCTCGCGCAGTTTGCCCCACAGGTCGATCTCCCAACTGACGCCGAGCTGGGCGTTGTAGGTATTGCGGATGCCGCTGCTGTTGTTCGACAGGCTTGAGCTGCTACTGCCGGTACCTTGCGCCGAACGGGTCTTGCCGGCCGACAGATCGAGGCTGGGGAACAGCGAAGCGCGGCTGCTGCGAATCAGTGCGGTCGCCTGGCGGTACTGGGCCTCGTACTGGGCAACGGTCTGGTTGCTGCGGTTGAGTTCTTCGACCAGGGCATTGAGCCCGGCATCGCCATACAGCTCCCACCAGGCGCCACGGGCAATGGCGTCGGAGGGATTGGCCTGGGTCCAGCCTTCGGCCTGCTTGAATTGCGCAGGCGTGGCCAGCTCCGGCCGATGGTAGTCGGGGCTCAAGGTACAGGCACTGAGCATCAATGCGCACAGGCTGGCGCCGAGCAGTCGCGAGCCGCGGCCACGGCCCAGCTGCTGCAGGGCACGGTGAAGTGGGGTCTGGGCAAAGTTCATAGCGGGGTATCCAGAGCGGCGTCGGTGCGCACGCCGCGCCAACGGTTGAATCGGTGACGCAGGCGGTCGAGGTAGAGGTAGACCACCGGCGTTGTGTAAAGGGTCAGGACCTGGCTGAACACCAGACCGCCAATGATGGTCAGGCCCAATGGCTGGCGCATCTCGGCACCTTCGGCGCTGCTGAGCATCAACGGCAGCGCGCCGAGAATGGCGGCGATGGTGGTCATCAGGATCGGCCGCAGACGCAGCAGGCACGCGCGGCGGATCGACTCCTCCGGGCTCATGCCTTGCTGACGCTCCAATTGCAGGGCCAGGTCGATCATCAGGATGGCGTTCTTCTTCACCACGCCGATCAACAGGAACAGGCCAAGCAGCGAGATCAGGCTGAACTCGCCACTGGTGACGTACAACGCCAACAACGCGCCGACGCCGGCCGAAGGCAAGGTCGAAAGAATGGTCAGCGGGTGGATGTAGCTCTCGTAGAGAATGCCCAGCACCAGGTAAACCAGCACCAGCGCGCCAAGGATCATCAGCGGCTGGCCTTCCTGGGTCTTGGTAAAGGCATCGGCGGTGCCTCCGAGCTTGGCGATCACTTCCTCGGGCAGACCAAGCTTGGCCACTGCCCTCTCCACCGCGGCCATCGCCTGGTCGGGGCTGTAGCCTTCGGCAACGTCGAAGGCGATGTCTTCGGCGGCGAACTGGCCCTCGTGGCTGACGCGGTCATTGGCCAGGCTGTTCTCGTAGCGGGCGAAGGCCGACAGCGGCACGCGTGCGCCGTCCGCGGTGATCACCTGGACTTGCTCCAGGGTGCTCGGGTCCCAGGCATACTTGGGGTTGATCTCCAGCACGACCTGGTACTGGTTGAGGCTGTCGTAGATGGTCGATATCTGCCGCTGGCTGTAGGCGTTGTTGAGCACGCTGGTGACCATTTCCATGTCGATGCCCAGGCGCTTGGCCTGATCGCGGTCGACGACCAGGGTCACTTGCTGGGTGCCGGCGCCATCACGGGCGTCGATGGCGGTCAGCTCAGGCAGTGCGCGCAAGGCCGCGGTGACTTTCGGGAACCACTCGCGCAATGCCGCCAGGTCACCACTTTGCAGGGTATACAGGTACTGCGAGGTGGTCTGGTCGCGCCCGCCGCCGCCCAATTGCAAGTCCTGGTCGGCCATCAGGTAAAGCCGCCCGCCTGGCACTTTGGGCATTTCCTTGCGCAGGCGCTCGATCACCTGCTGGGCGTTGAGCTTGCGTTCGGCAATCGGCTTGAGACGTACCAGGACCATGGCGTTGTTGGTGCCGCTATTGCCACCAATGAAGCCGGCCACGCTCTGCACGGCCGGGTCTGCGAGCAGCGCGCGGCGGTAGACCTCCATCTTCGGCTGCATCACGGTGAACGACAAACCGTCGTCGCCGCGGATGAAGCCCATCAGCTGGCCGGTGTCCTGCTGCGGCATCAGGGTCTTGGGCACCACTACGTACAGGGCGACGTTGACCCCGATGGTCACCAACAAGCTGAGCAGGGTCAGGCGGCGATGACGCAAGACCCAACCCAGGCTGCGGTCGTAACCGGCGACCATGCGCTGGTGAACCTTGTCGCTCCAGCGTTGCAAGCGGTTCTGCTCCTGCTGGTGCGGGCGCAACCAGCGCGCGCAGAGCATCGGCGTGAGGGTCAGCGATACCACCAGCGAGACGATGATCGCTGCGGCCAGGGTGATGGAAAACTCCTGGAACAGGCTGCGCACGATACCGCCCATGAACAGGATCGAGACGAACACCGCCACCAGCGAGACGTTCATCGACAGCAGGGTGAAGCCCACTTCCTTGGCGCCGAGGAACGCCGCGCGCATCGGTGGCTCGCCGTTCTCGATATGCCGGGAGATGTTCTCCAGCACCACGATGGCATCGTCCACCACCAGGCCGGTGGCCAGAATCAGCGCCATCAGCGACAGGTTGTTCAGGGAAAACCCGCACAGGTACATGACCGCGAACGTGCCGACCAACGACACCGGCACCGCCAGGCTTGGGATCAGCGAGGCGCGCAGGTTGCCGAGGAACAGGTACACCACCAGGATCACCAGCACCACCGCGATCAACAAGGTGTGCTCGGCTTCCTTGAGGGTCGCCTTGATCACCGGCGAGCGGTCCATGGCGATGTTCAGCTTGACGCTGGCCGGCAGCAGCGATTCCAGGGCCGGCAACTGCGCCTTGATCTGCTCGACGGTTTCGATGATGTTGGCGTTGTTCTGCCGGTTGATCACCAGCAACACCGCGCTCTGGTCGTTGAAGAAGCCGCTGTTGTAACGGTTCTCGACGCTGTCGGTGATGGTCGCCACATCAGACAAGCGCAGGATCGAGCCATCGCTCTGGCGAATCACCAGCGGCGCGTAGTCCTTGGCTTTCTCCAACTGGTCATTGGCGCGCACCTGCCAATTGCGCTCGGCGTCTTCGACAAAGCCCATCGGCCGGCGCTGGTTGGCGTTGGCCACCGCCGTGCGCACTTCATCGAGCGACAGCGCGTATTGGTTGAGTAGCTGTGGCTCCAGCGAGATGCGCACCGCCGGCAGCGAGCTGCCGCCGATCTGCACTTCCCCTACCCCGCTGACCTGGGCCAGGCTTTGCGACAGGATGGTGTCGGCCAGGTCATACAGCTGGCCCTTCTGCAAGACGTCGGAGGTCAACGACAGGACCATGATCGGCGCCTGCGATGGGTTGATCTTCTTGTAGGTGGGCATGCTGCGCATGCCGCTTGGCAGCAGGTTGCGGGTGGCGTTGATCGCCGCCTGCACCTCGCGTGCCGCGCCATCGATATCGCGGCCTTGCTCGAAACCGATGATCACCCGGGTCGAGCCCTGGTTGGAGCTACTGGTCAGGGTGGTGACCCCGGCGATGGCACCGAGCTTGCGCTCCAGTGGCGTGGCTACGGTGGAAGCCATCACCTCGGGGCTTGCGCCCGACAGGTTGGCCGACACCACGATCACTGGGAAGTCCATCTGCGGCAGCGGCGCCACCGGTAGCAAGCCGAAGCTGACCCCACCGAGCAGCATGATCGCCAGGCTCAGCAGCATGGTCGCCACTGGCCGGCGGATGAAAGGACCGGAGAGATTCATGCCTCGGCCTGCTTGGCGTCAGCAGCCGGACGCCAGCGGCGCGCCAGGCGGTCGAAGTACAGGTAGATGACCGGCGTGGTGAACAGGGTCAGCACCTGGCTGACCAGCAACCCGCCGACCATCACCAGGCCCAGCGGCTGACGCAGCTCGGCACCGGAGCCGGTGGCGAGCATCAACGGCACCGCGCCAAACAACGCGGCCAGGGTGGTCATCAGGATCGGTCGGAAGCGCAGCAGCGCGGCCTGGTAGATCGCCTCTTGCGGCGCCATGCCTTGATTGCGCTCGGCCTCCAGGGCGAAGTCGATCATCATGATGGCGTTCTTCTTGACGATACCGATCAGCAGGATGATGCCGATGATCGCGATCATGCCCAGGTCATTACCGCTGAGGATCAACGCCAGCAACGCGCCGACCGCTGCCGACGGCAAGGTCGAGAGGATAGTCACCGGATGGATGTAGCTCTCGTAGAGCACGCCAAGCACGATGTACATGGTCACCACCGCCGCCAGGATCAACAGCAAGGTGCTCGACAGCGAAGCCTGGAAGGCTTCGGCGGCGCCTTGGAAACGGGTCTGTACGCCAATGGGCATGCCGATGTCCTGCTGCACCTGCTCGATGGCCTGGACTGCCTCGCCCAAGGCCACGCCTGGTGCCAGGTTGAACGACATCATCACCGCCGGGAACTGGCCAATGTGCGAGATCGCCAGCTGCGCCTGGCGCTGCTCGATACGCGCCAGGGCCGAGAGGCGCACCTGGCCACCGTCGCTGGCCTTGACGTGGATCGACTCCAACGCTGCCGGGCCGATGCTGGCCGCAGCCTGCGACTGCAGCACCACGCGGTACTGGCTGGCCTGGGTATAGATGGTGGATATCTGGCGTTGGCCGAAGGCGTCGTACAAGGCATTGGTGATCTGCGCCACGTTGATGCCCAGGCGGCTGGCCATGTCGCGATCGATCACCAGGTAGACCTGTAGGCCCTTGTCTTGCAGGTCGCTGGCGACATCGCGCAGTTCGGCGCGCTGTTGCAGGGCCTGGACCAGCTTGCCGCTCCACTGCGCAAGCATGTCTGCGTCTGGTGAGGACAGACTGAACTGATACTGGGTGCGACTGACCCGATCTTCGATGCTCAAATCCTGCACTGGCTGCATGAACAAGCGAATACCCACCAGCTTGTCGACCTGCGGTTGCAGTCGATCGATCACCTGGCTGGCAGTGACGTCGCGCTCGCCGTGGGGCTTGAGGTTGATCAGCAGGCGGCCACTGTTGAGCGTGGCGTTGTCGCCATCGACGCCGATATACGAGGACAGGCTCAGCACCGAAGGGTCTTGCAGAATGACCTTGCTCAGCGCCTGCTGGCGCTCGCTCATGGCGGCGAACGAGGTCGATTGCGGCGCTTCGGAGATGCCCTGGATCACCCCGGTGTCCTGCACCGGGAAGAAGCCCTTGGGCACGATCATGTAGAGGAACACGGTCAGCACCAGGCTGCCGACCGCCACCAGCAACGTCAGCGGCTGGTGCTTGAGGACCCACTGCAGGCCCCGCCCATAGTGCTCGATCAGCCAGTCGATCCACGCGCCGCTGGCACGATAGAAGCGGCTCTGCTCTTGCTCCTTGGGCTCGCGCTTGAGCAAGCGCGCGCACATCATCGGGGTCAAGGTCAGCGACACCACCAGGGAAATCAGGATGGCCACGGCCAAGGTGATGGCGAACTCACGGAACAGCCGGCCGACCACGTCGGCCATGAACAGCAGCGGGATCAGTACGGCAATCAACGAGAAGGTCAGCGAGATCAGGGTAAAGCCAATCTGCCGCGCGCCCTTGAGCGCCGCCTGCATCGGCGTCTCGCCCTCCTCGATGTGCCGGGAGATGTTCTCCAGCATGACGATGGCATCGTCCACCACGAAGCCGGTGGCGATGGTCAGGGCCATCAGAGTCAGGTTGTTGATGGAAAAGCCCGCCAGGTACATCACACCGAAGGTGCCGATCAACGACAGCGGCACGGCAATCGAGGGAATGATGGTCGCACTGAAGCGGCGCAGGAACACGAAGGTAACCATCACCACCAGGACGATGGCGATCAGCAGCTCGTGCTGCACATCGGTAACGGCGGCGCGGATGGTCTGGGTGCGGTCGGTGAGTACCATCACATCCAGGCCGGCCGGCAGGTTGTCGGTGATCGATGGCAGCAAATCCTTGATCCGATCGACCACTTCAATGACGTTGGCCCCCGGCTGGCGCTGGATATTGAGCAGCACCGCCTGGCTCTCGTTTGCCCAGGCCGCCAGGCGCTCGTTTTCGGCGCCATCGACGATTTCGGCGACGTCCTTCAGGCGCAGCGGCGCGCCATTGGTGTAGGCGAGGATGAGGTTGGCATATTCCTCGGGCGAGCGCAGCTGGTCGTTGGCATCGAGCATCGACACCCGGGTCGGGCCGTCGAAGTTGCCCTTGGGCTGGTTGACGTTGGAGGCGCCGATCAAGGTGCGCACGTCATCCAGGTTGAGGCCGTTGGCGGCCAGGGCGTCGACGTTGACCTTGATCCGCACTGCCTGGCGCTGGCCGCCAGCGATGCTGACCATGCCCACGCCGCTGATCTGGGCGAGCTTTTGCGCCACCCGGGTATCGACCAGGTCGTTGAGCTTGGGCAGCGGCATGGTCTTGGACGAGATGGCCAGGGTCAGCACCGGGGTATCGGCCGGGTTGACCTTGTTGTACACCGGGGGGGCCGGCAGGTCGCTGGGCAACAGATTGCTGGCGGCGTTGATCGCAGCCTGCACCTGCTGCTCGGCGACGTCCATGTTCATGTCCAGGCTAAAGCGCAGGGTCAACACCGAGGCGCCGCCGGAACTGGTCGAGGCCATCTGGGTCAGGCCTGGCATCTGGCCGAACTGGCGCTCAAGCGGCGCGGTGACCGCGCTGGTCATCACCTGCGGACTGGCACCGGGATACAAGGTCATGACCCGGATTGTCGGGTAGTCGACCTGGGGCAAGGCCGCGACTGGCAGCAGCTTGTAGGCGATCAGGCCGGCCAGGACGATGGCCAGCATGCTCAGCGTGGTGGCGACCGGCCGCAGGATGAACAGGCGCGAGAGGTTCATGCGCCCGCCTTGTCCGACTTACCGGCCTCGATCGCGCCATTGGCGTCCTGGCCCTGCAAATGCTGACCGGGGGTGGTCGGCACTTGCGAGCTGTCTTCGACCACTTCGACCTTGCTGCCTTCGCGTAGGCGGTCGGTGCCTTCCAGCACCAATCGATCACCGGCAGCCAGGCCTTCGAGGATCACACTGCGTTCGCCATCGCTGGCACCGACCTTGAGCTTGCGCACATTGATGGTGTTCTGCGCGTTGACCACGTAGGCGAAAGTGCCTTCGTTACCGAACTGGATCGCCGCGGCCGGAGCCATCACCACTTGCTTGAGGGTGTCGGCGAGCAGGCGCACGTTGACGAACTGGTTGGGGAACAGGGCCTGGTCCTTGTTTTCGAAGCGGCCCTTGAATTTGAGGGTGCCAGTGGTGGTGTCGATCTGGTTATCCAGGCTGCCGAGCACACCGGTGGCCTGCAACTTGCTGTCGCCACGGTCCCAGGCCTCGACCGGCAACGCCGCGCCGCTGCGATAGCGCTCGAGCACGGTGCTCAGCTCGGTTTCCGGCAGGGTGAAGGCGACGCTGATCGGCTCGGTCTGGGTGATGACCACCAGCGCGGTGGTGTCGTTAGCGGCAACCAGGTTGCCCAGGTCGAGCTGACGCAGGCCCAAGCGCCCGTTGATCGGTGCGCGGATCTGGGTGAATTCGAGGTTCAGCCGGGCATCGCTTACCGCTGCCTGGTTGGTCTTGACCAAGCCCTGGAACTGCGCCACCTGCGCTTGGGCGGTGTCCAGAGTTTGCTTGGCAATGCTGTCTTCGGCGTACAGGCCTTTATAGCGCGCTACATCGACCAGGGCATTGTTCAGCTGCGCCTGGTTTTGCGCCAGCGTGCCTTCGGCCTGTTGCAAGGCGATGCGGTAGCTGCGCGGATCGATCTCGGCGAGCAGATCGCCTGCTTTGACCTGCTGGCCTTCCTTGAAGTGGATCTTGACCAGCTCACCGGCAACGCGGCTGCGCACATTGACCGTGTTGTTCGCCGTGACCGTACCCAACGCCTTGTAATACAGCGGGAAATCGCCGACCTGCACCGGTTCGACTCGCACCGGCACCGCCTCGGTCGAGCCACCAAAGCCTGGGCGGCCATTTTTCCCCATGCGCCCGGCCGGTTCCTTGGAGGTCGACGCAGCGGGCCACAGCCACCAGGCCAACAAGGCCACCAGTAGCAGGATCAGCAGGCCGATGAGCCAGCGACGAGGGGAGCGGGAGACGGAAGCTTGCATGGGTTGAACGAACCTTGTTCGGAAACGGCGACGTGGGAGGGTGAACGATAAGCATTGAGACCGGTTTAGCAAAGCGGCTTTACCAGGCATTTACCTTTGGCTGACGTTGCTAAAACGATGAACTTTAAATGAAAACGGCCTGGAAATCGTTCCAGGCCGTTTCAGGGTGTTGCTGTTGGGGCCGCTGTGCGGCCCATCGCAGGCAAGCCAGCTCCTACAGGGGCTAAGTCGCCCTTCAGATCCGCGATTACTTCAGGACAGCCAGCGCTGCCTCGTAGTTCGGCTCTTCAGCGATCTCGCCAACCAGTTCGCTGTGCAGGACTTTATCGTTTTCGTCCAGCACCACTACTGCGCGGGCAGCCAGGCCAGCCAGCGGGCCGTCAGCAATGGCCACGCCGTAGTTTTCGAGGAACTCACGACCACGCAGGGTCGACAGGTTCTTGACGTTTTCCAGGCCTTCGGCGCCGCAGAAACGCGCTTGGGCGAACGGCAGGTCAGCCGACACGCACAGCACTACGGTGTTGGCCAGGTCATTGGCCTGGGCGTTGAACTTGCGTACCGAGGTGGCGCAAGTGGGGGTATCGACGCTCGGGAAGATGTTCAGCACCTTGCGCTTGCCGGCGAAGTCCTTCAGCGACTGGTCAGACAGGTCCGCACCAACCAGCGAGAAGGCCGGAGCCTGGGCGCCAGCCTTCGGCAGGACACCTTTGACCTGAACCGGGTTGCCTTTGAGGGTCACTTGAGCCATGAACGTAATCCTTATACGGGGTTTGGAAAGGACACTGAGTTAAGCATGAAGCTGCGCCCAAGCCTATGGCCGCACATAAAAATGTCCGGTTGGCGACAGCCGACCCGGACATTTCTTACAACAATAACGCGATCAACCCAGCAGGCTGTCTACCAGCGAGTAGACCACCGAGGTAATGGCGACCAGACCCACCACCACCACGAACACATTGGACACCGCGCCACTGTACTTGCGCATCGACGGCACTTTGCGAATGGCGTACATCGGCATCAGGAACAGCAGCACGGCGATGATCGGCCCGCCGAGCGATTCGATCATGCCCAGGATGCTCGGGTTGAGCGTGGCGACGATCCAGCACACCACCAGCATCAGCGCGGCGACCATGCGGTCCAGGGCTTTGGCGCCTGGACGCAGGCCGGCCTTGGTGATGATGCCTTTGAGGCCTTCGCTGGCGCCAATGTAGTGACCCAGGAACGACTTGGCGATGGCAATGAAGGCAATCAATGGCGCTGCAAAAGCGATAGTCGGATTGCTGAAGTGGTTGGCCAGGTACGACAGAATCGACAGGTTCTGCGCCTTGGCTTCAGCCAGTTGAGCGCTGTCCAGGGTCAGTACGCAGCTGAACACGAAGAACAGCACCATGGCCACCATCAGCAGGTGGGCGCGCGAGAGGATCTGCCCGCTGCGCTGATCGGCATGCTCGCCATAGCGACGCTTCTGGTCGACGGCGAACGCCGAGATGATCGGCGAGTGGTTGAAGGAGAACACCATCACCGGAATCGCCAGCCACACGGTGTGCAGGAAGGCCGAGCCGGACGGCACCTGCATGGCGGTGTCGAGGATGCCACCACTCCAGTGCGGCACTAGGTACAGCGCCAGCAGCGCCAGGGCAACGATGAATGGGTAGACCAACAGGCTCATGACCTTGACCGTGGCCTGCTCGCCGCAGCGCACGATCGCCAGCAGGCCGAGGATCAGCACGAACGACAGCAGCGCGCGCGGTGGTGGGGTTATGTGCAGCTGGTGCTGCATGAAGCTGGTGACCGTGTTGGTCAACGCCACGCTGTAGATCAGCAGGATCGGGAAGATGGCAAAGAAGTACAGGATGGTGATCAGTGCACCGGCCTTGATGCCGAAATGCTCTTCGACCACCTCGGTGATGTCGCCGCTGCGCCCGGACAGGACAAAGCGAGTCAGGCCGCGGTGTGCGTAATAAGTCATGGGGAATGCGAGGATCGCCAGGATCAGCAGCGGCCAGAATCCGCCCAGGCCTGCGTTGATCGGCAGGAACAGGGTTCCGGCGCCGATAGCCGTGCCAAACAGGCCCAGCATCCAGGTAGTGTCTTGACGCGACCAGCTGTCGAGGACGGCGGGGGACGATTGTTCGAAGCGTTGTTCAACGCCTTGGGCCTGCTCATTCATTCCGGGTGCAACTCCACTCGCAAGACTGCAACAGGCTGAGAGTGGCGAAACAGAGGGATCGCACACCTCAACCGAAAAGAGGGGCGCGATTGTGCACTGAAAGGTTGCACTTGCGAAGCCCCGTCCGAGGGACGGTTGCACCTTTTACGTGTACGAATAGGAGACTTGCAGTTTC